>NZ_JBIDAK010000019.1:0-154192 GCF_043202455.1 Kitasatospora sp. NPDC048194
CTCACAGCGCCGATGGTACTGCAGGGGGGACCCTGTGGGAGAGTAGGACGCCGCCGAACAATTCTTCTGAGAAGGCCCTGCCCGGGTTCCCGGGCAGGGCCTTCTCGCATTTCCGGGACACCGTGGGAATCGGCCGGAGTACCGGAGGAGTCCCGCGGCAGGGCCGGCTGACCAGGGGCGGCGCGCTGCCCTGCGGGATCCCCGCCGAGTGGCTGCTCCTCCGTCAATATGCCGCTAAAACCACGTGATCAGCGCACTGATCAGCGGAAAATCGCCTCTCACGCCGTAGTCTCGAAGGGGACGGGAACAGGTGTCCGGGGATGGCCGCCGGACGGGGCCGGATCAAGAATGGTGCACATGGGACGTGGCAGGCTGCGCATCTACCTCGGGGCGGCCCCCGGGGTCGGCAAGACGTGCGCCATGCTCGCGGAGGCGCACCGGCGGCGGGAGCGCGGCACGGACGTCGTGGTGGCGTTCGTGGAGGACCACGGCCGCCGGCGTACCGCGGACCTCGTCGCCGGGCTCGAGGTCGTGCTGCGGCAGCAGGTGGTGCACCGGGGCGCCAGGTTCTCCGAGATGGACCTGGACGCCGTCCTGGCCCGCCACCCACAGGTCGCGCTGGTCGACGAACTGGCCCACACCAACGTCCCGGGCTGCCGCAACGAGAAGCGCTGGCAGGACGTCGAGGAGTTGCTGGCGGCCGGGATCGACGTGATCTCCACCGTCAACGTCCAGCACCTGGAGTCGCTGGGCGACGCCGTCATGGGCATCACCGGCGTGCGTCAGCGCGAGACCGTCCCGGACGAGGTGGTCCGCCGGGCGGACCAGATCGAGCTGGTCGACATGTCCCCGCAGGCGCTGCGGCGACGGCTGGCGCACGGCAACGTGTACGCGCCGGAGAAGATCGACGCCGCGCTCGCCAACTACTTCCGCCCGGGCAACCTGACGGCGCTGCGCGAACTGGCGCTGCTGTGGACCGCCGACCGGGTGGACGAGTACCTGCAGAAGTACCGCGCCGAGCAGGGCATCGTGGGCACCTGGCAGGCCCGCGAACGGATCGTGGTCGGCCTGACCGGCGGCCCGGAGGGGGCGACGTTGATCCGCCGGGCCGCCCGGATCGCGGCCCGCGTCTCCGGCGGTGAGCTGCTCGCGGTCCACATCTCCCGCTCGGACGGCCTGGCGGGCTCGGGCTCGCCCCAGACGCTGATCGAGCAGCGCGCGCTGGTGGAGAGCCTCGGCGGCTCCTTCCACAACGTCCTGGGGGACGATCCCGCGGCCGGACTGCTGGACTTCGCCCGCGGCGTGAACGCGACCCAGATCGTGCTGGGCACGAGCCGCAGGCCCGGCTGGCAGTTCCTGTACGGGCCGGGCGTCGGCACCACGGTCACCCAGAAGGCCGGGGACATCGACGTCCACATGGTCACCCACGAGCATGCCGGGCACGGGCGGCGCGGCCCGGTGCCCGTCCGCCGGATCACCGACCTGGGTCGGACCAGGACGATCGCGGGCTGGCTGATCGGGCTGGCCGGTCCGCCGGTGCTGGCGCTCGTGCTGACCGCGGTCGGCGGGCTGGGCCTGTCCACGGACATGCTGCTGTTCCTGTCGCTGACGGTCTGCGCGGCGCTGGTCGGCGGGCTGCTGCCGTCGATCGGATCGGCGCTGGTCGGCTCCTCGGTGCTGAACTACTACTTCACCCCGCCGCTGCACACCTTCACCATCAACGAGCCGCAGAACATCATGGCGGTGGCGATATTCACCGTCGTCGGCTGCTCGGTCGCCTCCGTGGTGGACCTGGCGGCCCGCCGCACCCACCAGGCGGCCCGCGCCCAGGCCGAGGCGCAGACGATCAGTGCGCTGGCCGGCACGGTCCTGCGCGGTGCGCCGAACGGGGACGGGGTGCTGACGGCGCTGATGGAGCAGGCGCGGGAGACGTTCGGGCAGGAGAGCGCCGCGCTGCTGGAGCGCCCGGAGCGGATGGCCGCCTGGACGCCGGTCGCCACCGCCGGCCCGCACCCGCCGCAGCGGCCCGAGGAGGCCGACGTGGACGTGCCGGTCGGGGAGAGCCTGGCCCTGGTGCTGCGCGGCCGGGTGCTGCCCGGGGAGGACCGGCGGCTGCTGGGCGCCTTCGCCGCCCAGGCCGCGGTCGTGCTGGAGCGCCGCCGGCTGGCCCGGGAGGCCGCCGCGGCCCGCCGGGAGGCCGAGGGCAACCGGATCCGCACCGCCCTGCTGGCCGCCGTCTCGCACGACCTGCGCACCCCGCTGGCCGGCATCAAGGCCTCGGTGACCTCGCTGCGCTCGGCCGACGTGGAGTGGGACCCGGAGGACGAGGCCGAGCTGCTGGCCGGCATCGAGGCGGGGGCCGACCGGCTGGACCACCTGATCAACAACCTGCTGGACATGAGCCGGCTGCAGACCGGCACCGTCACCCCGCTGATCCAGGAGACCGACCTGGACGAGGTCGTGCCGTGGGCGCTGGGTGGAGTGGCCCCGGAGTCCGTCCGGCTGGAGGTCCCGGAGACCCTGCCGATGGTCCGGGCCGACGGCGGACTGCTGGAGCGCGCGCTGGCCAACCTGGTCGAGAACGCCGTCAAGTACAGCCCGGACGGCGTCAAGGTACTGGTCAAGGCGGACGCGTTGGAGCAGCCGGGCGGGCCGGGCCGGGTCGAGCTGCGGATCGTGGACCGCGGGCCGGGGGTGCCCGAGGACGCCAAGGAGCGGATCTTCGCGCCGTTCCAGCGGTACGGGGACGCGCCGCGCGGCGCCGGCGTGGGCCTGGGACTGGCGGTGGCACGGGGCTTCGTCGAGGCGATGGACGGCACCGTCACCGCCGAGGACACCCCCGGTGGCGGTCTCACGATGGTCGTCAGCCTGCCCGCCGTCGAACGGCCGCCCGAACCGGAGGAGCCGATCGGGGACGGCGACGGCCCGCTGTCGCAGCTGATCACATGAGGCGCCGCGGCGCACCACCTCACGCGGCGCACCACCTGCCCTTCGCCTCCGCGGCGCACCACCCGCCCCTCGTCCCAGCGGCGCACGGTCCGTGCCCTGGCCGGCCCGGCACCGCGGGTCGCGGCTCCGGCCGAGCCGCACAGTCCGAAAGATCCGACAGCCCTGATAGTCCGACAGCCCTGAAAGGCGGAGCCCGCACATGACCCGGGTCCTCGTCGTGGACGACGAACCGCAGATCGTCCGCGCGCTGGTGATCAACCTCAAGGCCCGCAAGTACGAGGTCGACGCGGCCCACGACGGCGCGAGCGCGCTGGAGCTGGCCGCCGCCCGCCACCCGGACGTGGTCGTCCTGGACCTGGGCCTGCCCGACATGGACGGCGTCGAGGTGATCCGCGGTCTGCGCGGCTGGACCCGGGTGCCGATCATCGTGCTGTCGGCCCGGCACGCCTCCGACGAGAAGGTCGAGGCCCTGGACGCCGGCGCCGACGACTACGTCACCAAGCCGTTCGGCATGGACGAGCTGCTCGCCCGGATGCGCGCCGCCGTGCGCCGGGCCGAGCCGGTGGCGGGTGAGGACGACTCGCTGGTCGTCACCGAGAGCTTCACCGTCGACCTCGCCGCCAAGAAGGTCAACCGGGACGGCACCGACGTACGCCTCACGCCCACCGAATGGCACCTGCTGGAGGTGCTGGTCCGCAACGCCGGCCGACTGGTCAGCCAGACCCAGCTGCTCCAGGAGGTGTGGGGCCCGGCGTACCGCACCGAGACCAACTACCTGCGGGTCTACCTCGCCCAGCTGCGCCGGAAGCTCGAGCGGGACCCCTCGCACCCGCGCCACTTCATCACCGAACCGGGCATGGGATACCGCTTCGAGGGCTGACCGCGGGCGCCCCCGGCGGCCGCGCGGCCTGCCGCCGGGGCCCCGGAAACCGGTACCCTGCCGACATGAGTGGTGACAACAGCAGTGGCCAGCCGCCGGGGCGATTCCGCCGTTTGATCAGCCGGCTGACCTCCTCGGCCGAGGAACTGGACGCCGAGGACCTGCGCCAGGAGATCGCCGCCGAGTCCGGCTGCCGGCCGATCGCCGGCTGCGCGGACCGCGAGCTCGTCACGGTCGCGGGCACGCTGCGCACGGTGACGCTCCGTCCCAGGGCCGGGGTGCCGGCGCTGGAGGCCGAACTCTTCGACGGCACCGAGGCGCTGGAGGTCGTCTGGCTCGGGCGCCGCTCGATCGCGGGCATAGAGCCGGGCCGCCGGCTGGTCGCCAGCGGCCGGATCAGCCACGCGCGCGGGCGCCGCGTGCTGTTCAACCCCCGCTATGAGCTGCGTCCGGTCGGACACGGGAGCGAAGCGTGAGCAACCACCCCGGCGGCAAGGCCGTCGCACCGGCCGTGGAGTCGGCCGCCACACCGGCCGTGGAGCCGCAGCTCGACCCGGCGGCCGCCGAGGCCGCCCGGCAGGCCGCGTCCAAGGAGGCCGCCGACACGGTGCTGCAGGCCTTCGGCGGCGTGCGCGGCATGATCGACATGACGCTGCCCGGCCTGGTCTTCATCGTCACGTACAACATCACCCACCAGGTGAGCGCCGCGGCCTGGGCCGCGCTCGGCCTGAGCGGCCTGTTCGTGGTGGTGCGGCTGGCGAAGCGGGAGACCATCCAGCACGCCTTCAGCGGCGTGTTCGGGGTGGCCCTGGGCGCCTGGATCGCGATGAAGAGCGGCAAGGCCGAGGACTTCTACCTGCCCGGCCTGCTCTGGAACGTCGGCTACTGCATCGCCCTGGCGGCCTCCGCGCTCGTGCGCTGGCCGATGATCGGGGTGATGCTCGGCCCGATCACCGGCGAGATGTTCACCTGGCGCAAGGAGAATCCCGGCCGCCTGGCCGCCTACACCAAGGCGACCTGGGCCTGGGTGGTGATCATGGGCCTCAAGCCGGTGATCCTCTTTCCGCTGTACTTCACCCACAACGTGAACCTGCTCGGCTGGCTGAAGGTCGCTCTCGGCATCCCGCCGCTGCTGCTGGCGATGTACGTCACCTGGCAGATCCTGCTGAAGGCGCCGCCGCCGATCAAGGCGCAGCTGGACGACGACCAGGACGAGGACGAGTCGGCGAAGGCGAAGTAGCCGCCCTGCGGGGCCGCGCCCGTGGAGCTGGCACGGGCGGCGCCCGGTACGTACGGCGGAGGGCCCGCACCCACCCGGGTGCGGGCCCTCCGCCGTGTCCCGGCGTCCGCTACTGGGCGCCGGAGGTGGCCGAGAGCAGCTGCTCCAGCTCCTCCTCGCGCTCCTGCGCGGCGACGAAGAGCAGCTCGTCGCCGCCCTCCAGGGTGTCGTCCTTGCTCGGCACCAGCACCCGGCCCTCGCGGATGATCGTCACCAGGGCGGTGTCCGGCGGCCAGATCACGTCGCCGACCCGGGTGCCGACCAGCTCGGTGTCGGCGGCGAGGGTCAGCTCGACCAGGTTGGCGTTGCCCTGGCTGAAGCGCATCAGCCGGACCAGGTCGCCGACGCTGACCGCCTCCTCGACCAGGGCCGACATCAGGCGGGGGGTGGAGACGGCGACGTCCACGCCCCAGGACTCGTTGAAGAGCCACTCGTTCTTGGGGTTGTTCACCCGGGCGACCACCCGCGGCACCGCGTACTCGGTCTTGGCGAGCAGCGAGACGACCAGGTTGACCTTGTCGTCCCCGGTCGCGGCGATCACCACGTGGCAGCGCTGCAGGGCGGCCTCGTCCAGCGAGGTGATCTCGCAGGCGTCGGCCAGCAGCCACTCCGCCATCGGCACCCGCTCCACCGAGATGGAGTTCGGGTTCTTGTCTATCAGCAGGACCTCGTGGCCGTTCTCCAGCAGCTCGCCCGCGATCGAGCGGCCCACGGCACCGGCCCCGGCAATGGCGACCCGCATCAGTGACCCTCCTCCTTCGGACCCTGCGCGAACGCGGCCTCGACGGCCGTCAGGTCCGCCCGGCGCACCATCACGTGCACCAGGTCACCCTCCTGCACCACCATCTGCGGCGAGGGCAGCACGCCCTCGCCGAGCCGGGTGACGAACGCCACCCGGGCGCCGGAGGTCTCCTCCAGTCGGCCGATCCGCTGGCCGACCCAGTCCGGGTGGTACGCGACCTCGGCGAGTTGCACGCTGCCGCTCGGGTCCTGCCACAGCGGCTCGGCACCGCTCGGCAGCAGCCGGCGCAGCATCTGGTCGGCGGTCCAGCGGACCGTCGCCACGGTGGGGATGCCCAGGCGCTGGTACACCTCGGCGCGGCGGGGGTCGTAGATCCGGGCCGCGACGTTCTCGACGCCGAAGGTCTCCCGGGCCACGCGGGCGGCGATGATGTTGGAGTTGTCGCCGCTGGAGACGGCGGCGAAGGCGCCGGCCTCCTCGATGCCCGCCTCGCGCAGGGTGTCCTGGTCGAAACCGACCCCGGTCACCCGGCGCCCCTTGAATCCGGCGCCCAGCCGGCGGAAGGCCGTCGGGTCCTGGTCGACGACGGCGACCGAGTGGCCCTGTTTCTCCAGCGCTCTGGCGAGGGCCGAGCCCACGCGGCCGCAGCCCATGATGACGATGTGCACCGGCGCTACCTCACCCGTCCCGTAGGGCTCTTGACCTGCGCAAACACCGTTCATCTCCCTTTCCCGCCCGGGTCGCCGGGACGAGCTTGCTCGTGGGGGCGTCGGCTGGACACTGCTCGACAATGCGAGTGTTGCCCGTCGACTCGTATCCGACACGCTAGCCGGTCCACAGAACGCAGTCGCGACGAAGGGGGGGACAAACGGCAGAGGCCCGTCCGGGAAGCCCCTACGATTCCTTAACGTGCCTATGCCGAAAGACCTTCCGAAACGCATCCTGATCGGGCGCGCGCTCCGCAGCGACAAGCTCGGGGAAACGCTTCTCCCCAAGCGGATCGCGCTGCCCGTCTTCGCCTCGGACGCGCTCTCCTCGGTCGCGTACGCCCCCGAGGAGATCCTGCTCACCCTGTCCGTCGCGGGGGCGTCGGCGATCCACTTCTCCTGGCTGATCGGCCTCGTCGTGGCGGTCGTGATGCTCGCCGTGGTCGCCTCGTACCGGCAGAACGTGCACGCGTACCCGAGCGGGGGCGGCGACTACGAGGTCGCGACCGTCAACCACGGGCCGGCCGCCGGCTTGGTGGTCGCGGCCGCCCTCATGGTCGACTACGTGCTGACCGTGGCCGTGTCCACCACCTCGGGCGTCGCCAACGTCGTCTCCGCCGTCCCGGCGCTGCGCGGACACGAGATGATCGTGTCGATCATCGTCGTCGTGCTCCTGATGGGCATGAACCTGCGCGGTGTGCGCGAGTCCGGCAGCGCCTTCGCGGTCCCCACCTACGCCTTCATGATCGGCGTGGTCGGGATGGTCGGCTACGGCGTGCTCCGGCACTTCGCCCTCGGCCAGGACATGCCCGCCGAGAGCTCCGGCTTCCACCTCGCCGCCACCCCGGGCAACGACTCGCTGGCCGGGTTCGCGATGGTGTTCCTGCTGCTGAAGTCCTTCTCCTCCGGCTGCGCCGCGCTCACCGGGGTCGAGGCGATCTCCAACGGCGTGCCGGCCTTCCGCAAGCCGAAGAGCAAGAACGCGGCCACCACCCTGCTGATGATGGCGTCCATCGCCGTGGTGATGTTCATGGGCATCATCTGGCTGGCCCGGCTGACCGGCGTGCAGATGGCCGAGAACCCGGCCGAACAGCTCGTCGGAGCCTCGCCCGACTACCACCAGAAGACCGCGCTGGCCCAGATCAGCGAGGCCGTGTTCAGCAACTTCACGCCCGGCTTCTACTTCGTCGCCGCCGTCACCGGCCTGATCCTGGTGCTGGCCGCCAACACCGCCTTCAACGGCTTCCCGGTGCTCGGCTCGATCCTCGCCCAGGACCGCTACCTGCCGCGCCAGCTGCACACCCGCGGTGACCGGCTGGCCTTCTCCAACGGCATCATTCTGCTGGCGATCGCCGCGATCCTGCTGATCATCGCGTTCGACGCGGACCCGAACCGGCTGATCCAGCTCTACATCGTGGGCGTCTTCGTCTCCTTCAACATGAGCCAGTCCGGCATGATCCGGCACTGGACCCGCCTGCTGCGCACCGAGACCGACCCCGCCAAGCGCCGGCACATGCAGCGCAGCCGGGCGATCAACGGCTTCGGCCTGGTGATGACCATGGCGGTGCTGATCGTCGTGCTGGTCACCAAGATCGGCCACGCCTGGATCGCGATCGCCGCGATGGTCGTGCTGTTCGTGATGATGAAGGGGATCCGCCGCCACTACGACCGGGTCTCCGAGGAGCTCACCGCGTCCGTCGAGGCGGACGACGTGGTGCCGCCCACCCGGGTCCACGCGATCGTGCTGGTCTCCAAGCTGCACAAGCCGGCGTTGCGGGCCCTCGCCTACGCCAGGCTGGCCCACGCCCACACCCTGGAGGCGGTCAGCGTCAACGTCGACCCGGCGGACACGGCGGCGCTGCGGCAGGAGTGGGACGAGCGCGGCATCGAGGTGCCGCTCAAGGTGCTGGACTCCCCGTACCGCGAGATCACCGGGCCGATCCTGGACTACGTGAAGAACCTGCGGCGCAGCAGCCCGCGCGACGTGGTCGCGGTCTACATCCCCGAGTACGTGGTCGGCCACTGGTACGAGCACCTGCTGCACAACCAGAGCGCGCTGCGGCTCAAGGGGCGGCTGCTGTTCAAGCCCGGGGTGATGGTGACCTCGGTGCCCTGGCAGCTGGAATCGTCGGAGCGGCGCAAGGCGCAGAAGGCCTGGTCGCCGCCGGGGGCCGTCCGCCGAGGCGATCCCCGGGCGCCGAAGGCCGTAAAGTCGAAGGATTCCGACCGCACCGGTGCGACCGCCGGTAGCACCTCCGACCGCAGCAAGGAATCCTCCCAGTGACCCGCAACACTCCGCCCCGCTCCTCGGGCTCCTCCGGCGCCTCCGGCAAGGGCGGCGCCCGTCGGGGCGGCTCCCAGCCCGGGCAGGTCTCCCGGCCGCGCTGGGGCCGGCCGAACCGTCCGGAGGCCACCGACCGGGACGGCCTCACGGCACGCACCGCGCCGGTCGTGCCGGGGGAGCCCCGCCCGGACGCCCCGGCCGGGCGGCCCGCCCGTGCCGAGAAGGGCGCTCGTGCCGAGAAGGGTGCCCGTGCGGAGAAGCCCGCCCGCGCCGAGCGGGGGGCCGGGGCCGGGAAGGGCGCCCGCGCCGACGTGAGCGGCGGTGCCGGGGCGGGCCGGAAGGCGCCGCGCAAGGACGCGGTGCGGCCGCCGAAGGCGCTGCGCACGGCCGCTGCGCGGACGCCGCGCCAGGAGAAGCCGTCCGGGGATCCGCTGGTCGGGCAGCGCTACGAGGTCGAGGTCGGCCCGGTCGCGCACGGCGGCGGGCACTGCGTGGCCCGGCACGAGGGGCGGGTGCTGTTCGTCCGGCACGCGCTGCCCGGCGAGAAGGTCGTCGCGCTGGTGACCGAGGGCACCACCACCTCGCGGTTCCTGCGGGCCGACGCGGTGGAGGTGCTGGAGCCCGCCAAGGAGCGGATCGAGGCGCCCTGCCCGTTCGCCGGGCCGGGCAGGTGCGGCGGCTGTGACTGGCAGCACGTGACCCCGGGCGGCCAGCGCAAGCTCAAGGCGGCGGTGCTGACCGAGCAGCTGGCGAAGCTGGCCGGACTCACCCCGGCCGAGGCGGGCTGGGACGGCAGCGTCGAGCCGGTCGGCGGCAAGCTGCCGGCCGGACAGGTGCCCGCCTGGCGCACCCGGGTCCAGTACGCCGTGGACGCGGAGACCGGCAAGGTCGGCCTGCGCAAGCACCGCTCCCACGAGGTGCAGCCGGTGGACCGCTGCCTGATCGCCGCGGAGGGCGTCAGTGAGCTGGGCATCGAGTCCCGCGACTGGCCCGGCGTCGCCACCGTGGAGGCGGTCGCCGCGACCGGCTCCTCGGACCGCCAGATCGTGCTGACCCCGCGTCCCGGAGCCCAGCTGCCGCTGGTCGAGCTGGACAAGCCGGTGTCGATCGCCCGGATCGACGACCAGGGCGACGTCCACCGGGTGCACGGGCGCACCTTCGTGCGCGAGCGGGCCGCCGGGCGCACCTGGCGGGTCAGCAACGGCGGCTTCTGGCAGATCCACCCGGAGGCGCCGGAGACGCTGGTCGACGCGGTGCTGGACGGGCTGGACCCGCAGTGGGGCGAGAACGCGCTCGACCTGTACTGCGGCGTCGGCCTGTTCGCGGGCGCGCTGGCCGACCGGGTCGGCGAGGACGGCGCGGTGCTCGGCATCGAGTCCGCCAACCAGGCCGTGGCCGACGCCCGGCACAACCTGGCCGCGCTGGACAATGTGCGGATCGAGTGCGACCGGGTCGAGACGCTGCTGCCGCGCACCGGCATCACTGCCACCGACCTGATCGTCCTCGACCCGCCGCGCTCGGGCGCCGGCCGGGAGACGGTCGCGCACCTGGTGGGCCTGGAGGCGCGCCGGATCGCGTACGTGGCCTGCGACCCGGCGGCGCTCGCCCGGGACCTCGGGTTCTTCCGCGAAGGCGGCTATCGGCCGGTGTCGCTGCGGGCCTTCGACCTGTTCCCGATGACCCACCACTTCGAGTGCGTGGCGATCCTGGAGCCCGTCGGGGAGTGATCTCGACACCGAGGAGGCGGCACCCGTACCGGACGGGGGCCGCCTCCTCGGCGTTCCGGCGTGCGGTCAGCCGTTCTGCTCCTCCTCGTCGGCGCTGTGCGGAAGGTCGATGCCGTGCTGGGCGGCGAGCCGCAGGAGCGCGGCGATCCGGCCCTCGTACGCCTGGACGCCGTCGGCGTCCCCTTCGGCCCGGGCCGCCGCGAGGTCCCGCCGGGCCTGGGCGAGCTGCTCGCGCAGCTCCTGGTCGAACATGGCTGTCATTGCCGGCCTCCACACCGGTCGGTGCCGCTCGGGGAACGCTCAGGAGAGTTCAGAGTCCCGGATGGTGGGGGACTCTTCAAGTCTCGCTCGCCCTGGTGGGGTGGGGTCGTGGCGGGGCGGGTATGGGAGCTGAGGTCGTGCCCGGTGGGGCCGGCGGGGCTTCCGGGTGGCCCGGGGGGTTTCGGGACGGTTCGGGGCGGCGCGGGTGGTTCCGTGGTGGCTCCGGCGGCTCCGGTGGTTCTGGCGGTCCTGGTCCTGGCGGTTCCGTGGCGGCCCGGGTGGCGGTCCGGACGGCGCTTCGGATGACGGCCCGGCTGACGGGAGGTGGCGCGGGGGCGTGCGGCAGGTGTGCGGGCGGTGTGCGGCGGAGGGTGTGCGCCCTTGTTGTGCTAGCACTTCGGCGCTAGCTTGAAGGGCATGGGCAAGAAGCAGCTGAACGTCCGGGTGGACGCCACGACCGCGGAGATGGCCCGGGAACGGGCGGAACAACAGGGGATCAGCATGAACCAGTACATCGAGCGCCTGGTCCAGCAGGACATGGGTGAGTCGGGGCGGGCCTTCGTCGACGCGGCCGCCCAGTTCATGAAGGAGTACGAGACGGCGTTCCTCGCCGAGTTCGGGGAGCCGGGCGAGTTCCAGGACGTGCGCCGTTGAACCTGGAGGTCGACCTCTCGTGGCTGCTCATGACCGCCGAGCAGTACACGCCCGGTGACCCGCAGGTCACCGACTACGGATCACTGCTCGCAGCCGTCACCCGGCACCAGGCCGAGATCTTCGACATCGCCGTCTACCCCGAACCGCAGGACCGCGCCGCCGCCCTGATGCACCAGCTGATACGGGTGCCGGCCCTGGAGAAGACCAACGAGCTCTACGCGACCGCCGTCGCCTACGCCTACCTCGTCGCCAGCGGCTGCACCGTCGCCACCACCGCCCGCGAGGTGCGAAGCCTCGCCAGGGCCATCCGGGAAGGGCGGCTCGGCGTGTCCGGGGTCGCGGAGCGGCTCGCGGCCTGGGTGGTGGACGAGGCCGAGGGGGAGGGCGTCAGCGGGGCGGACGACGAGGACGAGGACGACGACTGACCGGCCGGCGCGGGCCGTCCGGCTGCTGTTGTGCCGTAAGGCCGCTCTGCCGTCCTGCCGTCCTGCCGTACCGCCGTTCTGCTGTACCGCCGTTCTGCTGTACCGCCGTTCTGCTGTACGGCCGTTCTGCGGTTCTGCCGTACCGCCGTTCTGCTGTACGGCCCGGGCGCCGGGCTCGCGGACCGGGCCGCCGTGCGCTGCGGGCCCGGCCGCGCGACCGCCCGGCCGTACGACCGGCAGGTCCGCCACGGCCGCCCGGTCCGCGGTCCTCGGCGCCCGCCGGTCACCGCTCCGCGATGAGGGCGGTGGCGAACGGGCGGAAGCCGGCCCGGCGGTAGATCCGGGCCACGTCCTCGTCCGAGGCGGACAGGAACACCGTCCGCACCCCGTTGGCGCGCGCGTGCCTTACCAGCGCCGCCGTGACCGCGAGGCCCAGACCGCGACGACGCGCGGACGGGAGCGTCCCCACCCCGACCACCTCGGTCACCCGGCCCACCGGATTGTGCTGACCCGCGCACAGCACCTCCGTGCCGTCCACGGCGGCGGCCTGCACGGTGACACCGTCGGTGATCCGCTGCGCGATCCGCGCGACACCGCCGTCCGCCGTCAACGCCGCGATGCTCTCCGCCAGTTCGGCCGCTCCAGCCTCGCCGGCGGCGGTGCCGGGGTTGCCGAAGGCCACGTGCGGGACGGCCACCGCCGCCGCCAGCTCCGGCGCGTCCGCACCCAGCACCCGTACCTCCACCCGCTCGGGCAGCTCGGGCGCCGGCGCCTCCGCCTCCGGGCCGAGCACCAGCAGCGGATGCTCGTGCACCGTCAGCCCGGCCGCCTCCACGGCCGCCCGCAGCTCCGGGTTCCGCTCGGCGACCCACTCGAAGGCCTCCGGCGCGCCCAACTCCCGCTGCCGCTCCAGCACCTTGCGGACATCCTCGGCGGTGGCGGCCGGACCGTCGTGGTCCAGCGTCGGCCGGGCGTAGTACGGCCAACCGGCGTCGCCCCTGCGGACGAACAGGGTCAGCGGTCCGAAATCCTCGGCGTCCGCGGCGCTGCGCGGAGCCGCGTCGTAGTAGCGCTCGATCTCTTCGAGCAGGGCATGGTCGTCGGCATGATCGGCTGAGGTCACGGCGTGCATCCAACCAGGGGGCACCCTCACCGTGCCATCGCTTTTCGCGCACTGCGCGCGGCCGTGGCCGCGGATTGTTGCCGAACGCTTACCGGCTCGCGGTGATCTTGTGCGTGTACACCGGGCAAGCTGAACCCTTCACAGGTCGGCCGAGGGGGGACGGCGGACCGACGTACTCGGCGAGGCAAGGGGGAAGACAGGCCCATGAGGCTCTGCTTTCTGGTGGAGGAGCACTACCGGCGGGACGGCATGCCGCTGGACGTGGCACGTCAACTCACCGCGTGGGGACACCGGGTGGACGTGCTGCGCCCCGGCGACTCGCTGATGGTGATCTCCGAGGCGGTGCGGGCGGGCAGCCACGACGCCTGGGTGCTCAAGACCGTCTCCGGCGGGCCCGGGCTCACCCTGCTGGAAGCGGCCGCCGCCGTGGGCCTGACCACCGTCAACGACGTGCGCTCGATCCGCGGCGTCCGGGACAAGGCCCTCGCCTCGGTCATCGCCCGCACGCGTGGCCTGCCCGCCCCGGTCACCTACGCGGCCGCCCGCTGGGAGCGGCTCGCCGAGATCCCCGCGGCCGAGTACCCGCTGGTCGTCAAACCCGCCGACGGCAGCTCGGGGCGGGGCGTCCGCCTGGTCGCCGGCCCCGACGACCTGCCCGCCCTCGGACCCGAACTCGCGGCCGAGGGGCTGCTGATCGCGCAGCCGTACGTACCCAACTCCGGCACGGACCTCAAGGTCTACTGCGTCGACGGCGAGTTCTTCGCGACGGAGCGGTCGTCCCCGCTGCACCCCGGGCAAGCCGTGCGCGAGCGGCAGGTGCCGCTGCCGGCGAGCGTGGCGCGGATCGCCGCCCAGGTCGGCGAGGTCTTCGGGCTGGACCTGTACGGAATCGACGTCCTGCTCGGCCCGGACGGGCCGGTGGTGGTGGACGTCAACGACTTCCCCAGCTTCCGGCAGGTCCCGGACGCGGTGGCCCAGGTCGCCCGGGCGGTGCTGCGGCTCGCACGGAGCGGGACGGCCGTGTCGGCGCCCGCGCTGGTGCCGGTGGGCGGCGCCCCGTACGACCGGCTCGACCTGGTGGACGGTGAGCTGAGGTGAGGGTCGGACTGATCGCGCGGGACGCAGGGCACCCGGTCCTCGCGGCCGCCGCCGAGGTGCTGGTGCGGCGCGGGTGCGCGGTGGAGGTCATCCCTCCTGACGGCGTCGCTCCTTCCGCTTCCGAGGCGGGGGCCGGGGCGCCGTCCGGGGCGGGGGCCGGGGCGCCGTCCGGGGCGGGAGAGCTCGCCGACGTCTACCTGCTCAAGGCTCGCACACCGCAAGCCATCGCCCTGGCGAGGGAGTTGGAAGGGCTGGGCGCCGTCGTCATCAACTCGGCGGCGGCGACGGAACTCTGCCAGGACCGGGTGCGCATGGCGGAACTCGCCCGGGGCGCCGGACTGCCGTTCGCGGCGACCACCCCGGCCGGACGACTCGGCGAACTCACGGGCCCGGAGCACCCGTTCGTGGTCAAGAGCCGGCACAGCCGACGGCACGACCTGGTCGCCAAGGTCGACGGCGCGATGCGGCTGCGCGAACTCGCCGGGCGTTGGCCCGACGAGGAGGTCGTCATCCAGCCGTATCTGCCCGGCAACGGCTGGGACCAGAAGCTGTGGGTCATCGACGGCCGGCTCTTCGCCGCCCGGCGGCGCTCCGAACTCTCCCCCGCGAGCGACGAACCGGGCTTGGCCGGTGCATGGGAGCCGCCCGCCGAGGTGGCCGCGCTCGCCCTGCGGGTGGGGGAGGTGTTCGGGCTCGACGTGTACGGGGTCGACCTGCTCGACGGAGCCGCGGAACCGGTCATCGTGGACGTCAACGCGTTCCCCGGGGTGCGCGGGCGCCCGGGCGCCCCGGAAGCGCTCGCCACCCTGGCGCTGCGGGCGGCCGCGGAGCGCGAACGGGTGCCGGCCGCCCGGGGTCGTTAGGCTGGCTGGCGCCCCGGACGGCCGGGGCGAACGGCGAGAGAAGACGGAACGTTGCTGCAGGACATCGAGCCCTACCTGGCCTGCCCCCACTGCGCGCAGGCCCTCACCCGGCACGAGCGCAGCCTGCGCTGCCCCGCCGGGCACAGCTTCGACCTCGCCAGACAGGGATACGTCAGCCTGCTCGCCGGCGACGCCCACACCGGCACCGGCGACACCGCCGAGATGGTCGCCGCGCGCGCCGACTTCCTCACCGCCGGCCACTACCGGCCGATCGCCGACGCCCTCGCCGCGGCCGCCACCGCACTCGCCTCCCCCACCCCTGCCGGGGCCACGCCCGCCGAGGCCACCGCCCCCGCCGAGGCGGCCCGGGCGCTCCCGGAGGCGGCCCGGGCGGAGGCCGGCCCCGCCGGACAGGACGCCCCGGCCCTCGAGCAGGCCGACCCGTCCCGCGCCGCCGGAGGGCTGGTCGTCGACCTCGGCGCCGGCACCGGCCACTACCTGGCCCACGTCCTCGACGCCCTGCCCGGCCGGGTCGGCGCCGCCCTCGACATCTCCAAGTACGCGCTGCGCCGCGCCGCCAAGGCCCACCCCAGGATCGGGGCCGTCGTCTGCGACGCCTGGCGCCCCCTGCCCCTGCGGGACGCCTCCGCCGACCTCGTCCTCAACGTCTTCGCCCCGCGCAACGGCCCCGAGATCCGCCGGGTCCTGCGCCCCGGCGGCACCCTGCTGCTGGTCGCGCCCACCGGCCGCCACCTGCGCGAACTCGTGGCCGCGCTCGGACTGCTGTCCGTGGACGAGGAGAAGCAGCGCCGGATCGACGAGAAGCTCGGCCCCCATCTGACGCCGGTGGAGCAGCGCGAGGTCGAGTTCACCCTCCGGCTCGCGCCGCAGGACGTCCGCACCGTCGTCGGCATGGGCCCCAGCGCCTGGCACACCGACCCGGCGCGCCTCGCCGCCGCCCTCGCGGCCCTGCCGGACCCGGTCGAGGTGACCGCCTCGGTCACGGTGGCCGCGTACCGGCGACCGTAGGTCATCGGGCCGGAGGATTGGCCGCACGTTGGGATGAATTTTGCTGAGCAGGCACGTTTCTCCCGATCGGACTGCGGCTAACGTCCCACGGGTGAACCGCGACGCCGCCGCCCCTGCCGGGCCGGCCCCCCTGCGCCCGGACGCCCCGGTGCCCGACCGGCCGCCCGTGCCACGCCCCACCGTCGAAGAGCTCCGGCTCACCGCCTTCAAGTCGTACCGGCGAGCCGTCCTGCCCCTCGCGCCGCTCACCGTGCTGCACGGCCCGGCCGGAGTCGGCAAGTCCAACGCCCTCGACGCGCTGGCCGTCCTGTCCCGGCTCGCCCTCGGCGAGGAGATCACCGACTCGCTGAACGGACTGGCCGACCGCACCGGCCCGCTCGCCGCGCCCGTGCGCGGCGGCCTCGACGGCTGCGTGCCGCACGGGCGCGACGCCGTCATCCTGGGCTGCACCGTCCGCTCACCGCGCGGCCGGATCCGGTTCGACCTGGTGATCCGCACCGACGGCCCGGTGCGGATCGCCCGGGAGTCGATCAGCCTCGACGGCCGGACGCTGGTCGACACCGGCGAACAGGACGTACGCAACCGGCGCGTCAACGTCTGCTGGCACAACGACACCCGGCAGGGCGACATCCGCGCGCCCCTGCCCAGCAGCACCATGATCACCGCGCAGCTTCCGCTGCGGGTGGCCGGCTCCTCCCCCGGCGAACGACTGGTCCTCAGCGCCGTCGAGGACCTCCTCACCGCACTGCGCGAAGTCTTCCCGCTGCACCCCGTACCGGCCCTCATGCGCGGCTGGGCCACGGCCGACCCGCAGGCCCGGCTGCGCAGCAACGCCGCCAACATCTCCGCCGTGGTCCACCGGCTCAGCAACGAGTGCCCCCGCCGGTACGGCCAACTGCTGCGGGCCGTCCAGGCGGCCGCGCCGCACCCCCTGCTCGGCCTCACCTTCGCGGAGCGCGAGAGCGGCGCGGCCCGGCGGGTGCTCACCGTGTTCGACGAGGGTGTGCTCGGGCGCACCGGCGCCGACCAGGCCTCCGACGGCATGCTGCGCCACCTCGCCTTCGCGGCGGTGCTGCTCACCGGAGCCGGGGTGCTCGACCTCGACGTGGCCGCCGAGGTGCCCTGGGCGCACCGGCAGCTCACCGTCCTCGCCGAGGACCTCGGGTGCGGGCTCGCGACCGAGCAGGCCGCCTCGCTGCTGCGGCTGGCGCGCGACATGGCTGGGCGCAACCGGCTGAGGGTGGTGGCCGCGTTGCAGGAGCCGACGGCGGCGCGCGAGGCGTTCGGGCCGGGCGCGGACCTCTCGGGGGCGGTCGCGTTGGTGGAGTGCCGGCGTGATCCGGGGTCGGGGCTCACGGTGCTGCGGCCGGAGACGGCGCGGGTGCCGGTGCAGGGCGGGCGCGGGGACGGCGAGGCGGCCGGGGGCGGGGACGGGACAGGGGGCGCCGACGGAGGTGCCACCGGGGCGGTGGTGGACGCGGATGCGGTAGACCTGGGGGCGTGAACGAGCGAGCGAAGGGGCCGGCGGAGCCGGGCGAGGCCGGGGTGCCTGGGGTGCCCGAGGAAGCCGGGGTGCCCGGGGAGCCCGGGGTGTCCGGGGAAGCCGGGGTGCCCGAGGGGGATGTGAACGCCGGGATGGCGACCGGGGCGTGGGAGGCCGGGGCGTCGCCTGCGGCCGGGCAGGGCGGGGAGTCGCCCGGGGCCGGGCAGGGCGGGGAGTCGCCCGGGGCCGGGCAGCTGACCTTGGAAGGTCTGCGCCTCCGGCTGGTGGAGTTCGCTGCGGCTCGGCGCTGGGAGCCGTACCACACGCCGAAGAACCTGGCGGCGGCGCTGAGCGTGGAGGCGGGGGAGCTGCTGGAGATCTTCCAGTGGCTCACGCCCGAGCAGGCGGCCGCGGTGATGTCCGACCCGGAACGGGCCCACCGGGTGCGCGACGAGGTGGCGGACGTGCTCGCGTACCTGCTGCAGTTCTGCACGACGGTCGGGGTGGACCCGCTGGAGGCGCTCGCGGCCAAGATCGACCGCAACGAACACCGCTTCCCGGTCCCGGGAGTGGCGGCCGACGTCAATCACGACGAGGCCTGATCACTCCTCTGGGGGACGAAAGTTATCCACAACCCCCCGGTTTTCCACAGCTTCCGAATAGCCGGATGCAGCCTCCCCCCACTTCCCCGCACGCTCTCCCCGTGACCACCCGACCGCCCCGCCGGCGGCCGGGAGCAGACGGAGACAGCGAGCGGAAGGAAGTGGCAACCATGGAGGCGCTGCGACTGATCAGGACGGCCCGGCACGCCCTCGTCGAGGCCCGACACGTGTCCGACGTCCTGGCCGAAGCGAGGCAGGCCGCGCTGCTCACCGAGGCGGTGGGCGCCAGGCTGGCGGAGTCGGAGGACGATGAGCTGACCGGGCCCGGTCAGCAGCTCTCCGAGGCGGGGGCGCACGCGGCGGTCTGCCTCGACCGGTCCATCGCCAAGGGCTCGCTGGTGAGCGGCGCGCGGGCCGCCCGGCTCACCGAACTCGGCGATCCCGCTGCGACCTTGGGTGCACTGGAGGAGCTGCTGCAGGAGGTCGGGGAGACGCTGGTGGTGCTGGCGTGCGGGGCCGAGACCGAAAGCCTCTACTGGACGTGCATCGACGGCGTGGACGCGGTGTCGGAGTGCAAGGACGTGGCCGCACGACTGCGCCAGGCGGTGGGCGGCGGTGCGGGACGGGAGCCCACGGCACTCGGCGGGGCGGAGCCTGAACGGGCCGTCGGAGCCCCGCCGTTACTGGTGGTCCGGCTCGGCCCGCCGGGTGGCGACGAGCCGACGGCGCAGGAGCGGGCGCCGGACTACCGGGCGCCCGGGGTGGCCGGAGCCTCGGAGGTGTCCGTGCCGGCGGGGTAGTCGGCGGTCGACTCGGCGTTCCGAGTACCGGTGCCGGACTGCAACTCGGCGAGGTCCGCGGTCACCGAGGCGAGCAGCGCCTGCATCTGCTCCAGCAGGCTCTTGGGAGTCGCGGGCCCGGCCGAGGCGCCGAAGGCCGAGCCCGTCGGGCTACTCGGGAGCTGCGGCGTGGCGGAGGTTTCGGACATGGCGGGACCTCTTCGGATCGGCGGTGGGGTGTGCCGCAGCGACCAACGAACCGTGTCGGCACGCGGTCACCGCCTACCACCCGATGCGGTCCAACTGCGGGGCCCGGTAAGCCTCTCGGGTGAGCCCGGGTTGCCGCCGCGCCGCAGCCTCGGCTAGGGCCGCCCGGCCGACCGGGTGCGCGATCGCGGCGGCTGCGACGGCGGCTGCTGCGGCGGCGAGCGCGAGGGCGACGACCGCGAGGCGTCGCGAACGTACGGGTCCCGAACGTACGGGTCCCGAACGTGCGGGTCGCGAACATGCGGGTCCTGAACACGCAGTCCCGAACACGCGGGTTGCCAGCGCGAGGACCGGAAGGTGTGCGGCGGACGCACGCGGGGCGGGCGGAGGGGGGAGGGGGAGGGGGAGGGGGAGGGGAGGGGGGACCCCTGCCAGTTTCAACCTATAGCGCACCGGGGGCCTTGCGGCAAGGCCCCCCAGATGCCGCAGAATCGCTGGCCTCAGATCGGAGCTGATGCTATGAATCCCCTCCCCACCAGCGCTTTCGACCTCCCCGAGCGACTCTCCGGCAAGGCCGACCCGGCGCTGATCGCCGACGACGACCGGCACTTCGCGGACATCGCGGCGACCCTGGAGCAGGCGATCGCCGAGCTGTCCGACCAGCTCGACGCAGCGCTCCGCGCCCCGGGCGGTGCGGGGCAGGCGGCGATGGACCGGGACATCGAGGTCCACCGGCTGGGCGGCCGGCTGCGCACCCTGCGCCGCTACGGCCTGGACCTGTGCCTCGGGCGCATCGTCGCCGCGGACGGCCAACCCCCGGTGTACGTCGGCCGGCTCGGGCTCACCGACGGCGACGGCCGCCGGTTGCTGGTCGATTGGCGCTCGCCCGCCGCCGAGCCGTTCTTCGCGGCCACCCACGCCGACCCGATGGGCCTGCTGAGCCGCCGCCGGTACCGCTGGACCCGTGGCCGGATCACCGACTACTGGGACGAGGTGTTCACCGCCGAGGGCTTGGCGGGGCACGCCGCTCTGGACGACCAGTCCGCCTTCATCGCCAGCCTGGGCGGCAACCGCTCGGCGCGGATGCGGGACGTGCTCGGCACCATCCAGGCCGACCAGGACGCCGTCATCCGGGCCGGCTCGCGCGGCGCCCTGGTGGTCGACGGCGGCCCCGGCACCGGCAAGACCGTCGTCGCCCTGCACCGCTCCGCCTACCTGCTGTACTCCGACCCCCGCCTCGGCCACCGGCGCGGCGGGGTGCTGTTCGTCGGCCCGCACCAGCCGTACCTGGCGTACGTCGCCGACGTCCTGCCCAGTCTCGGCGAGGAGGGCGTGCGGACCTGTACCGTGCGCGACCTCGTCCCGGAGGGCGCGGCCGCGGCGCCGGAGGCCGATCCGGAGGTGGCGCGGCTGAAGTCCTCCGTGGACATGGTGAAGGCGATCGAGAAGGCCGTCCGGTTCTACGAGGAGCCGCCGACCGAGGGGTTGGCGGTCACCACCCACTGGTCCGACCTCTGGCTGAGCGCCCAGGACTGGGCGGACGCCTTCGACGCCCCCGATCCGGGCACTCCGCACAACGAGGCGCGTGAGCAGATCTGGGACGAGCTGGTAACGATCCTGATGGACAAGCTGGACCGGGACGAGGAGGAGGTCCCGCTCGAGCTGTTCCGGCGCTCGCTGCGGCAGGACCGGGAACTGGTGGAGACCCTCAACCGCGCCTGGCCGCTGCTCGACGCGACCGACCTGGTCGGCGACCTCTGGTCGGTGCCCGCCTACCTGCGGATGTGTGCGCCGCACCTCACCCCGGAGGAGGTCCGCACGCTTCAGCGCAAGCACGCCCCGCAGGCCTGGACGGTCTCCGACCTGCCGCTGCTGGACGCGGCCCGCCAGCGGCTCGGGGACCGCGAGGCCACCGTGCGCCGCAACCGCCACCGGGCCTCGGTGGCCGCCGAGCGGGCCCGGATGGCCGATGTGATCGGCGACCTGCTCCAGGCCGACGACGACGGCGAGGGTGCGGTGACCATGCTGCGCGGCCGGGACCTCCAGGACACCCTGGTCGACGAGGCCGCACTGCCCGGTGCCGAGGCGGAGCCGCTGGCCGGCCCGTTCGCGCACATCGTGGTGGACGAGGCCCAGGAACTCACCGACGCCGAGTGGCAGATGCTGCTGCTGCGCTGCCCGTCCCGGAGCTTCACCGTCGTCGGGGACCGCGCCCAGGCCAGGCACGGCTTCACCGAGTCCTGGCAGGAGCGGCTCGAACGGGTGGGGCTGGACCGCGTCACCATGGCCTCGCTGAGCATCAACTACCGCACCCCGGACGAGGTCATGGCGGAGGCGGAGCCCGCCATCCGGGCGGCACTGCCGGACGCCAACGTGCCGACCTCGGTGCGCAGCAGCGGCATCCCGGTGCAGCACGGATCGGTGGCGGAGCTGGAGGCGGTGCTCGACGCCTGGCTCGCCGAGCACCCCGAAGGGATCGCCTGCGTCATCGGTGATCCGGGCTTCCGGGAGCGGCCGCGGGTCCGCTCGCTCACCCCGGAGCTGGCCAAGGGGCTGGAGTTCGACCTGGTGGTCCTGGTCGACCCGGAGGCGTTCGGCGAGGGCGTCGCGGGAGCGGTCGACCGGTACGTGGCGATGACCAGGGCGACTCAGCGGCTCGTCATCCTGAGCAGCCGCGGGGCCTGAGCATTCGCAGGGCCTGAGAGCTCGCAGGGCCGATGAACCGCGGAGGGACGCGCTGACGACCCCGTGGACGGTGGAGCCGGTGTGTCCCCCGGTCGGGTGACGAGGGTGCCGATCAACGGGGCGAGAGGGCCAGACTGGGGCGATGGACGAGGACGAACCGCTGGCGGCGTGGGCCGCACGACGGGAGCAACGGCTGCGGCCGGTCGGGCAGTTGAGGGCCGTGCGGCTCGGGGGAGAGCAGCGCCGGGGTGCCCATGTGGAGCCCGCCGAGCCGCGACTGATCGTCCGCTGGGACGGGTACCAGTGGCTGGCCGAGACGGTGGCCGAGGACTACGCTGCCGCCCAGCGGATCCTGCACGGGATCGAGGGCGACGGGGTGCGCCGGCCGCTGTACCCGCAGCCCCGGCAGCGCAGGTCGCCGGGTCGCCACCGCCGGGCCTGACGGGCGGAAGCGCGGCGGCCACCGCACAGGCACGGCGGACCGGTCAGGCGCGGCCCCCATCGGACGGCGCGGGCGCGGCACCGCCCCGCACCCGCTGGCACGCGAAGGGGTCCGGCGCCCCCGGCGCCGGACCCCGAAGACCGCTGCCCGTGCGATGCTGAACGGAAAATCGAACCTTAGCCAGGCAGGCGGCAGCGTCCGTTTCGCGGAGCGAAACGGAGATCGTGGCCGGCGGTGGGCTCGATCAGGCTGCAGGTGCGAGGGTGACCTGGTGTCCGAGGGCCTGGAGTTGGCGGACGAGGTCGCGGGTCTTGCGGGTGGTGTTCAGGTGGCGCTGGTGCCAGTCTGCAGTTGCCGGTGGCCTCCATGATCACTCGCTGGACGCCCTGACAGACGAGCCGGTCCCCGAGTTCCATGATCGCGTTGGTGGTCGAGGTCACCGTCCAGACCTGCTGAACTCGCCGCCCCTCGATCCGTTCGTGCGGCAGTCGCATGCAGACCACGCCGGACGCCTTGGCGATGTCGATCGCCGCGACCCGGGCCACGGCTCCGTCGGCCTGTTCCTCCCTCGTCTCCTCCACGGTCATCAGCCCTCCCTTGCTGTCGTGCTTCGGGGCGGGGGCCGTCCGGGGAGCCTGAGGGAGGCGGAGAAGCTGAACGGCGTGCTCAAGGCGACAGTGCGTGGTCCCTCGGGCGGCTCCCTCGCCAGACTCCTATGCGAGCTCGAAGCCCAAACATCATGCGGCGTCAGCGGACAGCCCCCGCACCGATTTTCACGCGGGCAAGGCGTCATCCGCAGGTGAACGGCTGACTCCTATAAGGTCACGGGCGCCCGTCCGGTCGCGTGCGGTGGCCTCCCCGTCCGAGCCGACGAATCGCCTGAAGGACAGCCAGACGGCGTCGGTCAGTTGGTGAGTCAGACCCGGCGGAGAAGCCACCACACATCCTCACTGTCAGTTGTGGGCGTGCAGGTCGGCGTTCAGGCCGCCCCAGGAGCCGGAGCGGGCGATCACCTCGACCGCGCCGGTCTGCGAGTTGCGGCGGAACAGCAGGTTGTCCTGGCCGGACAGCTCGACCGCCTTGGCCACCGTGCCGTCCGGGGTGGTGACCCGGGTGCCGGCGGTGACGTACAGGCCGGCCTCGACGACGCAGTCGCTGCCGAGCGAGATGCCGATGCCCGCGTTGGCGCCGAGCAGGCAGCGCTCGCCGACCGAGACGACCTGCTTGCCGCCGCCGGACAGGGTGCCCATGATCGAGGCGCCGCCGCCGATGTCGCTGTGGTCGCCGACGACGACGCCCGCGCTGATCCGGCCCTCGACCATCGAGGTGCCGAGGGTGCCGGCGTTGAAGTTGACGAAGCCCTCGTGCATCACGGTGGTGCCGGACGCGAGGTGGGCGCCGAGCCGGACGCGGTCGGCGTGGGCGATGCGCACGCCGGTCGGGGCGACGTAGTCCGTCATCCGCGGGAACTTGTCGATCCCGTAGACGGCCAGCTGGCCGCCCTGGGCGCGGACGGCGAGGCGGGCCTGCTCGACCTTGTCGACGGGGACGGGGCCGATGCTGGTCCACGCGACGTTGGCGAGCAGGCCGAAGATGCCGTCCAGGTTCTGGCCGTGCGGCTTGACCAGGCGGTGGCTGAGCAGGTGCAGGCGCAGGTACACGTCGTGGGTGTCGAGCGGCTTCTCGTCGAGCGAGGCGATGGTGGTGCGCACGGCGACGACCTCGACGCCCCGGCGGGCGTCGGCGCGCAGGGCCTCGGCGGCACCGGCGCCGAGCTCGGCCTCGGCCTGCTCGGCGGTCAGCCGGACGGTGCCGGCGGGGCCGGCCTCGGCGGCCAGCGCGGGGGCCGGGTACCAGGTGTCGAGGACGGTGCCGTCGGCGGCGATGGTGGCCAGACCGGCGGCCACGGCGCCGTTCGCCGGGAAGGTGGATTCGAGCGGGGTGGATTCAGCAGTCACACCGTGCACGTTAACCAATGCGGGGCCCCGGTGCCGAACACGCCCACCGTCCGGACGCGGCGGACGGGCCGCGGGCGGGGGCCGGGCGGAACCGCCGGTCGGCCCGGCCCGGGCGGAGGGAAATCCCGGTGCCCGGAGCCTGGGCGCTGGGCAATACTTCGGCGGGTGTTCATGTCGATCTCCACCACCGGCAGCGCTGAGGCCCCGGCCACCGACCTCGGGTTCCTGCTGCACAAGCACCCCGACAAGGTCCAGCGGTTCGCCACGTCGCACGGCGAGGCCCACGTCTTCTACCCGCAGGCGCAGGACGCGGTCTGCACGGCGGCGCTGCTGCTGGACGTCGACCCGATCGCGCTGGTCCGCAAGGTCAAGGGCGGGAGCGACGGCGGGGGGCGCGGCGGCTCGCCCGACTTCGCGCTCGCCCAGTACGTCAACGACCGCCCGTACGCCGCGTCCTCGCTGCTCGCGGTGGCGTTGCGGACGGTGTTCCGGTCCGCGATGAAGGGCGATTGCCCGGCCCGTCCGGAGCTGCCCGGTCGGGCCCGCCCGCTGCGGATCGAGCTGCCCGCCGTGCCCGCGAACGGCGCGGGCGAGGGCAGCGGTCCGGCGCTGGTGGCCCGGCTGTTCGAACCGCTGGGCTGGCGGGTCGAGGCGACGGCGGTCCCGCTGGACGAGGCGTTCCCGCAGTGGGGCGAGTCCCGTTACGTGCGGGTCGTGCTGGCCTCGGACGCGGCGCTGCTCTCCGACGCCCTCCAGCAGCTGTACGTACTGCTGCCGGTGCTGGACGGTGCCAAGCACTACTGGGTCGCCCCGGACGAGGTGGACAAGCTGCTCGCCGCCGGTGAGGGCTGGCTGGCCGTCCACCCGGAACGCACGCTGATCACGCGCCGCTACCTGGCCCGGCGCTGGTCGCTGACCAGGGCGGCGATGGAGCGCCTGGAACTGGCCCGGCTGGCCGAGGCGGACGACCGCGAGGTCGAGGAGGTCGACAACGCGGTCGACGACGACCGACCGGAGGAGGACACCGGAACCGCCGACGAAGCCGGGACTCCCCAGGACGCCGGCGCCACCGACGCGGCCGGCACCACCGGCACCACCGGCACCACCGACGGCACCCGGCGGCAGTCGGAGTCCCCGCAGCCTTCCCTCGCGGAGCAGCGCCGCGCCGCGATCCTCGCCGCGCTCCGCGAGACCGGCGCGGCCAGGGTCGCCGATCTCGGCTGCGGCCAGGGCGAGCTGATCGACGAGCTGCTGAAGGACGCCCGGTTCACCGACATCCTCGGCGTCGACGTCTCCATGCGGGCGCTGCGCGCGGCGAACCGCAAGCTGCGCCTGGAGCGCCTGCCGGAGCGGCGGGCGGCCCGGGTGACACTGACGCAGGGGGCGCTGACGTACACCGACTCCCGGCTGAGGGGCTACGACGCGGCGGTGCTGTGCGAGGTGATCGAGCACGTGGACCTGCCGCGGCTGCCCGCCCTCGAGTACACGGTGTTCGGTGCGGCCCGGCCGGAGGCGGTCATCGTGACCACGCCGAACGTGGAGTACAACGTGCGCTGGGAGGGCCTCCCGGCGGGCCGTGTCCGGCACGCCGACCACCGCTTCGAGTGGTCCCGGGCGGAGTTCCGCGCCTGGGCCGAGCGGGTGGCGGCCGGGTACGGCTACACGGTCGAGCTGCGCCCGGTCGGCCCCGAGGACGAGGAGGTCGGCGCCCCGACCCAGCTCGCCCTGTTCCGTACGGCCTCCGACACCGGCCGGACGACCACGGCCGCCGCCGTCCCGGCCGCCGCCGCGACCGCCACCGCCACGGCCACCACCAGCACGACCGCCACGACGCCCGAAGGAGGCGAACCCCGATGACCGACGACGGCACCGTGAGCACCGCCCCCCGCCGCCTCCCCGTCACCGACGTCTCCCTCGTCGTCCTGATCGGCACCAGCGGCGCGGGCAAGTCCACCTTCGCCCGCCGCCACTTCCTGCCCACCCAGGTGGTCTCCTCCGACTTCTGCCGCGGGCTGGTCGCCGACGACGAGAACGACCAGTCCGCCTCCGCCGAGGCCTTCGACCTCCTGCACTACATCGTCGGCAAGCGTCTGGCGGCGGGCCGCCTCACCGTGGTGGACGCCACCAACGTCCAGCCCGAGACGCGCCGGCGACTGGTCGGGATCGCCCGCGAGCACGACGTGCTGCCGATCGCGATCGTCCTGGACGTCCCGCCGGGCGTGTGCGCCGAGCGCAACCGCTCCCGTCCGGACCGTCAGCTGCCCGCCCACGTCGTGCCGCGCCAGCACCGCGAGCTGCGCCGCTCGCTGGGCGGTCTGGAGCGCGAGGGCTTCCGCAAGGTGCACGTCCTGCGCGGCGAGGCCGAAGTGGCCTCCGTCGAGATCGAGTTGGAGAAGCGCTACAACGACCGGCGTCACCTGAGCGGCCCGTTCGACGTGGTCGGTGACATCCACGGCTGCCGCTCCGAGCTGGAGACCCTGCTCACCCGTCTCGGCTACACCCTCAGCCGGGACGACGCGGGCCGCCCGGTGGACGCCGTCCACCCCGCGGGCCGCACCGCCGTCTTCGTCGGCGACCTGGTCGACCGCGGCCCCGACACCCCGGGCGTGCTGCGCCTCGTGATGGGCATGGTGGCGGCGGGCCACGCGATCTGCGTGCCCGGCAACCACGAGAACAAGCTCGGCCGGGCGCTGGACGGCAAGAAAGTCACCGTCTCGCACGGCCTGCAGGAGTCGCTGGACCAGCTGGCCGGGGAGAGCGAGGAGTTCCGGGCCGAGGTGCGCGCCTTCATGCGCGGCCTGGTCAGCCACTACCTGCTGGACGGCGGCGCCCTGGTGGTCTGCCACGCCGGTCTGCCGGAGAAGTACCACGGCCGGAACTCCGGCCGGGTCCGCTCCCATGCCCTGTACGGGGAGACCACCGGGGAGACCGACGTGTACGGCCTGCCGGTGCGCTACCCGTGGGCCGAGGAGTACCGGGGGCGGGCGCTGGTGGTCTACGGCCACACCCCGGTGCCGAGTGCGAGCTTCGTCAACAACACCGTCTGCCTGGACACCGGCTGCGTCTTCGGCGGCAGCCTGACGGCGCTGCGCTACCCCGAGCGGGAGCTGGTGAGCGTGCCGGCCGAGCGGGAGTGGTACGCGCCGGTGCGTCCGCTGATCACCGACGCGCCGGGTGCCCGTGAGGGCCGTCCGCTGGACCTCGCCGACGTGGCCGGGCGCCGGGTGGTGGAGACCGGTCTGCACGGGCGGGTCGCCGTCCGGGAGGAGAACGCCGCGGCGGCGCTGGAGGTGATGAGCCGCTTCGCGCTGGACCCGAGGCTGCTCGGCTACCTGCCGCCGACCATGGCGCCGAGCCCGACGTCCCGCCGGGACGGCTACCTGGAGCACCCGGAGGAGGCCTTCCTCGCCTACCGCGCCGACGGTGTCCGGCACCTGGTCTGCGAGGAGAAGCACATGGGCTCGCGCGCGGTGCTGCTGGTCGCCCGGGAGGACGCCGCGCTGGAGCGGCGGTTCGGGGTGGCCGGGCCGGGCGCGATCTGGACCCGCACGGGCCGAGCGTTCCTCGACGACGGGGAGCTGACCGCGGCCGTGCTGGGGCGGGTCCGCGAGGCCGCCGAACGCGCCGGGCTGTTCGAGGAGTTGGACTCCGGTTGGCTGCTGCTGGACGCCGAGCTGATGCCCTGGTCGCTCAAGGCGGTGGAGTTGCTGCGCCGCCAGTACGCGGCGGTCGGTGCGGCGGCCGGCGCCGCGCTGCCCGTGGTGCTGTCCGCGTTGGAGCAGGCCGCCGGGCGCGGACTGGAACTCGGGGAGCTGACCGGGCGCCAGCGCCGACGACTCGCCGACGCGTCGGCGTTCACCGAGGCGTACCGGCGCTACTGCTGGCCGACCGAGGGGCTGTCGGGCGTCCGGCTGGCGCCGTTCCAGCTGCTGGCCGCCGAGGGGGCGAACCTCGCGGTGCGCCCGCACGACGAGCACCTGGCCCGGATCGACCGCCTGGTGGACGCCGACGAGCGGAACACCGCCGAGCGGAGCGCCGCCGAGCGGAGCGCCGCCGCGCAGAACCCCACCCCGCAGGCCCCGGCCGGCGAGGAGCCGATGCTGCGCCGGACCGGCCGGGTCCTGGTGGACACCGAGGACGAGGCCTCGATGGCCGCCGCCACCGCCTGGTGGGAGCAGCTGACCGGCGCGGGCGGCGAGGGCATGGTGGTCAAGCCGCTGGCTTCGGTCGCGCGGAGCACCCGCGGCGAGGGCCGTCCCGGCGGCCTGGTGCAGCCGGGCATGAAGGTGCGCGGGCGGGAGTACCTGCGGATCGTCTACGGCCCGGACTACACCGAGCACCTGGACCGGTTGCGCCGCCGCTCGCTGGGCCACAAGCGTTCGCTGGCGCTGCGCGAGTACGCGCTGGGCCTGGAGGCGCTGGACCGGCTGGCGGCCGGTGAGCCGCTGTGGCGGGTGCACGAGCCGGTGTTCGCCGTGCTCGCGCTGGAGTCCGAGCCGGTCGATCCGCGTCTGTAGCGGAGGCAGTGGGACTGCCGATGCTGCCGGGGCTGCAGCGCGGTGGTGCCACAGGGGCGGCGGGCTGCGGAGCTGCGGAGCTGCGAGGCCTCCCGGCGGGCGGTCGCGGTGAAGGGGGAGTCCGGCCCGGGCTCTCCCTTCGTTCTCGACCGCCCCGCATATAAATACTGAGCATCGTATACACTTGCCCTCTTTCCGCAGTCCCGTCACCCCAGGAGCCCGGCATGGCCTTCAACCTCCGGAACAGGCACTTCCTCAAGGAGCTCGACTTCACGCCCCAGGAGTTCCGCTTCCTGGTGGACCTCGCCGCCGGGCTCAAGGCGGCCAAGTACGCGGGCACCGAGCAGCCCCGACTGCGGGGCAAGAACATCGCGCTGATCTTCGAGAAGACCTCCACCCGCACCCGCTGCGCCTTCGAGGTCGCCGCCCACGACCAGGGCGCCGGCACCACCTACCTGGACCCGGCCGGTTCGCAGATGGGCCACAAGGAGTCGGTGAAGGACACCGCCCGGGTGCTGGGCCGGATGTTCGACGGCATCGAGTACCGCGGTCACGGCCAGGAGGTCGTCGAGGAGTTGGCCCAGCACGCCGGGGTCCCGGTCTGGAACGGCCTGACCGACGAGTGGCACCCCACCCAGATGCTGGCCGACGTGCTCACCGTCACCGAGCACACCCCCAAGCCGCTCACCGAGGTCGCCCTCGCCTACCTGGGCGACGCCCGTTCGAACATGGGCAACTCGCTGCTGGTCACCGGCGCCCTGCTCGGCATGGACATCCGGATCGTGGCGCCGCGCGCGCTCTGGCCGGCCGAGGACGTGCAGAAGGCCGCGCAGCAGCTGGCCGAGGGAACCGGCGCCCGGATCACCCTGACCGAGGAGGTGGCCGAGGGCGTGGTGGGCGCCGACTTCCTCTACACCGATGTCTGGGTCTCGATGGGCGAGCCCAAGGAGGTCTGGGCGGAGCGGATCGAGCTGCTCAAGCCGTACCAGGTGTCGATGGACACCGTCCGGGCCACCGGCAACCCGGACGTGAAGTTCCTCCACTGCCTGCCCGCGTTCCACGACCTGGGCACCGTGGTCGGGCGGCAGATGTACGAGGCGACCGGCATGACCGAGCTGGAGTGCACCGACGAGCTGTTCGAGTCGGCGCACTCCATCGTCTTCGACCAGGCCGAGAACCGCCTGCACACCATCAAGGCGGTCCTGGTCGCCACCCTGGGCTCCTGACCCGCCCGGCGCCCTGCCGGACCGGCTGCCGCCCGGCGCCCTGCCGGACCGGCACCCGCCCGGCGCGCTGCCGCCTCAAGCCCGCCCCCCGGACCGCCCTCCGACGGCTACTTCTCCAGCCTGACGCAGGCCACCCGGTCGCCCGCCGCGTGCCGGCCGGCCGGGGTGCCCGCGTGCAGCACCAGCGAGCGGGCCTCGCCCGGGCGGGGCTGCCAGCCCACCGCCGCCTTCGCGGTGCCCCGGCCCCGTTCGTCGGTGCGCAGCACCAGCCGCAGCTCGTTGCGGTCGTTGGCGTACGCCGGGTCGGTGGACGGCTGCACCGGGTCGACCACGTCCTGGTAGTGCGGCCCGGAGGAGGCCGGCTCGGCGCCGCAGGCGCCGGTGTGCAGGTGCACCGGGAACTCGTGATCGGGGGCGAGCCCCGCCGCCGTCAGGGTGAGCACCGTCCGCCCGGGCGTCGAGCGGTCGGTGACGACCCGGACGTGCGAGCCGTACGGCACGAGGTCGTCGGCGTAGCTGATCGCGGCCGGCGGGACGAAGGCGCTCGCCGGGTCGAAGTGGGCGTCCAGGACGGAGACCGGAGAGGCGGTGGGGGCGAGCAGGGCCAGCGGCAGCAGGGCGGCGGCGAGCGGTGCGGGCATCGGGACGGGCCTTCCACGGGCAGGGCGACGGTCACCCTGCTAACGCGGCCGTCCCGCCGGGGACACTCTCAGTCCGCCTCCCGGTGGATGCCCCTGATCTCGCAGCGCGGCCCGCTGGCCCGCATCAGCCGCAGGTCGGCGGTGACCAGCGGCACGCCGTACCGCTCCGCCACCGCGACGTACGCGGCGTCGTCCGGGGTGAGGTTGTCCTTGAGCTCCCAGATCCGGCCGAGCAGCGGCGCCACCTCGACCTTGCGGATCGCCACCGCGGCCAGTTCGGCGGTGAGTTCGGCGACCCGCTCGGCGGTCAGCTGCTTGGCGAGGTAGAGCCCGCGCAGCGACTGCATCACCTCGACGACGATGTGCTCGGGGGCCAGCCACTCGCCGTCGGAGGCGAGTTCGGCCCGGGCCCGGGCCCCGCGCGATCCCTGGTCGGCGAGTGCCAGCACCAGTGCGGATGCGTCCACCACGATCATCGGTCGGCCCCCTCAGCCCGTCACCACAGCCTGTCGCCGCAGCGCCCGCCGCCACGGCGCCCGTCGCCACAGCGGCCACCGTACCCGGCGGCTCCCCGCGAGCGGCGCGCGGTGGCCGGCGCCGTTGCGGTGGCCGGGTCCGCTGCGGTGGGCCGGGTCCGTCGTCCCCTCGCCGTCCGCGGGCTCCGGTGGTGAGCTGGTGGTGGTGCCGGCCGCTGACCAGCGCCGTCGCGCAGCGGGGGATGCCTGCGGTGGTGTCGGCGGCGGCATGCACTATGGTTTATCTCGACATCGAGATAACTGCCCCTTACGATATATCTCGACATCAAGATACTTGCCGAGAGGCGCTCGCCGCCGATGCGGGAAAGGTCAGCCTAAGTAAGGGTGACCTTACCACCTCGTGACGGCCGGATATCGCACGAAGCACCCAGAAGGAGTCAGTCGTGTCCGCGAACAGCTTCGACGCCCGCAGCTCGCTGCAGGTGGGCGACGAGTCGTACGAGATCTTCAAGCTCTCCGCCGTCGAGGGTTCCGAGCGGCTGCCCTACAGCCTCAAGGTGCTGCTGGAGAACCTGCTCCGCACGGAGGACGGCGCGAACATCACCGCCGACCACATCCGCGCCCTCGGCAACTGGGACGCCGACGCCCAGCCGAGCCAGGAGATCCAGTTCACCCCGGCCCGGGTGATCATGCAGGACTTCACCGGCGTGCCGTGCGTGGTCGACCTCGCCACCATGCGCGAGGCCGTCAAGGAGCTGGGCGGCGACCCGGCCAAGATCAACCCGCTGGCCCCGGCCGAGCTGGTCATCGACCACTCCGTCATCGCCGACAAGTTCGGCACCAAGGACGCCTTCACCCAGAACGTCGAGATCGAGTACGGCCGCAACAAGGAGCGCTACCAGTTCCTGCGCTGGGGCCAGACCGCCTTCGACGAGTTCAAGGTCGTCCCGCCGGGCACCGGCATCGTCCACCAGGTGAACATCGAGCACCTGGCCCGCACCGTCATGGTCCGCGGCGGCCAGGCCTACCCCGACACCTGCGTCGGCACCGACTCGCACACCACCATGGTCAACGGCCTGGGCGTGCTGGGCTGGGGCGTCGGCGGCATCGAGGCCGAGGCCGCCATGCTGGGCCAGCCGGTCTCCATGCTGATCCCGCGCGTGGTCGGCTTCAAGCTGACCGGCCAGCTGCCGGCCGGCACCACCGCCACCGACCTGGTGCTCACCATCACCGAGATGCTGCGCAAGCACGGTGTGGTCGGCAAGTTCGTCGAGTTCTACGGCGACGGCATCGGCGCCATCCCGCTGGCCAACCGCGCCACCATCGGCAACATGTCGCCGGAGTTCGGCTCGACCTGCGCGATCTTCCCGATCGACGCCGAGACCATCAACTACCTGAAGCTCACCGGCCGCGACGAGCAGCAGCTCGCCCTGGTCGAGGCGTACGCCAAGGAGCAGGGCCTCTGGCACGACCCGTCGGTCGAGCCGGTCTACTCCGAGTACCTGGAGCTGGACGTCTCCACCGTCGTCCCGTCGATCTCCGGCCCGAAGCGCCCGCAGGACCGCGTGATCCTGGCCGAGGCCGCCCAGAAGTTCGCCGAGGCGCTGCCGGCGTACTCCGCCGAGGCCTCGAAGCCGACCACCGTCACCTCCCCCGACGGCTCGACCTACGAGATCGACAACGGCGCGGTCGTGATCGCCTCGATCACCTCCTGCACCAACACCTCCAACCCCTCCGTCATGCTGGGCGCCGCCCTGCTGGCGAAGAAGGCCGTGGAGAAGGGCCTGCAGGTCAAGCCCTGGGTCAAGACCACCCTGGCGCCCGGCTCCAAGGTCGTCATGGACTACTACGAGAAGGCCGGCCTGCTCCCCTACATGGAGAAGCTGGGCTTCAACCTGGTCGGCTACGGCTGCGTCACCTGCATCGGCAACTCGGGCCCGCTGCCCGAGGAGGTCTCGGCCGCCGTCAACGAGTCCGACCTCGCGGTCGTCTCGGTGCTCTCCGGCAACCGCAACTTCGAGGGCCGGATCAACCCCGACGTCAAGATGAACTACCTGGCCTCCCCGCCGCTGGTGGTCGCCTACGCCCTCGCCGGCAACATGAACGTCGACATCACCAAGGACGCCCTGGGCAAGGACGCCGACGGCAACGACGTCTTCCTCGCCGACATCTGGCCGTCGGAGCAGGAGGTCGCCGACGTCGTCGCGGGCTCCATCGACCAGGACATGTTCGACAAGGGCTACCAGGACGTCTTCGCCGGCGACCACCGCTGGCAGTCGCTCCCGGTCCCGACCGGCAACACCTTCGAGTGGGACGCCGAGTCCACCTACGTCCGCAAGCCCCCGTACTTCGAGGGCATGGCCAAGACCCCGAGCCCGGTGACCGACATCGCCGGCGCCCGCGTCCTGGCCAAGCTGGGCGACTCGGTCACCACCGACCACATCTCCCCGGCCGGCAACATCAAGCCGGGCACCCCGGCGGCGCAGTACCTGACCGCCAACGGTGTCGAGAAGCGCGACTTCAACTCCTACGGCTCGCGCCGTGGCAACCACGAGGTCATGATCCGCGGCACCTTCGCCAACATCCGCCTGCGCAACCAGATCGCGCCGGGCACCGAGGGCGGCTACACCCGCGACTTCACCCAGGCCGACGCGCCGGTGTCGTTCATCTACGACGCCTCGCAGAACTACCAGGCCGCCGGCATCCCGCTGGTCGTCCTGGCCGGCAAGGAGTACGGCTCCGGTTCGTCCCGCGACTGGGCCGCCAAGGGCACCGCGCTGCTCGGCGTCAAGGCCGTCATCGCCGAGTCCTACGAGCGCATCCACCGCTCGAACCTGATCGGCATGGGCGTCCTGCCGCTGCAGTTCCCCGAGGGCCAGAACGCCGACTCCCTCGGCCTGACCGGCGAGGAGACCTTCTCCATCACCGGCGTGACCGAGCTCAACGAGGGCCGCACCCCCGCGACCGTCAAGGTCGAGGCGGTCGGCGCCGACGGGACCAGCAAGGAGTTCGACGCGGTCGTCCGCATCGACACCCCAGGTGAGGCGGACTACTACCGCAACGGCGGCATCCTGCAGTACGTGCTGCGCTCGCTGATCGGCTGAGACCAGCCCCGCACCAGCGGCTGAGAGGGGCCGGACCGCACCGCGCGGTCCGGCCCTTCCGCGTGCCGCCGCGTCCGCACCGCTGCCAGGGCCGGCCCCTGGGAAGTACCGAGGGGCCCGCCGTGCTCGCGCACCGCGGGCCCCTCGGGGCGAGGCAGTCCGAACGACCGGCCGGGACCGCACAGGGCCGGGCAGGAGGCAGCCGGGCAGGTCAGGCAGCCCGGACAGAGCCCGGGCCGGACCGCCCGGACGGCCCGGGTGGCCCGGACCGCTCGGTCAGACCCGGTCGCAGGCCTGCGCCCGCAGCGCACGCGCCAGGTCGTCCCGGCGCTCCAGCACCAGGCGCCGCAGCGCGGGCGCGGCCTGCGGGTGGCCGGCGAGCCAGGCGTCCGCCTCGGCCAGCGTCTGCTCGTCGGTCTGGGCGATCGGGAAGAAGCCGCCGACGATCCGGATCGCGATCTCGATGGTCCGCTCGGCCCAGACCTTCTCCAGCAGCTTGAAGTACGGCGCCGCGTAGAGGGCGGTCAGGTCGCGCTGGGCCGGGATGGCGAAGCCCGCGCTGTTGGCCTCGACCAGGGCGCTGGGCAGCTCGTCGGAGTCGATCACGGCCGACCAGGCGGCGGCCTTGGCCTCCGGCGTGGGCCGGGCGGCCAGGCACAGGGTGTGCTGGCGCTTGCCGCCCGCGGTGTTGTCGGCGGCCAGTTCCCCGGCCAGCTCCTCGTCGGTGGCCTGCCCGGCGGCGGCCAGGGCCAGCCACAGCGACCAGCGCAGCTCCTGGTCGACCTCCAGCCCGTCGATCCGGGCGCTGCCGGTCAGCAGTCCGCGGACCAGCCCGAGGTGCTCGGCGCCGCCCGCGGTCTGGGCCAGGAAGCGGGCCCAGGCCAGCTGGTGGTCGCTGCCGGGGACGGCCTCGCGCAGCTCGCGCAGGGCGCCGTCGGCGAGTTGCCGGGCGCCCTCGGCGCGCCACTCGGGGGCGGCGTAGAGGTCGACGGCGGTCTTGGCCTGGGCGTGCAGCGACTGGAGGACGCCGATGTTGCCCTCCTGGCCGGCGAAGCGCAGCACCAGGGCGACGTAGTCGCGGGCCGGCATCAGGCCGTCCCGGGTGAGGTTCCAGACGGCGGACCAGGCGAGCGCGCGGGCCAGCTCGTCGTGGATGTCGCCGAGGCCGGTGCGCAGGGTTTCCAGCGAGTCGGCGTCGAAGCGGACCTTGCAGTAGGTCAGGTCCTCGTCGTTGAGCAGCACCAGCGCCGGGCGGGGGCGGCCGACGGCCTCGGCGACGACGGTGCGGGCGCCGGTGACGTCCAGTTCGATCCGTCCGGTGCGCACCAGGGCGCCGTCGGCGTCCCGGTCGTAGAGGCCGACCGCGATCCGGTGGGGGCGCAGCACGTCGCCGTCCTGGAGGACGGCCAGTTCGGTGATCCGGCCCTCGGCGTCGGTGGTGACCTGCGGGGTGAGCGCGTTGACGCCGGCGGTCTGCAGCCAGTCGGCGGCCCAGCTCTTCAGGTCGCGGCCGCTGGTCTCCTCCAGCACGTCCAGCAGGTCGGCGAGTTCGGTGTTCCCGAAGGCGTGGCGCTGGAAGTAGCGGCGGGCGCCCTCGAAGAAGGCCTCCGAACCGACGTAGGCGACCAGCTGCTTGAGGACGGCGGCGCCCTTGGCGTAGGTGATGCCGTCGAAGTTGAGCTTGGCGTCCTCGAGGTCGCGGATGTCGGCGGTGATCGGGTGGGTGGTGGGGAACTGGTCCTGCCGGTAGGCCCAGGCCTTGCGCTGGTTGGCGAAGGTGACCCAGGCGGAGGAGTACCGGGTGCGGGCGCCGATCAGGCCGTAGGAGCCCATGAAGTCGGCGAAGGACTCCTTCAGCCACAGGTCGTCCCACCAGCGCGGGGTGACGAGGTCGCCGAACCACATGTGCGCCATCTCGTGCAGGACGACGTTGGCGCGGGACTCGTAGGCGGCGTCGGTGACCTTCGAGCGGAAGACGAACTCCTCCTTGAAGGTCACGCAGCCCGGGTTCTCCATCGCGCCGATGTTGTACTCGGGGACGAAGGCCTGGTCGTACTTGCCGAAGGGGTACGGGAAGTCGAACGCCTCGTGGAAGAAGTCGAGTCCGAGCTTGGTGACGCCGAGGATCTCGTCCGCGTCGAAGTACGGTGCGAGGGACTTGCGGCACATCGCGGAGAGCGGGATCTCCAGGGTGGTGCCGTCGGCGAGTTCGCGGCTGTAGTGGTCGCGGGCGACGTGGTACGGGCCGGCCACCACGGCGGTGAGGTAGGTGGAGATCGGCTTGGTCGGCGCGAACTCCCAGGTGCGGGCGGTGCCTGCGCCGGCCGCCTCGGCTGCCCGCCCGTCCTCGGACGGGTGGGGCCCGGCCGCGCCGACGCGCTCGTGCGGGGCGTTGGACCGCACGTCCCAGTCGGCCGGGGCGGTGACCGTGAAGCTGAACGGGGCCTTCAGGTCGGGCTGTTCGAAGTTCGCGAACACCCGGCGGGCGTCGGCCGGCTCGTAGTGGGTGTAGAGGTAGGTCTCGCCGTCGGCCGGGTCGACGAAGCGGTGGAGGCCTTCGCCGGTGCGGCTGTAGGCGCAGTCGGCCTCGACGGTGAGGACGTTCTCGGCGGCCAGGCCGTCGACGTGCACCCGGGCGCCGTCGTAGGCGGTGGCCGGGTCCAGGGCGCGGCCGTTGAGGGTGACGGAGCGGACGGCCGGGGCGAGCAGGTCGAGGAAGGTGGCGGCGCCGGGCTGGGAGCAGCGGAAGGCGACGGTGGTGGTCGAGCGGAAGGTGGCGGCGGCCGGATCGGGGGCCGAGGTCAGGTCCAGGTGGACCGTGTAGCCGTCCACGGCCAGGATGCCGGCTCGCTGCTGTGCTTCGTCGCGGCTCAGGTTCTTGCCCGGCACGGCGGTACTCCTTTGTCCGGCTCGCACGGTGGTGCGTCTGTGGATGTCCGGTGCGCGGTGTGCGTCGCGCACGCAGGGGCATCCTTTCACGCCCGCCCCGGCCGGTACCATTGCACAGGCTGCCGGGCGGGGGCCGGAATCACCGGCGCGGGACGGGTGTTGGGTTCGGGATGGGGGTCGCACCCCCGCCGCCTCGGACCACCTCATGAAGGACGACACCCAGTGACGACTGCCGCTGAGCGCAAGACCGCCGACTTCTGGTTCGACCCCGCCTGCCCGTGGGCGTGGATGACGTCCCGCTGGCTGATCGAGGTCCAGCAGCTGCGTCCGGTCGACGTGAACTGGCACGTGATGAGCCTGTCGGTGCTCAACGAGCACCGCGACCTGCCGCAGGAGTACCGCGAGCTGCTGGACAACGCCTGGGGCGCGGTGCGGGTCTGCATCGCGGCCGCCGAGCAGCACGGCGAGGAGGTGCTCGGCCGGCTGTACACCGAGCTGGGCCTGCGCTTCCACAACCAGGGCCTGCCGCAGAACCGGGAGACGGTCCAGGCCGCCCTGGTCGCGGCCGGTCTGCCCGCCGAGCTGGCGGACGCGGCCGACACCGACGCGTACGACGAGGCCCTGCGCGCCTCGCACAAGGAGGGCATCAGCCTGGTCGGCGAGGACGTCGGCACGCCGGTGATCGCGGTCGAGGGCGCGGACGGCGAGCGGGTCGCCTTCTTCGGCCCGGTGGTCACCCCGGCGCCGAAGGGCGAGGCCGCGGCCCGGCTCTGGGACGGCACCCTGCTGGTGGCGTCCACCCCGGGCTTCCACGAGATCAAGCGCACCCGTACGGCGGGCCCGTCCTTCGAGTAGGCCCCGGCCCCGGCACGCGGAAGGGCCCGGTACCGTGCTCGGTACCGGGCCCTTCCGCGTGCTCTCGGCGCCCTCTCGGCGCCTGTTCCAGGCCTTTGAGGCGGACCGGCGGGGTCAGCCCGCCGCCGCGTCCCGGCGCTGCTTGAGCAGGCCCGCCCCGATCAGCAGCGCGACCAGCACCCCGGCCGCGTACAGCTGCTGGCGGTTGCCCTCGGTGGTGGTCATCAGCGCGAGGATGCCGGCCACCGCGGCCATCGCCAACCACGTCAGGTACGGGTAGCCCCACATCTTCACGGTGAGCAGTTCGGGCGCCTCGCGCTCCAGTCGGCGGCGCATCCGCAGCTGGACGATGCAGATGAACAGCCAGACCACCAGGATGGCCACGCCGGTGGTGTTCATCAGCCAGGTGAACACGGTGGCGGGCCAGAACTTGGCGGCCAGCACGGCGCCGAAGCCGAACAGGCAGGAGGCCAGCACCGCCCGGCGCGGCACCCCGCCGCTGACCTTGGCCAGCGCCTTGGGGCCCTGGCCGCGGCCGACCAGCGAGTACGCCATCCGGGAGGCGCCGTAGATGTTGGCGTTCATGGCGGACAGCAGCGCGATCAGCACCACCACCTCCATGATCGCGCCGGCGCCGGGCACCCCGAGGTGGCGCAGCACCGTGACGTACGGACCGTCGGTGACGACCGCCGGGTCCTTCCAGGAGACCAGGGTGACGACCAGGGCCATCGAGCCGATGTAGAAGATCGCGATCCGCCACACCGCGGTGCGCACCGCGTTGGCGACGTTCTTCTTGGGGTCGTCGGACTCGGCGGCGGCGATGGTCACCGTCTCCAGGCCGCCGTACGCGAAGACCGAGGCGAGCAGGCCGACGATCAGCCCGCTGACGCCGGTGGGCAGGAAGCCGCCCTGGCCGGTGAGGTTGCCGGTGCCGGGGGCACCGGGGCCGAGGACCCCGGTGACGCCGAGCACGCCGAGGACGAGGAAGGCGACGATCGCGGCGACCTTGACGGTGGCGAACCAGAACTCGAACTCGCCGAAGTTCTTCACCGCGGTCAGGTTGCTGGCGCAGAAGAACACCATGAAGAGGCCGACCCAGACCCAGGCGGAGACGCCGGGTATCCAGCCGTTGACGATCTTTCCGGCGGCGGTGGCCTCGGCGGCGACGCCGCAGCAGAGCATCACCCAGTACATCCAGCCGGCCGTGATCCCGGCCCAGGGGCCGATCTCCTTCTCGGCGTGCACCGAGAAGGAGCCGGAGGCCGGACGGGCCGCGGACATCTCGCCGAGCATCCGCATGATCAGCATGACCAGCAGTCCGGAGAGGGTGAAGGCGAGGATGATCGCCGGACCGGCGGCCGCGATGCCCGCGCCCGAGCCGACGAAGAGGCCGGCGCCGATGACGCCGCCGAGGGCGATCATCGACAGGTGGCGCTGCTTGAGTCCGTGGCTGAGCTGCTGGCTGCCGGAGGCCGGGCCGTCGGCCGGTCGGCCGTCGGCGTCGGTGGTCCCGGGCGCCGTCGACGCGGAGGAGGGGGCCATAGGGGTGGGTCCAGACTGTGCGGAATGCGACATGAGCTGTCCAATATCCGGTGGGCTCCCGGGTCATGCCAACAATGGCCGCTTCCGGCCCACCATGCGGACCGGAGCACACCCCACCGTGACGGAGTGGTCGCGGAGCGTGCCGAGGGGCCGGTTCCGACAACGTCCGAGGGCCCGGCTTTGTCCGAAACCGTGGCGGCGAGGCAGTGGATCACCGCGTAGGTTCACAGGTGTTCACTCACCTGGACCCTTACGGAGGATCCCGATGGCCCCTGCCACCACCCCGATAGCGCGCCGCGCCGTCCTCGCCGACCTGCTGCCCGCCGCCTCCACCCGTGTCGGAGCGCAGGCCCGTGACCTCGCCCTGGTGGTCGGCGGCGCCGCGCTCACCGGTGCGGCCGCGCAGCTGTCCGTGAACGTCCCGGGCTCGCCGGTGCCGGTCACCGGCCAGACCTTCGCCGCCCTGCTGGTCGGCACCGCGCTCGGGGCCCGCCGCGGCGTCGCCTCGCTCGCCCTGTACCTGCTGGCCGGCATGGCGGGCCTGCCCTGGTTCGCCGAGGGCACCTCCGGCTGGGCGATGCCCTCCTTCGGCTACGTGATCGGTTTCGTCCTCGCCGCCGCCCTGACCGGCGCGCTGGCCCGCCGCGGCGCCGACCGGACGCCGGTGAACACCGCCGTCACCATGGTCCTCGGCAGCCTGGCCATCTACGCGGTCGGCGTCCCGTACCTGGCGTTCGCCCTGCACGTGTCGCTGGCCCGTGCCGCCGAGCTCGGCCTCTACCCGTACCTGGTCGGCGACGCCCTCAAGGCGGCCCTCGCGGCCGGTGCCCTGCCGCTGGCCTGGAAGGTGCTCGGCAGGCGCTGACGCCCCCGTTGTCGGGCCGGGCCGCACGCGCATGCCACACTCATGGCATGCGCGTGTACCTGGGCTCCGACCATGCCGGATACGAACTGAAGAACCACCTGGTGGAGTGGCTGAAGGGGGCCGGCCACGAGCCGGTCGACTGCGGGCCGCACATCTACGACGCCGAGGACGACTACCCGCCGTTCTGCCTGCGCGCCGCCGAGCGCACCGCCGCCGACGAGGACGCCCTGGGCATCGTGATCGGCGGCTCGGGCAACGGCGAGGCGATCGCCGCCAACAAGGTCAAGGGCGTCCGGGCGGCGCTGGCCTGGAGCAAGCAGACCGCCGAGCTCGGCCGTCAGCACAACAACGCCAACGTGATCTCCATCGGCGGCCGGATGCACACCCTCGAGGAGGCCACCGGGTTCGTCGAGGTCTTCCTCAACACCCCCTACAGCGGCGAGGCGCGGCACACCCGCCGGATCGAGATGCTGAGCGAGTACGAGACCACCGGCGAGCTCCCGCCGATCCCGGCCCACCACCCGCAGGGCTGATCCCGCCCCCCACCCGCCCACGACGGCCGGCCGCACCCTCCCGTGCGGCCGGCCGTCGCCGTCCGGGCGCCCGGTGTCCGCCCACCCCCGGCTGCGGGCCGGTCCCGCGGGCCCGCCCCCGGGCCGGGCCTGTGGGATCGGCCACAGGCCTCGGGCGCACGCAGCCTCCCGCGCACGGGGCGCGCACGCCGCGCCCGAGCCCCCGGGCCCAACCGGCGTACGCCTCCTGACGGCACGCCCGCACCGCGCCGATCGGCCGAAACCCTCTGAGCTCCCCGCGCGCCGACGCCGCCGCCCGCCCCCGGCCCGTCGACGCCGGGCCGCACCCGTGGATAGGGTCGGACCCCATGGCTGGCAGACCGCCGGGCGCACCGCCCCAGACGACTGCGACGAGGCCCGGCGCCGCCCCGGCGTCCGAGCCCGTGACGGCCCGGCTGCGCAAGAGGGTCCGCCGGGTCCGCCGGAGGCTGCGCACCGCCGGTGTCGACTACTTCCGCGGCGGCGCCGCCGACTGGCCGGTGCTCGGCGCGCTCGCGCTGCTCGTCCCGCTGCTGATCCTGCTCAATGTCTGGATCCCCGACTGGGCCCCGCCCACCGCCCTCGTCCTGCCGATCCTGGCCGGCGCGCTGCTGCTGCGCCCCGGCAGCCTGGTGGTGCTCTACGCGCTGGCCGCCCTCGGCCTGTCCGCCGAGTCCGTGATCCACACCGGCCAGCGGGTCGCCAGCGAGAACCCGGAGGCCTACACCTACGGCGTGACCCCGGGCGCCGCGCTGGTGGTCGGCGCTGCCGGGGTCGGCGGCCTGCTGCTGGCCCAGTTCCGGGCCCGGGTCGGCGTGCCGTGGTGGGGCGGCTCCACCATGCTGTTCGACCTGCGCGAGCGGCTGCGGGTGCAGAGCCGGGTGCCCCGGTTGCCGGACGGCTGGCACGCCGACATGGCGCTGCGCCCGGCCGGCGGGCAGTCGTTCTCCGGGGACTTCGTGGTGGCCGCCCGCACCGGCCCCGGCCAGCGGCTGCTGGAGGTGGTGCTCGCGGACGTCTCCGGCAAGGGCATGGACGCCGGCTCCCGCGCACTGCTGCTCTCCGGCGCCTTCGGCGGCCTGGTCGGCTCGCTGCCCGCGCACGACTTCCTGCCCGCCGCCAACGGCTACCTGCTGCGCCAGTCCTGGGAGGAGGGCTTCGCCACCGCCGTCCACCTGGTGCTGGACCTGGACACCGGCGAGTACGAGCTGCTCTCGGCCGGGCACCTGCCCGGCATGCAGCGGCTGGCCGGCGCCGGACGCTGGGAGGTCAAGCAGGCCGAGGGCCCGCTGCTGGGGATCTACGACGGCGCCAAGTTCGAGGGCGTGCGCGGCCGGCTGAACCGCGGCGACGTGCTGCTGCTGTGCACCGACGGCATGGTGGAGGCGCCGGGCCGGGACCTCACCGAGGGCATGGACCGGTTGATGGGGGAGGCCGACCGGCTGGTTCCCGGCGGCGCCCCGGGCGCCCGCGCGGGCGCCGCGGGCGCGCTGATCGAGACGGTGGCCCGGGACATCAACGACGACCGCGCCGTCCTGCTGCTGTGGCGCGACTGAGGCGGCTGCCGGCGCTCGGCTGAGGCACATGCCAGCGGCAGCGGCGCTGTCAAGCCTGGCCGCTGATCTTCGGCCATATCGGACGCCCCGTCGACGGACCGGATCAGCGGCTTCCGCTCCCGGCCCGACGACTCTCCCGGCCGCTCAGCCCGCCCCGCCGACCATCCGTCAGAACGGCTCCGCTATCGTCCCGGTCGGCGGAAACTCGTCTCGCATCGCAGGATGTCCGGGGTGGGCAGGCCGTCAGACCTTTACGCAACCGGCACGGTCGACCACACTGAGTCCGGGCGGGACTTCAGGATTCGGGGGAATGGGGGGCGACACGTGCGGCACACCAGACAGCGCACGGGCGTGAGCTCCCCGGCCGGCACTGCGCCGGGCGGTCCGCGATTCCGCCTCGGGACCGTCGGACAGGCCGGGGTCCGGCTTCGCAGGTGCCGCCGGGCGGCGGCGCCACGCTACGAAACGAGGAAGTGAGTCCGGGTGGCACTCTCCGTCTCCGCGCTGGTCCTGTTCGCGATCCTGTGCATCATCTTCATCCGGAACAAGCAGATGAAGATCCCGCACGCGATCGTCGCCGCCCTGTTCGGCTTCATGCTGCACGAGACCACCATGGCGACTTCGATCAACTCGATCCTGTCCAACCTGGCGCACAGCATCTCCAGCATCACCGGCGGCTGACCGGGCCGGGCCGGCGAGTGGGCGAGTAGCGGTCACCGGCCGGCCCGTCGGGCCTCCCGCCAGCGGGCGAACAGACCCCGGGGGCGTGCCGCCGCCGGGGCGCGCCACGGTGCCGGTGCCGCGGCGCCGGCGGGCGCGGCCGGGACCGGTGCTGCCCGTTCCGCCGTCAGCAGCACGAACAGCCGCGCCCAGCACAGCCGTTCGCCCCGGGGCCAGTCCAGCGCGTGCAGCGCCGCGGAGGCCGCTTCCGACACCTCGCCGCCCACCCGGACCTCGGCGATGTCGTCGCCCGCCTTGCCGCCCAGGAAGAGCTTCACGCCCACCGGTCCCGGCCCGGTCACCTCCGCGCGCAGCGCGGGCGCCAGCGCCGGCAGCACCCGGTGCTCGGCGAGCCAGCCGGCCAGGTGCTCGTTGCCGAACCCGAAGACCGCCGCTGGCCCCTGCACCGCGTGCCAGCCCGGGAGTTCGGGCAGGTCGGCGTGGTCGGCGTGCACCCCGCGCCCCTCGGCGAGTTCGACCAGCACCGAGGCGGTGGTGGTCGCCCACATCTTCACCGCGTTCGCGAGCTTCTCCTCCTCGGTCTTGCCGAGGCCCGCGGCGCAGTCCCACACCACCGGCGCGTCCGCCCGGCCCAGGTGCAGCACGAAGCCGAGGTCCACGTGCCCGGAGCCGTCGTCGCCCGGGTGGTCGCGCACCGCCACCGCGGTGGTCCCCGGGCCGCGCACCACGTCGCCGTCCGAGCGGAACACCTGACCGAGGCGCGCCATCTCCCGGATCACGCAGCGCTGTATGACGGCCAGTCGCTCCTGCGGACGCACCGGCTCTCCTCCACCTCGGGGAACGCGCCGACTCCGGTCGCGCTCGAACTGCGCTCGAACGCCGCCGAGGCTATCGGCCCGGCCGCCAACCCGGAAACCGCCCGCGGTCGGGCGCACTCCGCTCGCGGAAATGTCTGGAATGCCCCACTTTGGGGAGCGGAAACTGACGGCCACCCGCCTGGAGAACCCGCATGCCCCGCACCGCCCCGACGACCTTCCCGCCGCTCCTGGTCCACCCGGACGGCACCGGCCTGGTCGCCGAGATCGAGGCGTACCTCGCCTCGCTGCCCGCCCCCGTCCGCACCCCGGCCCCCTACGTCTGCCGGTACGGCGCGACGCTGCGCCCCTGGAACGCCGGCTTCCTGGCCCCCCGGGCGACCCTGCTCGACCGGGTGCTGGGCCGCCCCGCCCGGCCCGTTCCGGTCAGCGCCGCCGACCACCTGCGGCTCGCCTCCCGCTACATCGGCGCCCACGGCTGGCTGCAGGGCGCCATGTGGGACCGGTCCGGCCGGGTCTGCCTGCTCGGCGCCCAGGCCGCCGTCCTGGCGTACGGCTACGGCACCCCGGCCACCGTGCGCACCGCCCGGGTCCAGCTGATGGAGGTGCTGCACGCCACCGGACGGCCGGCGAGCTCCCCGGACGAGTACAACGACCGCCCCACCACCCGGGTGGGCGACGTCCACCAGCTGCTCGACCGGGCCGCGGCCCGGGCCGCCCGGCTCGGGCTCTGACGCCGCGGGCCGGCGCGACCGCCGGGCCCGCTCCGGCCCGCCGGGTCGGACGGGTGCTCCGGAAACGCCGACGGCCCCGGTGCGCTGGGCGCACCGGGGCCGGGCCGGAAGAGCGGGCGACGAGAATCGAACTCGCGTGACTAGTTTGGAAGACTAGGGCTCTACCATTGAGCTACGCCCGCGCGAACCCCGCGAGCCGTTCCCGGCCGGAAGTCCGGGAGACAGCGTACCTGGTCCACCCTTCTCGTGCACACCCGATTCCTCCCGCGCCCTCTTCCGCGCCGCCCCGAAATAGTCGGCGAACCGTGCAGGCCCGGCGTGTACGCTTCTGCTCGGCACCACGGGGTGTGGCGCAGTTTGGTAGCGCGTCCGCTTTGGGAGCGGAAGGCCGTCGGTTCGAATCCGGTCACCCCGACAGTGAGTGCGGCAGGGTCTCGCCCACCGGGGCGGGGCCCTGTTCTGTTGGGCGGTACGGTGGCGTCTGGCGTCCGCCTTTCGTGGTACCGGTAGGATGGGCCGCTGGCGGTAGTCCCTGTGGAGTCCACCCAGGTCAACCGCACGAGGGCGAGGAGTCACGCTCACCGTCCGCCCACGGGAGATGCAGCTCCAACCGCCCATCGCCCGTCTCGCCCGAACCACCCGTACCGGCTCCGGCCGAACGGAAGGAACGGGCGGAGACAATCTGACCGCAAGCCCCTAGGAGACCTAACCGTGAAGAGCGCCGTCGAGACTCTGAACCCGACCCGGGTTCGACTCACCGTCGAGGTGCCCTTCGAGGAGCTCAAGCCCAGCCTCGACGCGGCGTACAAGAAGATCAACCAGCAGGTCACGGTCCCGGGCTTCCGCAAGGGCAAGATCCCGGCTCGCGTCATCGACCAGCGTTTCGGCCGTGGCGCCGTGCTGGAGGAGGCCGTCAACGACGCCCTGCCGCGCTTCTACACGCAGGCCGTCGACGAGGGCAAGATCGAGGTCCTCGGCCAGCCCGACATCACCAACATCGAGGGTGTCGAGAAGATCGCCGACGGGGGTGACCTGAAGTTCACCGCCGAGGTGGACGTCCGTCCGGAGATCACCCTGCCGGAGTTCTCCTCCATCGAGGTGACCGTCGACCCGATCGCCGTCTCCGACGAGGACGTCGAGAAGTCGCTGGAGCAGCTGCGCGAGCGCTTCTCCTCGGTCAAGGACGTCGAGCGCGCCGCGGCCACCGGTGACATCGTGGTCGTCGACCTGGTCGCCAAGGTCGACGGCGAGGTGCCGGAGGACGGCACCGCCACCGGCGTGAGCTACGAGATCGGCTCGGGCCGTCTGATCGACGGCATCGACGAGGCCGTCGTCGGCCTGTCGGCCGGCGAGGAGAAGACCTTCGAGACCGAGCTCAAGGGTGGCACCCAGGCGGGCAAGACCTCCGAGGTCACCGTCACCGTCACCGCCGTCCAGGAGAAGGAGCTGCCGGAGCTGGACGACGAGTTCGCCCAGCTGGCCAGCGAGTTCGACACCCTGGAGGAGCTGCGCGCCGACTCCCGCAAGCGCCTGGAGCGCATGAAGGAGTACGACCAGGCCACCCAGGCCCAGGAGAAGGTGCTGGACGCGCTGCTCGCGCTGGTTGACATCGAGTACCCCGAGAAGCTCCTCAAGGACGAGATCGAGACCCGCAAGCACAACGTCGAGCACCACCAGCTCGAGCCGATGGGTCTGAACCTCGACACCTACCTGGAGACCCAGGGCAAGACCCGCGAGGAGTGGGACGCGGAGATCGAGGAGCAGGCGAAGAAGGGCATCAAGACCCAGTTCGTCCTGGACCAGATCGTCGCCAACGAGGAGCTGGGCGTCAACCAGGAGGAGCTCACCGAGCACCTCATCCGCCGCGCCGCCGGCTCGGGCCTCACCCCGGACCAGTTCGCCCAGCAGGTCGTCCAGGGCGGCCAGGTTCCGCTGCTGGTCGGCGAGGTCGCCCGCGGCAAGGCGCTGGCCACCGTGGTCGAGGCCGCCAAGGTCGTCGACACCGAGGGCAACGAGATCAACTTCGACGACGAGGACGAGACGGCCGAGACCGTCGAGGCCGCCGCCGAGGACAAGGCCGAGGAGGACACCGAGGCCTGAGTGCCCCGGTAGCCCCGCCAGGCAGTCAGCGGGCCCGGACGCCGTACGGTGTCCGGGCCCGCTGTCGTCCGGCGCGGGCCGGGTGCGACCCTGCGCTGACAGCGAACAGTTCTGCGTGAGGGATTCTGCGGCCCGGCCTGCGCGTTAGGGTCCTTGGACAGCAACAATCACGACGTGATACCCGGAAGCTGTGCGACACCGTGACGGCCGCGGAGCGGCCGTCCAAATCGACTGAGCAGGTGGCTAAGTGACGTTCCCGCAGATGCAGATGCCTGGCCCGATGGCGCCGCACGCCGCCGCTGGTGACGTGCTCGGCGGCCTCGGCGACCAGGTCTACAACCGGCTGCTCAACGAGCGGATCATCTTCCTCGGCCAGCAGGTCGACGACGACATCGCCAACAAGATCACCGCCCAGCTGCTGCTGCTGGCCGCGGACCCGGACAAGGACATCTTCCTCTACATCAACTCCCCGGGCGGCTCGATCTCGGCCGGCATGGCGATCTACGACACCATGCAGTACATCAAGAACGACGTCGTCACCATCGCGATGGGCATGGCCGCCTCGATGGGCCAGTTCCTGCTGACCGCCGGCGCCAAGGGCAAGCGCTTCTCGCTCCCGAACGCCAACATCCTGATGCACCAGCCCTCCGCGGGCCTCGGCGGCTCCGCCACGGACATCCGCATCCAGGCCGAGCAGCTGCTCCGCACCAAGAAGCGGATGTCCGAGCTGATCGCCTTCCACAGCGGCCAGTCCTTCGAGCAGATCACCAAGGACTCCGACCGCGACCGCTGGTTCACGCCGGAGGAGGCCCTCGACTACGGCCTGATCGACGCGATCATGCACAGCGCCGCGGACGTCCCCGGCGGCGGCGGCACGGGCGCCTGAGCCTCGGCCCGGCCCACGAGACCACAGCCCCAACGCCCCGGAGGACAAGGACCCCCATGAACATCCCCAGCCTGTCGGCCGCCCAGGCCCGCGTCGAGGACATGCGCGCCGAGGGCCGCTACATCGTCCCGCGCTTCGTGGAGCGCACCACGCAGGGCATCCGCGAGTACGACCCGTACGCCAAGCTGTTCGAGGAGCGCATCATCTTCCTCGGCTCGCAGGTGGACGACGTGTCGGCCAACGACATCATGGCCCAGCTGCTGTGCCTGGAGTCGATGGACCCGGACCGCGAGATCCAGATGTACATCAACTCGCCCGGCGGCTCGTTCACGGCCCTCACGGCCATCTACGACACGATGCAGTACGTGAAGCCGGACATCACCACGGTCTGCATGGGCCAGGCGGCCTCCGCCGCGGCCGTGCTGCTCGCCGCCGGCACCCCCGGCAAGCGGATGGCCCTGCCGAACGCCCGCATCCTGATCCACCAGCCGTACACCGAGACCGGTCGCGGTCAGGTGTCCGACCTGGAGATCCAGGCCAAGGAGATCTTCCGGATGCGCGAGCAGCTGGAGGAGATGCTCTCCAAGCACTCCAAGCGGTCGGTGGAGCAGGTGCGCGACGACATCGAGCGCGACAAGATCCTGACCGCCGAGGAAGCCGTCGAGTACGGCCTGGTCGACCAGATCATCTCCACCCGCAAGACCTCGCTGACCTCCTGAGGACGGCACCGTCGGGGCGGGGCGCGCACCCGGTAGCGCGTCCCGCCCCGGCCCGTCGGCGGACTCCGGCACGGCATCTGTTCGGTATCAATTCGCCCAGGGCGTAGGGCAGACCCGGCGAAGAGGACGGAATCACGGGCCCGGCAGAGTACCGTCGGATAGCGAGACCGAGCGCCGTCGGCGCGGACGGTCCACAGCACCAGGCCCCGGACCCCCGCGGGGCCCCTGGCGAAGGGGAAGCACCTCGTGGCACGCATCGGAGACGGTGGCGACCTGCTCAAGTGCTCGTTCTGCGGCAAGTCGCAGAAGCAGGTGAAGAAGCTGATCGCCGGCCCAGGCGTGTACATCTGCGACGAGTGCATCGACCTGTGCAACGAGATCATCGAGGAGGAACTCGCCGAGACCTCCGAGGTCCGCTTCGAGGAGCTGCCGAAGCCGCGCGAGATCTACGAGTTCCTCGACCAGTACGTGGTCGGCCAGGACCTCGCCAAGAAGGCGCTGTCGGTGGCGGTCTACAACCACTACAAGCGCGTCCAGGCCGGCGAGGCGGGCCGCAGCGGCGGCAACGGCCGCGACGACGCGATCGAGCTGGCCAAGTCCAACATCCTGCTGCTGGGCCCCACCGGCTCCGGCAAGACGCTGCTGGCGCAGACCCTCGCCCGGATGCTGAACGTGCCGTTCGCGATCGCGGACGCCACCGCGCTGACCGAGGCCGGCTACGTCGGCGAGGACGTCGAGAACATCCTGCTCAAGCTGATCCAGGCGGCCGACTACGACGTCAAGAAGGCCGAGACCGGCATCATCTACATCGACGAGATCGACAAGGTCGCCCGCAAGAGCGAGAACCCGTCGATCACCCGTGACGTCTCCGGCGAGGGCGTGCAGCAGGCGCTGCTGAAGATCCTGGAGGGCACCACCGCCTCGGTGCCGCCGCAGGGCGGGCGCAAGCACCCGCACCAGGAGTTCATCCAGATCGACACCACCAACGTGCTCTTCATCGTCGGCGGCGCGTTCGCGGGCCTGGAGCGGATCATCGAGGGCCGCGCGGGCGCCAAGGGCATCGGCTTCGGCGCCAACATCCGCTCCAAGCGCGAGTCGGACGCCAGCGACCACTTCCGCCAGGTGATGCCGGAGGACCTGGTGAAGTTCGGCATGATCCCCGAGTTCATCGGCCGTCTGCCGGTGATCACCAGCGTGCACAACCTCGACCGCGAGGCGCTGCTGCAGATCCTCACCGAGCCGAAGAACGCGCTGGTCAAGCAGTACCGCAAGCTCTTCGAACTGGACGGCGTGGAGCTGGAGTTCTCCCGGGACGCGCTGGAGGCGATCGCCGACCAGGCGATCCTGCGCGGCACCGGCGCCCGCGGTCTGCGGGCCATCATGGAGGAGGTGCTGATGTCCGTGATGTACGAGGTCCCCTCGCGCCAGGACGTCGCCCGCGTGGTGGTCACCGGGGACGTGGTCTCCAAGCACGCCATCCCCACCCTCGTCCCGCGCGACATGATCAAGCGCGAGCGCCGCGAGAAGAGCGCCTGAGCCCACGGCCGGCACGCGAAGGGGCCCCGCACCGATCCGGTGCGGGGCCCCTTCGCGTCGGCGGCGCGGCCGCCCCGGGCTACCGGGCGTCGGCGGCGCCGCCGACGCCCCCGGCTACCGGGCGACCTTCATCGCGTCGCGGATCGCCCTGGTCTTCTCCGCGGCCTGCTCGGGGGTGATGGCCTGGCTGCCGCTGTCGCCGCCGGCGGTCAGGCTCATCTTGGTGAAGGTGACCCGGCCGTAGGTGGACTTGTCCGCCCAGACGCAGACCGCCGAACCGGCCTTGCCGGCGACGACGCTCAGGATGCCGCAGCTGAGCCTGCCCGAGGAGGCGTGGCTGTCCTTCGCCGGGTAGTCGGTCAGCGGCGTCGTCCAGGTCGTGCCGCTGGTGGTGCTCTTGGAGTCGGCGATGATCTGGTCCGGGTCGTTGATGTCCCCGTAGATGCCGATCACCGACAGCGAGTCCACGTTCTTGACGTCGGTGCCCTTGCTGTAGCTGGCCCCCAGCGCGTGCAGGTCCTTGCCGACCTTCGCCACGTCGGGCTTGCTCATGTCGGCGGCCTCCTCCTTCGCCGACTTCTGCACGTAGCCGTCCAGCAGCGTCTGCGGGGCGGTCAGCTTGTACTGGCCGCCGGCGTCGCTGCCGCCGAGGAACTTCCAGGCCGCGAAACCGCCGCCGCCCAGCACCAGCGCGCCGATCACCAGGCCGATCACCAGACCGCCCCTGCCCTTCTGCGGCTGCGTCGGGTAGCCCGGCTGCCCGTACGGCGCCTGCGGGGGCACGCCGTACGGCTGCTGCGGGGCGCCGTAGGGCTGCTGCTGCGGCGGGTAGCCGTACTGGGGCTGCGGGGCGCCGTAGGGCTGCTGCGGCGGCGGGGCGCCGTAGGGCTGCTGGGGCGGCGGGGCGCCGTAAGGCTGACCACCGTAAGGCTGACCCTGCGGATACTGCTGTCCCTGGCCGTACATCTGTCCTCGTGCTCCCCCGCCGCACCCGCGGCCGATCGTGGTGTGGTTAGTCGTTCCGTGTGCGTCCGGTCGCCCGGACGAGTGTCCGGGCACGCTACCGCACGCGCCCGTGGCAGGGGCGTCCGGGCGGGGCCGGTCCGGGCACCGAAAGCGGTTCGTGACCAGTACCGGGGTTACGTAAACTGTGCGTCGTGACCGACACGACGAACCAGCGCCCCGTGAGCACCACCGGGGACGATGCGGCAACCCTCCCGACGACCTACACCCCCGCGGACGTAGAGGGCGAGCTGTACGAGCGCTGGGTGGAGCGTGGGTACTTCACCGCGGACGCGAAGAGCGACAAGCCTCCGTTCACCATCGTCATCCCGCCGCCGAACGTCACCGGCAGCCTCCACCTGGGCCACGCCTTCGAGCACACGCTGATCGACGCGCTGGTCCGCCGCAAGCGGATGCAGGGCTACGAGGCGCTGTGGCAGCCGGGTATGGACCACGCCGGCATCGCCACCCAGAACGTGGTCGAGCGTGAGCTCGCGAAGGAGGGCAAGTCCCGCCACGACCTGGGCCGCGAGGCCTTCGTCGAGCGCGTCTGGAAGTGGAAGGCCGAGTCCGGCGGCCAGATCTCCGGCCAGATGCGCCGCCTCGGCGACGGCGTGGACTGGTCCCGCGAGCGGTTCACCATGGACGAGGGCCTCTCCCAGGCCGTCCAGACCATCTTCAAGAAGCTCTTCGACGACGAGCTGATCTACCGCGCCGAGCGCATCATCAACTGGTGCCCCCGCTGCCTGACCGCCATCTCGGACATCGAGGTGGAGTACCAGGACGACGACGGCGAGCTGGTCTCGATCCGCTACGGCGAGGGCGAGGACTCGATCGTCGTGGCGACCACCCGTGCCGAGACGATGCTCGGTGACACCGCGGTCGCCGTCCACCCGGAGGACGAGCGCTACAAGCACCTGGTCGGCACCGAGATCGAGCTGCCGCTGACCGGCCGCCGCATCCCGATCGTCGCCGACGCCCACGTCGACCCGGAGTTCGGCACCGGCGCGGTCAAGGTGACGCCCGCGCACGACCCCAACGACTTCGAGATCGGCCAGCGGCACAACCTGCCGAACATCGCCGTGATGGACGAGCACGCCGTCATCACCGTCCACGGCCCCTTCCTCGGCCTGGACCGCCTCGAGGCCCGTTCGGCGATCGTCGCCGCGCTGCGCGCCGAGGGCCGGATCGTCGCCGAGAAGCGCCCGTACGTCCACTCGGTGGGTCACTGCTCGCGCTGCAAGACCACCATCGAGCCGCGGCTGTCCATGCAGTGGTGGGTCAAGGTCGGCCCGCTGGCGAAGGCCGCCGGGGACGCCGTCCGCGACGGCAAGGTCAAGATCCACCCGCAGGAGTTGGAGAAGCGGTACTTCGACTGGGTCGACAACCTGCACGACTGGTGCATCTCGCGCCAGCTGTGGTGGGGCCACCGCATCCCCGTCTGGTACGGCCCGAACGGCGAGGTCGTCTGCGTCGGCCCGGACGAGCAGCCCCCCACCGGTGAGGGCTGGCACCAGGACACCGACGTCCTGGACACCTGGTTCTCCTCCGGCCTGTGGCCGTTCTCCACGCTCGGCTGGCCGGAGCAGACCGATAGCCTCGCGAAGTTCTACCCGAACTCCGTCCTGGTCACCGGCTACGACATCCTGTTCTTCTGGGTCGCCCGGATGATGATGTTCGGCCTCTACGCGATGGACGGCACCCCGCCGTTCCACACCATCGCCCTGCACGGCATGGTCCGTGACCAGAACGGCAAGAAGATGTCCAAGTCCTTCGGAAACGTGGTCAATCCGCTGGACTGGATGGACAAGTACGGCTCCGACGCGCTGCGCTTCACGCTCGCGCGCGGTGCCAACCCGGGCGTCGACGTGCCGATCGGCGAGGACTGGGTCCAGGCGGCCCGCAACTTCGCCAACAAGATCTGGAACGCCACCCGGTTCGCGCTGATGAACGGCGCCACCGTCGAGGGCCCGCTGCCCGCGCCGGAGGAGCTGACCGCGACGGACCGCTGGATCCTGTCGCGCCTGGGCAGCACCGTCGCCGAGGTGGACGGCCTGTACGAGGACTACCAGTTCTCGAAGCTCTCCGAGGCGCTGTACCACTTCGCCTGGGACGAGGTCTTCGACTGGTACGTCGAGCTCTCCAAGACCACCCTCGCCAAGGGCGGCCCGCAGGCCGACGCCGCGCGCCGGGTGCTCGGCGAGGTCCTGGACGTCACCCTGCGGCTGCTGCACCCGATCGTCCCCTTCGTCACCGAGACCCTGTGGACGACGCTCACCGGCGCCGAGTCGGTGGTCATCGCCGACTGGCCGGCCGACAGCGGCTACCGCGACGCCGCGGCCGAGGCGGAGATCGCCACGCTGCAGCAGGTCGTCACCGAGGTCCGCCGGTTCCGTACCGACCAGGGCCTCAAGCCGGGCCAGCGCGTCCCGGCGACGCTGGACCTGGAGGGCACGGCACTGGCCGCCCACGAGGACGCGATCCGCTCGCTGCTGCGGCTGACCGTCCCCGAGGAGGGCTTCGCGGCGACCGCCTCGCTGCCGGTCGCGGGCGCCACCGTCTCGCTGGACCTCTCCGGCACCATCGACGTCGAGGCGGAGCGCAAGCGCCTCGCCAAGGACCTCGCGGCCGCCGAGAAGGAGAAGGCCCAGACCACCGCCAAGCTCGGCAACGAGGCCTTCCTGGCCAAGGCGCCGGACGAGGTGGTCGCCAAGATCCGGACCCGCCAGGAGGCCGCCGAGGCCGACATCGCCCGGATCACCGCCCAGCTCGCGGCGCTCCCGCAGGGCTGAGCCGGACCGTCCCGCCGAGGGGCCGCACACCGCGACACGCGGGTGCGGCCCCTCGGGTGTTTTCCGGGCGTTACCCGGATGCCCATTCGCTACGCCCAACAGAGCAGCAACATTGCTCCCTTCCGGCGAATATTCATCCTGGACCGGGTGACGTCCTATTCCGAGCGAATTGATTCCGGTCTTGCCCGCGCGCGTTCGCGGAAGTTTGCAGGTCGGATGTGTACGGTGTGCACGGAGTTTCCTAAGGGCGTTTCTGCTGAGCGTTCATGCTGAACGACGGACGGGAGGGCATGGCGTGGTGGTGACCCAGGAGTTGGCCGAGGAACTGCCTGCCGCGGCGGTCGAGGAGGCCAAGGCCAGGGCGGCGACCCTGTTGCTCGCCTTCCGGCACGGGAACCAGCTCGCGTTCGACCACGAACTGGACATGTTGTTCGAGGAGAACGTCGAGCGGGAGGTGACCACCCTGCTCGCCTGGATCGCCGCCGAGGCCGTCCGCAAGGCGTACGCCCCCGAGGTCGGGGACCGGGTGCTCCGGGCGATGGCCCGGCGGGCCCCGGAGGACACCGGTGCGGTCCAGGTGGACGAGGAGTCCGCCAACGCCGCCCAGCTGATCGAGGCGGTCGCGGCGGGCGAGGTGGCCGAGGTCCGGGGCCTGGTCGCCGCGACGCCGGACACCACCTACCTGCTCGGCGGCCTGCTCCAGGGCGTGGCGATGATGCTGCCGCTCCTGCCGGAGGGGGAACTCGCCGAGATCACCACGGAGTTGCGCCGTCGGCACGGCCACAACGTGCACGTGCCGGAGGCCCGGGCAGGGGTCTGATCCGACCCCGCCCGCCGGGAAGGCCCACCCATCCGGCCCTACCCATCCGGCCCCGGCCGCCCGACCGCCCCGCCGCCCCCCGCTGCGCGGCTACGCGGCCGCAGGCACCGCCGGCTCCGCCAGAGCCTCCGCCTCCGCACCGCGCCCGGCGAGCGCGGCGGTCAGCGCGGCGATCCGGGCCGAGGCGAGCCCGTCGCCGTACGGGCTCGGGGTGGCCGCCAGCCGGGCCAGTCGCTCGGGGGTGTCGGAGAGCCAGGCCCGGGCCAGCTCGCCCAGCTCCGCGCCGGGCCGCACCAGTGCGGCGAAGCCGGCCGCCATCGCCTCCGGGCGTTCGGTGGAGCGGCGCACCACCAGCAGCGGGCGGCCGAGCACGGTGCACTCCTCCTGGACGCCGCCGGAGTCGGAGACCAGCAGCGCCGCGTGGCTCGCCAGGCCCAGGAAGTCGCCGTAGCCGACCGGTTCGGTCACGGCCAGGCGCTCCAGCAGGCGGTCCAGTCCGAAGCGCTCGACGGCCGCGCGGGTGCGGGGGTGCATCGGGAACAGCACGGGGGTGCCGGCCCGGGCGATCCGGTCCAGCTCGGCGAGCACGGCGCCGAGCGCCTCCGCGGTGTCGGTGTTCTCCGGGCGGTGCACGGTGGCCAGCACGTACGCGTCCGGGCGCAGCCCGTGGGCGGCGAGCAGCGCGGCGCGGGCGGCCGGGGCCGGCAGCCGGCGGCGGACCACCTCGACCACGGTGTTGCCGGTGAGCGCGATCCGCTCCGGGGCGAGCGACTCGTTGCGCAGGTTGGCGACGTTGTCCTGGGTGGCGGCGCAGAGCAGGTCGGAGACGTGGTCGACCATGACCCGGTTGTGCTCCTCGGGCATCGCCCGGTCGTAGCTGCGCAGCCCGGCCTCGACGTGCACCAGCGGGATCTCCCGGGCGTTGGCGGCCAGCGCCCCGGCGAGGGTGGCGTTGGTGTCGCCCTGGACGACCACGGCGGCGGGGCGGTCCTCGGCGAAGGCGGCGTCGAGTTGGCCGAGCGACTGGGCGATCTGGCCGGCCCGGGGGCGGCCGCCGACGCCGGTGAGCAGTTCCGGGCGGGGCAGGTCGAGGTCGCGCAGGAACCGGCCGGACATCGCCTCGTCCCAGTGCTGGCCGGTGTGCACCAGCCGGGTGGCGTCGCCGAGTTCGTGGATCAGCGGGGCGAGCTTGACCAGCTCGGGGCGGGTGCCGAGGACGACGGCGACGCTGGACGGGGGCAGGCACGTGCTCATGGCGGAACTCCGAAGGGGGCGGGCGGGCACCGGCGGTCGCGGTCGCCGGAGGTCGGGCGCGGGGGAGGGGGCGGTGGTGCGAGGCGGGGGAGCGGTGGTGCGGCTCAGGACTCGAGCGCGGTGGGGGCGCCGACGGCGACCTTCTCCGCGTTGCGCCGGGTCTTGGCCCAGCCGTTGCGGCCCAGCAGCAGCCGGACGGCGGCGCGGGTGGCGACGACGAAGAGGTGGTAGGCGTAGAGCCAGACCAGGACGCCCCACAGCAGTCCGGTGAGCCGGCTGCGGTCGCCGTGGACGTGCCTGCGGTAGGCGAGGCCCCAGAACACCATCGGCAGGGCGGCGAGCACGAAGGCGAGCAGCATCCAGGGGCCGAAGCGGAGCTGGAACTCGGCGGTCTCGGCGGGGAAGAGCACCAGCCCGGCGGCGGTGATCCCGAGCGAGAGCGGGAAGAGCAGCACCAGCAGCACGCAGACCACGGGCTGGAGGAAGGTGTACATCACCTCGGCCTTGCCGGCCGGGGTGTAGTGCGGGGAGCGGAGCACCCGGCCGGTGTAGCGCAGGCACTGCATGTTGCCCTGGGCCCAGCGGGTGCGCTGGGTGAGGAAGCGGCGCAGCGAGATCAGGCCCTCCTGGGAGACCTGGGCCTCGGTGACGTGGGTGAGCCGCCAGCCGGCCAGCCGCAGGTCGAGGCCGGACTCGTAGTCCTCCAGCAGGGCGCGTTCGGGCCAGGGGCGGCCGGCCCGGCCCTCGTCGGCGGTGAGCGAGTCGAGGGCGGAGAGCCGGACGAACTGGCCGTTGCCGCCGAGGCCGACGCTGCCGGTGCGGCGGCGGAGCAGCTGCATGCCGGTGTTGCTGGCCTGGAACTCGATGTCCTGCATCCGGACCAGGGCACGGGCGAGGGTGTTGGCGGTGCGGCCGCGGCCGGGCAGCGGGCGTTCGTCGTCGGCGTTGCGCATCCGCACGCCGATCTGGACGGCGCCGGTGTCGGGGCGGGCGAGCGCCTCGGGGTTGCAGACGTGGCCGAGGGTGCCCGAGTCGAGCCGGCCGTCGGCGTCGACCACGCCGATCACCACGCGGGAGCGGTCGGTGGACTCGGGCAGCCAGGCGGAGATCTCGCGGTAGGCGGCGTTGAGGGCGGCGCCCTTGCCGATCCGGGCGTGCGGGCGGCGGCGCTGGACGAGGTGGATGCGCGGGTCGCGGGCCGCGGCGGCGAGCACGAGGTCGCGGGTGGCGTCCTCGCTGTCGTCGTCGATCACCCACAGGTGGGCCTCGGGCGCGCCGGCCCGCAGGCCGTCCAGGGTCTGGGTGACCACGGCCTCCTCGTCGCGGCACGGGATGACGAGGTGCCATTGGAAGAGGGACGGGTCGCCGGGCTCGGCGGGTTCGTTGTGCCGGAAGGCGTGACGGGAGCCGGCCCAGTACACGAGGAAGCGTCCGAAGACGAGGAGCATGTAGCCGACGAGGGCCAGGGAGATCAGTCCGGCGAACCAGACGATCTGCTCCTGGCGGAGCACGATCCAGTCGTGCAGGAACTCGGGCATGGTGCGGTGCTCCTCATGATCAAAGGCTGTCGGCTCCTGTGGTCTGCGAATCGATGCTTCGTTGCCGTTCAAGTCGCTAAAGGAATGGTAAAGCGGACAAACGGGTGGCAGTAGGGTGAGATCGGGCGAAGTGGCGCTTCTCACCTCCCCGCCGGCCGGCCCGCCACCCCCGCCCTCACCCTGTCGGGACGGGCCCGCGCCGCTCCGTAGACTGTGGTCGTGAGCGACAAGGCCGACCCGAACCCGTACACCCTCCGCCCCGCCGACGCCGGCCCCGGCGACGCCCTGCGCGACGTCGAGCTGGAACTCTCCAAGCGCTGGCCGGAGAACAAGCTGGAGCCCTCGCTCGACCGGATCGAGGCGCTGATGGACATCCTGGGCCAGCCCCAGCGGTCCTTCCCGTCCATCCACATCACCGGCACCAACGGCAAGACCTCCACCGCCCGGATGATCGAGCAGCTGCTGAACACCTTCGAGCTGCGCACTGGCCGCTACACCAGCCCGCACGTGGAGACCGTCACCGAGCGGATCAGCCTGGACGGCGCCCCGATCAGCCCGGAGCGCTTCGTCGAGGTCTACCGCGACATCGAGCCCTACGTGCAGATGGTCGACGCGGCGCAGCCGGTGCCGATGTCCTTCTTCGAGGTGCTGACCGGCATGGCCTACGCGGCCTTCGCCGACGCGCCGGTGGAGGTCGCGGTGGTCGAGGTGGGCATGGGCGGCTCGTGGGACGCCACCAACGTCATCGACGGGGCCGTCGCCGTGATCACCCCGATCGGGCTGGACCACACCGACAAGCTCGGCGAGACCACCGGCGAGATCGCGGTCGAGAAGTCCGGGATCATCAAGACCGGCGCCATCGCGGTGGTCGCCCAGCAGCCGCTGGACGCCGCCCAGACCATCCTGCGCCGGGCCGTCGAGGTCGACGCGACGGTCGCCCGCGAGGGCATGGAGTTCGGCGTGATCCGCCGTGAGCTCGCGGTCGGCGGCCAGCTGGTGACGTTGCGCGGGCTCGGCGGCGAGGAGTACGAGGACCTCTTCATCCCGCTGCACGGCGAGCACCAGGCGCACAACGCGGCGCTCGCGCTGGCCGCGGTCGAGGCCTTCTTCGGCGTCGGCGGCGCCCGCGGCGGGCAGCTCGACGTCGACAAGGTCCGCCAGGCCTTCTCCGGCGTCTCCTCGCCGGGCCGCCTGGAGGTCGTCCGCCGCAGCCCCACCATCGTCCTGGACGCCGCGCACAACCCGCACGGCGCCCGCGCCACCGTCGCCGCGCTCTCCGAGTCCTTCGGCTTCACCCGCCTGGTCGGCGTGATCGGCACCTCCGGGGACAAGGACGTGCCGGGCCTGCTGGAGGCCTTCGAGCCGATCCTGGCCGAGGTCGTCATCACCCAGAACTCCACCCACCGCGCGATGGACGTGGACGAGCTCGCGGCCCTGGCCGTCGAGATCTTCGGCGAGGACCGCGTCCAGGTCGAGCCGCGGCTCGACGACGCCATCGCCGCCGCCGTCACCCTGGCCGAGGAGGAGGGCGACCTCGGCGGCGCCGGGGTGCTGGTCACCGGTTCGGTCATCACGGTGGGCGAGGCCCGCCTGCTGCTCGGGAGGAAGTGACATGAGGACGCTCTGCTCCTCGACGCTGATCGGCGAGGCGCTGCTGGCGCTCTTCGCCGGGCTGGTCGCGATGCGGCTGTCCAGCGTCTCGACGGCCACCGTGTGGATCGTCACGGGCATCGCCATGGCGCTGTGCCTCGCGCTCTGCGGTGTGATCAACCGCCCGGGCGCGGTGCAGATCGGCTGGGCGCTGCAGATCGGCCTGATCGCCAGCGGCTTCATCCTGCCGACCATGTTCGGCCTGGGCGTGGTCTTCGCCGGCCTGTGGTGGTGCTCGGTGCACTACGGCCGCAAGGTGGACGCCTTCAAAGCCGCCCGCGCGGCCGCCGAGGCCCGGGTGGCCGCCGGGGCCTGAGCCCGCGGCCCTACCGGCCCGGGGCGCGGACCGGCGGACCGACACGCCGTGTACGCAAGGTAATCTCTGCCCTGTCGGCCCCGCCCCGCGACCCGACTGCCTGCCGAACCGAATCCCCAGGAGACGCACCGTGTCCCAGCGCACTCTCGTCCTGCTCAAGCCCGACGCCGTCCGCCGCGGCCTGGCCGGCGAGATCATCAGCCGCATCGAGCGCAAGGCCGGGTGGCAGCTCGCCGCCATGGAGCTGCGCACCTTCGACCGGGCGACGCTGGAGCGGCACTACGAGGAGCACGTCGGCCGCCCGTTCTACGAGCCGCTGCTGGAGTTCATGACCTCCGGCCCGTCGATCGCGATGATCGTCGAGGGCGAGGAGGTCGTGAAGGGCATCCGCATGCTGGCCGGTGCCACCAACCCGCTGGAGGCCGGCGCCGGCACCATCCGCGGCGACTACGCGACCATCACCCGCGAGAACCTGATCCACGCGTCCGACTCCCCGGAGTCCGCCGAGCGCGAGATCAAGATCTTCTTCCCGGCGCAGGCCTGAGCCGTCCCGGGCGCGCCCGGAGGACTTCGGCACCGCCCCGGTCGGGACCATTGGCCCGGCCGGGGCATTCTTATCGTGAAATAGGGAACTGAGGACGCCGACACGGCGTCCCAATGCTCGGAGAAGCGATCACCCTCCGGACAATGGACGGTATGCCCCACGTCGATGTCCGTTCCGCGCGGCGTGACTACGATGGACGCGACTCAAGGGCCCGGTAAGGCAGCTCAGCTGGTCTCCGCCCAAGCGCGGGCGCGTGTTTCGTCCACCCTCCATGAACTCCGAGCCCGGGAAGGCACCCACACCCCATGGCGAGCAACCTGTCGTTCATCGGCCGCGACTTGGCGATCGACCTCGGAACTGCCAACACGCTGGTGTACGTCAGGGGCAAGGGGATCGTCCTCAACGAGCCGTCAGTCGTCGCCGTCAACACCAACACCGGCGGCATCCTGGCGGTCGGCGCCGAGGCCAAGAAGATGATCGGCCGCACGCCCGGCAACATCGTCGCCATCCGCCCGCTCAAGGACGGCGTGATCGCCGACTTCGAGATCACCGAGCGGATGCTGCGGTACTTCATCCTCAAGATCCACCGCCGCCGCTACCTCGCCCGCCCCCGCGTCGTCGTCTGCGTGCCCTCCGGCATCACCGGCGTCGAGCGCCGCGCCGTCATCGAGGCCTCCTCCCAGGCCGGCGCGCGCCAGGTGCACATCATCGAGGAGCCGATGGCCGCCGCGATCGGCGCCGGCCTGCCCGTCCACGAGGCCACCGGCAACATGGTCGTCGACATCGGCGGCGGCACCACCGAGGTCGCCGTGATCTCCCTCGGCGGCATCGTCACCGCCCAGTCCATCCGGGTGGCGGGCGACGAGCTGGACAACGCCATCGTCCAGCACATCAAGAAGGAGTACTCCCTCCTCCTCGGCGAGCGCAGCGCCGAGCAGATCAAGATGAGCATCGGCAGCGCCTACGGCCTGGAGGGCGAGAAGGACGAGCACGCCGAGATCCGCGGCCGCGACCTCGTCAGCGGCCTGCCGAAGACCGTCGTCATCTCCGCCGCCGAGGTCCGCGAGGCCATCGACGAACCGGTCAACACGATCATCGACGCGGTCAAGACCACCCTCGACCAGTGCCCGCCCGAGCTGGCCGGCGACGTCATGGACCGCGGCATCGTGCTCACCGGCGGCGGCGCCCTGCTGCGCGGCCTGGACGAGCGGCTGCGCCGCGAGACCGGCATGCCGATCCACATCGCCGAGAACCCGCTCGACTCCGTCGCGCTCGGCTCCGGCAAGTGCGTCGAGGAGTTCGAGGCGCTCCAGCAGGTACTGGACGCCCAGCCGCGCCGTTAGCACCACGACGAGACATCCAATACTCAACTGAACGGGCCGCCGCCCGGGGCCCACAGCCCCGGCGGCCGCCAGGTACGAAGGGGCAGTACCAGCACCGTGAGGGACACACGAGAGAGCCGGCTGCTGCTCATCCTGCTGGTGGCCATCGCCTTCGCGCTGATCACCGTGGACATCAAGGGCGGTGAGGACTCCCCGCTCGGCCCGGCCCGGCAGGCGGCCGCCAAGGTCCTCGGCCCGGTCGAGCGCGGCGCGGCCACCGTCGTCGACCCCGTCGCCGACACCGTCCGCGCCTTCCGCGACACCGCCACCAACAGCGGCCGCACCGACCAGCTCGCCCGCGAGAACACCGACCTGCGGCAGAAGCTCGCCTCCTCCGACATGGCCGCCGGGCGCACCAAGCAGCTGGACGACCTGCTGCGCACCGCCGGCGCCGGCGGCTACACCGTCAAGGCCGCCCAGGTGATCGCGATCGGCCCGGCCCAGGGCTTCTCCTGGACCATCACCATCGACGCCGGCAGCGACGACGGCCTCACCCGCGACATGACCGTGATCAACGGACAGGGCCTGGTCGGCCGGGTCACCACCGTCGCCCCGACCACCGCCACCGTGCTGCTCGCCTCCGACCCCGGCTTCTCGGCCGGCACCCGGCTGGAGGGCAGCGGCGAGATCGGCTTCGCCTCCGGCGGCGGCGACAGCCCGATGAAGGTCTCCCTGCTCAACGGCAAGGCGCAGGTCAAGGCCGGGGACCGGCTGGTCACCTTCGGCTCGCAGAGCGGCCGCCCGTTCGTCCCCGGCGTCCCCGTCGGCAAGGTCACCGAGGTCCAGGCCAACGCGGGCCAGCTGACCAAGACCGTCCTGGTCGAGCCGTTCGTCCAGTTCACCCGGCTGGACCTGGTCGGCGTCGTGGTCGTGCCGCCGCGCACCGACCCGCGCGACGCCGTCCTGCCGCCCGCCCCCACCCCGGGCCAGAGCCAGGCCCCGGCCGCGCCCGCCCAGCCGCAGGCCTCCGGGCCCGCCGTCCCGCCCGCCAAGCCCAATGGGGGGAACTGAGCCATGCGCCTCGCCCGCATCCCCGTCTCCGCCGTCCTCATCCTGCTCGGACTGGTCCTCCAGGTCAGCGTGTTCGGCCGGCTCCAGCTCCCGGGGGCCACCCCGGACGTCCTGCTGCTCGTCGTGGTCGGCCTGGCCATGGTCTACGGGCCGACCGGCGGCTGCCTGGTCGGCTTCGCGGCCGGCCTGCTCGCCGACCTCGCCCCGCCCTCCGACCACGCCATCGGCCGCTACGCCCTGGTGCTCTGCCTGATGGGCTACGTCGCGGGCCTGCTGCGCTCGGACCACGGCCGCCGGCGTTCGGTCTCCGGCGCCCTGGTGGTCGTCGGCGCCGCGGCGATCGCCTCCACCCTGCTGTACGCGATGGTCGGCGCCCTGGTCGGCGACACCGCGGCCCGGCACGTCGGCCTCAGCGGCCTGGTGGTCAGCGCCCTGCTGTACGACCTGCTGCTGGCCCCGTTCGTGGTGCCGCTGGTGATGCTGCTCGGACGCAGCTTCGGCCGCGACCCGGTGACCGCCGCCAGCGACGACGACGAGGGCGGCCCCGGCCTCGGCACGCTGGCCCGCTACCGCACCACGCGTGAGGTCTCGTCCGGCCCGAAGTACAAGAAGCGGCGCGTGCCCGGCTTCGCCCGGCGCCCGTAACCGGCCCTCCCGGGCCCCAGAACTCCCGACCTCCCCGCACCCTGGAGCGCACGAGACGTGAGCAACATCCCCGAGACCGGCCGAACCCGGCGGGTGACGATCCGTCTGGTGGTGCTGCAGATCCTGGTGCTTTCGCTGCTCGCCACCCTCGGCGGACGGCTGTGGTACCTGCAGATCCGCAACGCCAAGGAGTACACCGCCAAGGCGACCGGCAACCACATCCGCGAGGTGGTCGAGCCGTCCGTCCGCGGCGAGATCCTGGACGCCTCCGGCCGGGTCCTGGCCGGCAACGAGACCCGGCTGGTGGTGTCCGTCAGCCGGACCTCGCTGATGCAGCAGAAGGACGGCGGCAAGGCGGTGCTGGGGCGCCTCGCCGACGTGCTGGGCATGCCGGCCAAGGACGTGCAGGAGAAGGTCCGGCTCTGCGACGCCAAGACCCCGCAGCCCTGCTGGAACGGTTCGCCCTACCAGCCGATCCCGGTCACCAAGGAGGCGACCACCCAGCAGGCGATGCAGATAATGGAGCGTCGCGAGGACTTCCCCGGGGTCACCGCGCAGCCCACCGCCGTGCGCCACTACACCGGCGTCGAGGGCGCCAACATGGCCCAGGTGCTCGGCTACCTCTCGCCCGTCACCGACGACGAGGTCAGCAAGACCGCGGACAAGACCGGCCTGGACCGCTACCTGCCGGCCGACCAGATCGGCCGGGCCGGCCTGGAGTCGGTGTACGACCGCGACCTGCGCGGCACCGCGGGCATCACCAAGCTGGAGGTGGACAACCTCGGCCGGGTGATCGGCACCGCCGGCACGGTCGCCCCGCAGACCGGCAACAACCTGGTCACCAGCATCGACGCCCGGGTGCAGAAGGTCGTCGAGGACAACCTCGCGCAGGCCATGGCCGACGCCCGGAAGACCTTCGACAAGGTCACCAACCGCAACTACGAGGCCGACTCCGGCGCCGCCGTCGTGATGGACGTCCACACCGGACGGATCGTCGCCATGGCGAGCGCCCCGACCTACGACCCCAACCTGTGGGTGGGCGGCATCAGCGGCAAGGACTACCAGTCGCTGACCAGCAAGGACTCCAACTTCCCGCTGCTGAACCGGGCCATACAGGGTCAGTCCGCCCCCGGGTCGACCTTCAAGGTCATCTCCACCACCGCCGCGGTGCAGGCCGGCTACTCGCTGGACGGCAGCTACCAGTGCCCGAAGAGCATGACCATCGGCGGCCGCGAGTTCAAGAACTTCGAGAGCGAGAACTTCGGCGCGATCTCCCTGGAGAAGGCGCTGGAGGTCTCCTGCGACACCGTCTTCTACGGCCTGGCGTACGACCAGTGGATGAAGGACGGCGGCATCAAGCCGAAGAAGGACCCGTCGGACTGGTTCTTCAAGACGGCCCACGAGTTCGGCCTCGGCGCCAAGACCGGCATCGACCTGCCCTCCGAGGTGGCCGGCCGGGTGCCGGACCGGCAGTGGAAGCAGTCCTTCTACGACAACAACAAGGACGCCTGGTGCGCGCAGGCGCAGAAGGGCGGCAACAGCTTCTCCGACCAGATCGCCAAGGAGAACTGCATCGACGGCTACCAGATGCGCGCCGGTGACGCCGTCAACTTCGCGATCGGCCAGGGCGACACCCTCGTCACCCCGGTCCAGATGGCCCGGATCTACTCGGCGCTGGCCAACGGCGGGACCTTCTACCGGCCGACCGTCGCCAAGGCCGTGATAAGCCCGGGCGGGGACCTCGTCCGCGAGATCGCCCCGCAGGCGGACGCCAAGTTCCCCGGCGACGAGAAGCTGCTGAGCTACATCAACCAGGCCACCGAGGGCGTCGTCAAGAGCGGTACCGCGGCCTGGAAGTTCGTGCAGGCCGGCTGGCCGCAGGACAAGATCGCGCTGCACGCCAAGACCGGCACCGCCGAGGTCGAGGGCAAGCAGACCACCTCCTGGCTGGCCACGTACAGCAAGGACTACGCGATCGTCATGACGATCAGCCAGGGCGGCACCGGCTCCGGCGGTTCCGGGGACTCCGTCCGCCGGATCTACCAGGCGCTGTACGGCGTGGACGACAAGGGCAACATCGACAACAGCAAGGCGCTGCTGCCGACGCCGCAGGGCGAGCTGCCGAAGTTCAACCCGGACGGCACCGCGGTCATCAAGCCGGCCGCGTACACGATCGACCAGGTGCCGGGCGCCGCCGTTCAGCCCGTTCAGGCCGTTCAGCCCGTGCAGCCCGGCCAGGCCGTTCGGCCCGCGCAGTTCGCCCAGCCCGCGCCCGTCGCCCCGTCCGCTTCCGTCGCCCAGTCCGCGCCGTTCGGGCAGTCCGCCGGGCCGGACGCGGCCGCGGCGACCGCCTGGCTCGACCCGGCGCCGCCGGCCGACAGCCCGGCGCCGTACACCGCGGCCGACGCCGCGCTCGAACCGAACCGCCCGGGAAGGGGACGGGCATGAGCTCCTACGGCTCCTACCGGCAGCTGCGACTGGCCCCCCAGCGCACCGGGGTCTCCAAGGCCCTGTCCAAGGACTCGCCGCTGTGGCGGCTCGACTGGATACTGCTGCTGGCCGCGCTGGCCCTCTCGCTCGGCAGCTCGATGCTGGTCTGGTCGGCGACCCGCGGGCGCGACAACCTGACCCACGGGGACCCGCAGTACTTCCTCTACCGGCACCTGACCAACTTCGTCATCGGCCTGCTGCTGTGCGCCGTGGTGATAGCGATAGGAGCCCGGCGGGTCCGCACCCTGGTGCCGTTCATCTACGTTGCCGTGATGGTGCTGCTGCTGGCGACGCTCAGCCCGCTCGGCTCGACCGTCAACGGCGCGCACTCGTGGATCCAGCTCGGTGGCGGCTTCTCCATCCAGCCCGCCGAGTTCGCCAAGCTCGCCATCGTGCTGGCGATGGCGGTCGTGCTGTCGGACCAGGTCGACGCCGGGGAGCGGGAGTTCCCCTCGCACCGGGCGGTGTTCCGGGGCCTCATCTGGGCGTGCGTGCCGATGGGCCTGGTGCTGCTGATGCCGGACGCCGGATCGACCATGGTGATGTCCGCGATCGTGCTGGGCATCCTGCTCGGCTCGGGTGCCGCCAACCGCTGGGTGCTCGGCATCCTCGCGGCCGGCGTCGGCGGCAGCATCGCGATCTGGAAGCTCGGACTGCTGAGCCAGTACCAGATCGACCGCTTCGCGGCCTTCGCCAACCCGCAGCTCGACCCGAACGGCGTCGGCTACAACACCGCTCAGGCCCGGATCGCGATCGGTTCGGGCGGACTGACCGGCAAGGGCCTGTTCCACGGCACCCAGACCGTCGGACAGTTCGTGCCGGAGCAGCAGACCGACTTCGTGTTCACCGTCGCCGGCGAGGAGCTCGGCTTCGTCGGCGCGCTGGCCATAATCGCCCTGGTCGGCGTGATCCTCTGGCGCGCCTGCCGGATCGCCCGCCAGGCGACCGACCTGTACGGGACGATCGTGGCGGCCGGGGTCATCGCCTGGTTCTCCTTCCAGGCCTTCGAGAACATAGGGATGTGCCTGGGCATCATGCCCGTCGCGGGCATCCCGCTGCCCTTCGTCTCCTACGGCGGTTCCTCGATGTTCGCGGTCTGGATGGGCGTCGGCCTGCTCCAGGCGGTACGCAGCCAGCGACCGATAGCGGCCTGAGCCCGCACGGTGGGGGCCGGTCCGGAGTGCTCTCCGGACCGGCCCTTTTTGCTGCTGTTCAATTAGTTGACAGTGCGTCAGATCTGGTTCAGCAGGCAGTCGGCGGCGGTGAGCACCGCGCGGGTCTGGTGGGCCAGCTGCTCCTGCACCGGGACCCAGCGCGCACCGAAACGGTGGCGCAGCCGGTCCAGGCTGTCGGCGACCACGGCACGGGCGCGCTCCCGGGCGGCCTCGGCGGCCGGCCCGCGGGCCTCGGACAGCAGGCGCAGCAGGACCGAGGCGACCCGCAGCGGCAGCCGGGCGGCGACCAGCCCGGCGGTGGTCGCCCGGGAGACGCTCACCGGCCCCGGGCACCACAGCTCCAGCCACTCCTCGGCGACCCGCGGGGCGACCGCCAGGTTGAACTCGACGGTGCGCACCAGCGCGCCGTGCGCCTCCCCGGCCCGGGCCGGGACCTCGGCGAGCAGCTCGCCGAGCTCCGCGGTGCGCGCGGTCAGCGCACGGGCCGCCTCGCGGACGGCCTGCGGCCCGGCCGGATGCGGGCCGGCGTCGCCGACGGCGTCCACCGCCCACATCGGCACCTCCAGCACCGCGGTGATCCCGCCGTACCGGGCCGGATAGGACCAGGTCGACAGCTCGGGCTCGTCCGGCAGCGCCCGCGAGGCGCGCCCGCTGCCCAGCTGCGGCATCAGGTAGGTGCCGGGCGCGGGGCTGGCCCAGCCGACGGCGTCGTAGGAGTCCACGTCGAGCGGCAGGCCCGCCCGGTCGGCGGAGCGGGCGAAGCGCTCGGACAGCCCCGGCACCGGGCCGGTCAGCTGGACGAAGGTGCCACCGAAGTCCACGCCGTGCAGCGAGCACTGCAGGAACGGGCGCAGCTCGTCGATCAGCCGGGTCAGTGCGAGGCTCTCCGGCATCGGCGCCCGGCCGGAGCCGGGGGCGGGCAGCAGTTCGGGCTGCTCCTCGAAGGCCGGGCGGAAGAAGTGCTCGTAGTGGCGGCCCATGGTGAGCGGCCCGTCCAGCCAGCCCGCGTTGAGCGCGGCGCCGTCCGGATCCAGGCACAGCAGCAGGTGCCAGGACAGGCCGGGCCGGGCGGGGCGCTCCAGCAGCACCTCGGCCAGCCGGACGGCGGCGGCCGTGCCGACCGGCTCGTTGGGGTGCGGGCCGCCCACCACGAGGACGGCCCGCGGGCCGCGGTCGACCGAGAGCAGCAGCAGCGGGCGCCCGGCCCGGGAGCGGCCGACCTCGCGCAGCCGGCAGCGGTCCGGGCGGCGCAGGGCGAGCCGTCGCGCCGCGGATTCGGCCTGGGCCTGCGTGGGGTAGCGGGCCGGCCCGGTGTCGAGGGTCCGCAGGGGCCGGACCCGCCGACCGGTGTCGGTCATGGTTCTCCTTGCGACCGGTCGTACGGCCGCCGGGGCGCGGGCGTGCTGCGCCACCGGACGCGGCCTGCGGGCCGGGGACGGGCTCTGCGGGGCCGGGGGAGGGGGCCTCGCGGGACGGGGGACGGGCCGCCGGGGAGTCGGCGCGGGCCGAGCGTACGACCCAACTCCCGTCTCCGGAAGGGGGTACAGGGCTCGGGCAGGGCCCCGTCAGTACCGCACGCGCCGTTCGGGCGTGTCAACGGCGGACGGCGCCCGGCGGCGCCCGCGCACCCTGCGTGCCGGGGCGGCCACCGGCGGGTGCCGTGGCGGGGACCGCGGCCGGGCGCGCGCCGCGGGCCGGCGCCCGCGCCCGGCTCCCGGGCCGACGGGCCGTTCCCCGGATTGGGCTACCCTTGAGGGTCACCCCTCCCGTGCCGGATCGCGGCACCGAATCACGTCGTAAGGGTTCCTAGTACATGACTGTCGAATCGGTCTTCCCACGCCTGGAGGCCCTCCTCCCGCACGTCCAGAAGCCGATCCAGTACGTCGGCGGCGAGCTCAACTCGACCGTCAAGGACTGGGACGCCTGCGACGTCCGCTGGGCGTTGATGTACCCCGACGCCTACGAGGTCGGCCTGCCCAACCAGGGCGTCATGATCCTCTACGAGGTGCTCAACGAGCGCGAGGGCGTGCTGGCCGAGCGCACCTACAGCGTCTGGCCGGACCTGGAGGCGCTGATGCGGGAGCACGGCGTCCCGCAGTTCACCGTCGACGCCCACCGCCCGGTGAAGGCCTTCGACGTGTTCGGCCTCTCGTTCTCCACCGAGCTCGGCTACACCAACATGCTGACCGCGCTCGACCTGGCCGGCATCCCGCTGGAGGCCAAGGACCGCACCGACGAGGACCCGATCGTCCTCGCCGGCGGCCACGCGGCCTTCAACCCGGAGCCCATCGCGGACTTCCTGGACTGCGCGGTGATCGGCGACGGCGAGCAGGCCGTCCTCGACATCACGGAGATCATCCGCGCCTGGAAGGCCGAGGGCCGCCCCGGCGGCCGCGACGAGCTGCTGCTGCGCCTGGCCCGGACCGGCGGGGTGTACGTCCCGAAGTTCTACGACGTGGAGTACCTCGCCGACGGCCGGATCGGCCGCGTCGTGCCGAACGCCCCGGGCGTGCCGTGGCGGGTGTCCAAGCACACCGTCATGGACCTGGACGAGTGGCCGTACCCCAAGCAGCCGCTGGTCCCGCTCGCGGAGACGGTGCACGAGCGGATGTCCGTCGAGATCTTCCGCGGCTGCACCCGCGGCTGCCGCTTCTGCCAGGCCGGCATGATCACGCGCCCCGTGCGGGAGCGAAGCATCACCGGCATCGGCGAGATGGTCGAGCGCGGGCTGAAGGCGACCGGCTTCGAGGAGGTCGGCCTGCTGTCGCTGTCCAGCGCCGACCACACCGAGATCGGGGAGATCGCCAAGGGCCTGGCCGACCGCTACACCGAGGACAAGATCGGCCTGTCGCTGCCGTCCACCCGCGTCGACGCCTTCAACATCGACCTCGCCAACGAGCTGTCCCGCAACGGGCGCCGCTCCGGCCTCACCTTCGCCCCCGAGGGCGGCAGCGAGCGCATGCGCAAGGTGATCAACAAGATGGTGTCGGAGGAGGACCTGATCCGCACCGTCGCCACCGCCTACGGCAACGGCTGGCGCCAGGTGAAGCTGTACTTCATGTGCGGCCTGCCCACCGAGACCGACGAGGACGTGCTCCAGATCGGCGAGATGGCGAAGAACGTCATCCAGAAGGGCCGCGAGGTCACCGGCCAGAACGACATCCGCTGCACCGTCTCCATCGGCGGGTTCGTGCCCAAGCCGCACACCCCGTTCCAGTGGGCCCCGCAGCTGTCCGCCGAGGCCACCGACGCCCGCCTGGCCAAGCTGCGCGACTCGATCCGCGGCGACCGCAAGTACGGCAAGAACATCGGCTACCGCTACCACGACGGCAAGCCGGGCATCATCGAGGGCCTGCTCTCCCGCGGCGACCGCCGGGTCGGCGCCGTCATCCGGGCCGTCTACGAGGACGGCGGCCGCTTCGACGGCTGGCGCGAGTACTTCTCGTACGACCGCTGGATGGCCTGCGCGGAGAAGGGCCTGGCCGGCACCGGCGTCGACGTCGACTGGTACACCACCCGCGAGCGCACCTACGAGGAGGTGCTGCCCTGGGACCACCTGGACAGCGGCCTCGACAAGGACTGGCTGTGGGAGGACTGGCAGGACGCCCTGGAGGAGGTCGAGGTCGACGACTGCCGCTGGACCCCGTGCTTCGACTGCGGCGTGTGCCCCCAGATGGACACGGCCATACAAATCGGCCCGACGGGCAAGAAGCTGCTTCCGCTGAGCGTCGTCAACAGCGCTGACCAGCAGAAGTAGGCGGCGGCGTGAGTGACACGGTGAGCGAGCTGTGTGACTTACTTCACAGTCTCTCGGAGGGTGAGCGGGAGCTCGTCCTGGGCGCGCTCGGTGTGAGCCGTGCTCCGGACGGGCCCGCCCCCGCCCCCGGAGAGGCCCGGCAAGGCGGCCGGAGGACCCCTCTGCCCGCCGCCCGGAGTGCCCCGGGCGTCGAGTCCTCGATCGAGTGGGTCTGACCCCTTGAGCGATGCGTGGAGCCCTCCCCGATCCGATCGGGGAGGGCTTTGTGCCTGTCGGGCGTCCTTGCTATGCCCGGGCGGGTAGAGAGCTGTCCGGCGCTGGCCGCAGAACGGAGGCCCCGTCCCGAGGCTGCCGAAAGTCGCCCTATCGGCGGATGGGCGCAGTGGCGGCGCTCCGCCCGATTAGGGCGTTGAGCACGTTGAGCGCTGCCTTCTGGCGCTGCGCCTTCCTCGACCAGACGGCTGGGCAGACGACGCCGAAGAACAGCAACGTCACCAAGATCAGGCCTGGCGCCGCTGAGATGACAGCGACTGTGGTGTTGCTCTGGAAGCCAGCCGCGATCGGGCCTACGCCAGTTGCGGCGACGCCGGCCGGAGCTAGCCAGCGGGAGGCTGCCCGCTGCGGTGTGAAGCCCGCAGCTTGGGCGCTTCCGGTGGACACGGGACTCCCCGTACCCTCGTGCATGTAGTTCTCCGGATGTTCTAGATGGGGCTACGAGTGATGACGGCTTCCTGTTGGCGCAGGGAGCCGTCGCTCCTTCCGGGGCGTATGGCTCAACCGACACTGGACACGATGCCAGAGCGCCCGCAGTTCGAAATCCCGCAGAAAACATCGCGGTACTGGGATACCTTGATATAGCCCCAGGTCAGGTGATCATGAGGGCCCATCAGTGTGGCTTGTGTCACAGTCATTGGCGAGGGGATTGTGATGTACTTCACAGTGATGGCGTGTCGCGCAGGCTTCCGTTGAGTGGGAACGGACCCTTGGCGTCCTTCGCTCGCCAGCTCCGCGAACTTCAGGAACGGGCTCAGGGAACCGTTGACTCGGCGGTGGCGCTCGGCGCGTCCCGGACTGCCGTCTACGAGGCGTTGAGGGGATCCCGCCTACCGAGCATCAGGAATCTAGACCTCATGGTCGAGGCTTGGGGTGATCGTGGGCTATCGGAGCGTGAGTCGTGGCGTCAGCGCCGGCGCGCCGCCGAAGAGGACCTAGCGGAGGAGGCTAGGCGTCGAGGTTCGGCGACGGCGGGTCGCACGCCAGAAGAGGAGGACTTCACGCGGAGGCTGCGGCAGCTGTGGGACAGGGCTGGCGGCCCGTCGACTGAGCGAGTGGCCCGGCACTGCGACCTCAGCGCCCGGACGCTCGACTCCTATCTGGATGGACGGACCATCCCGACAGAGGAACGGCTCCGTGAGCTCTTCGAAGGGCTGTCGGAGGTCTGCGATGACGATGGCGAGTGGTTGACTGCTGCCCGCGAGACCTTCATCGGCGAAGTGCTCTTCAGGGCGCGTACAGCGCGGAAAGAGGAGAGGGACAGAGTCAGGGAGATGGCTTCCGCTCTGCCCGCCGGGCAGCCCGCCGTCGAGTACGCCCCCTTCCCTGACGGTATTGGTGCAGTACCGGGTGTTCGTCTGGGGCAGCAGTTCGACAACCGGATGACGCTCTCCCGTGCCCGTGTGCACCGGGCGATGCAATCAGGGATCACAGGAACGGCTGAGCTCGGTGCCGAATCGATTGTGGTCAGCGGAAGGCATGAGGATGACGAAGATCACGGCGATGTGATCATCTATACCGGGCAGGGCGGACGAGACCCTGAGACTGGCCGGCAGGTACGGAACCAGGAACTGACACGCGGCAATGCAGCCTTGGCGACAAGTGCGACCACTGGTGCACCTGTCCGGGTTGTTCGTGCGGTTGACGGTGGATATCGATATGACGGGCTGTTCAGGGTTGAGGATGTCTGGTCGGAAGAATCTCGTTCGGGCTATCGGGTCTGGCGGTTTCGTTTGGTCTCGCTTCCCCCGGGCGGACAGGTGGTGGCTGCTCGAGATGCGGGTTCGGTGGCGGACTCCGTCGTAGGTGAGGAAGCACCTCGCAGCCGGTTGGAAACGGCGATCCAACGCATTGTCCGGAGCACTGCGGTCGCCAACTACGTCAAACGTGCGCACGATTACACGTGTCAAGTGTGTGGTGTCCGACTAGAGTCTCCGACCGGCGCTTATGCAGAGGCGGCCCACATCGTTCCCCTGGGGGCTCCGCATCGTGGTCCAGACATCGTCAGCAATGTCCTCTGCCTTTGTGCGAACCACCATGTGCTCTTCGATTTCGGCATGCTGATGATCAACGACGATCTGACCGTGGTGAAGCGATCTGACAGTTCCGTGGTCGGTCGACTTCGGGAGGTAGCGGGGCACGAAGTCGACCGGAGACGCCTTAGGGAGCACCGTGTGATGCACGGGTATGGGTCGGACGGTGTCCTGCGCTGAACTGGCGGATCTTGGAACGTCTCTCTCGGTTTCCGCCGAGGACGGCGCTTGCGCTTCGTGAGAAGCTGCCCGCTTTTGAGGCCGACCGCTGTTAGCTACCCCCTATGATTGACAGGTGTGCGGCGGCCGACTTGGACAGGCTCTCAAGAATGGCTTTGCCCTTATCCGGTGTTCCGAGCGACGGGCGGCCGATGATGCCGTTCTGGGTGTAGCCGGCCATACCGACGGTGAGGAGGTGGGGGCGTTCCGGGGCATCGTGATCGTCGCCCTCGATGCCGTCGCGGATGAGGTGGGGCGCGCCGTGGAGGAGGAGGGACACCTCAAGCTCTCCGCCATGCATGTCCTCGGCACCGCTGCTTTCCAGTCCGGCGGCTTCGCGGGCTCGGTGCCAGTCCTCGCGGACGGGGAAGAGGGCGATGCGCGGGCCTTCGGTGTTGGCCTCTTGGACGACGTTCGAGAGGACGTAGTTCCCGCCGTGCCCGTTTACGATCAACAGGCCGGGGACTCCGGATGCCCGGAGCGACTTCCAGATGTCGTTGATCACGGCGTAGAGCGTGGCGGCGCCGATGCTGACGGTGCCCGGCATGTGGGCGTGCTCGTGCGAGCAGGACAGCGTGACGGGCGGCAGGAGGAACAGGTCGTAGTCGGTGGCGATCCGTTGGGCGATCAGGCTGGCGACGACGGTGTCGGTGGTCAGGGGCAGGTGATCGCCGTGCTGCTCGAAGCTGCCTACCGGCAGCACGGCGACCTTGGCGCCGCGCCGGCGCTCGTCTGCGGAGGTGGCGGCCGTGATCAGTGCGTCCATGGGGCCAGCCTCTCTCATCAGGTCGGCAACGGTCGAGAGGGAGACCCACCGATCATCAGGGTCAAACGGCCGGTAAACGTGGCTACTTCGGGTACGGTGCTCCACCGGCGGAGCGCCGCACCGGCTGAGGACAATTCGGATATGGCGCGGGCGGACTCGGTGTCGAGGGCGATCGAAAGCGCCCGGTCGGCCGCGGTGGCCGCCTGCTCCGGCTCGCCGGAGACCGCGTAGGCGCGCGCCAGCCGGGAGAGGTACACACCCTGGTCGTTGCGGTAGATCGGCGGCAGGGCCTGGAGCTCGGCCTCGAACATCCCCACGGCCGTCCGGGGATCTCCGAGTTCGATCAGGCAGTTCGCGCGCTGCATCTCGATGTACGTCGGTGTGCAGTACGCCAGGTCGAGCGCGTCGTCCGCGTGCGAGTCATCCGGCTCGGCGGCGAGCTCGTGCGCCTCGTCGAACTTCGCCTGAGCGAAGCGCTGGTTACCCATGAGGGTGTGGCCCTGGGCCTCCTGCTGGGCGGCCAGTGCGCGGATGCGGAGGGTGGCGCCGGCCGCTCGTTGTGCGGCGCGGGCGAGGCTGATGGCCTTCTGGGCGTCGCGTCGGGCGGTGGCCTGGTTGCTCTTGCGGAAGAGCACGTAGGCGGCCATGACGTCGTCACCCGCCTCCTGCGCCCACTCCATGGCGCGGTCCGACCAGTACAGGGCCTGGTCGAAGTCCCCGAGATCCTGGTTCAGCCAGCCCAGGAACTCGGCCGTGCGGGCACCGATGACGAGGAGCTCGTCCCGGTCGCGGCCGCCGGTGTTCTGCTGGATGCGGTCGAGGAACTGGACGTGCCGGGTCACCGCGTCGAGTGCGTGGCGGGAGCCGAGCAGGTTCGCGGCCCGGTAGTGGCCGGGCATGACGCCGCGAAGGTGGCTGACGAAGAACTCGGGGTCGATCGGCGAGTTGAGGCGCCGCCCGTCGGCGGACGGTGCTGGCGCTCGGCGCCCTGGCGACGGGAGGGGCGTCTCCTGCTCCCACTCCCGGGCGGCCAGCCCGAGCATGTGCCCGGGGATGTGCAGCCTGTCCGCGATCCGTTCGATGAGCTCGATCTTCTCGATCCTGCGCTTCCCGGACGCGATCTCGCCGACGCGGCTCGGTGTCATGTCGCAGGCGCGGGCGATGAGCGAGGGGTAGATCCCGGCCAGCTTGAGCAGTCGGAACACCGAGGCGAAGTCTCGTCTTCGGCAGGCCGCGATCATCTCCGGATTGGAGAGCAGACCGGCCGGGAGCCGGTCCGGAACGCGAGCATCGGTCACCACAGCCCCCGCTGTCGATCGATAGACGCTGCAAGGAAGTTGATTACCTGTGAGTTTACCCACATTGGGTAATCACCTTGGGTACGAAGTTCGCACTCTCCCTCGGCAGCCTGGTGATGAGGGCCGGAGCATCCGGGCCTGATCGTCCCCGTGGGCACCGGAGGGTGGTGCGCTTTGATCAGCTTGGGAGAACCCCAGGGCACTGCTGAGTCGCCTGAGACGGACGGCGGGATACCCGCGTTCGAGGTGAGGCTCACCCGGCATCGAAGGTCGGTCGGCGTGGCCCGCCTGCACCTCCGTATCTTCCTGGCCCGCGCGCCGGGCGGACACCTCCTCGCGGAGGACGCCGTCATCGTGCTCGGCGAGTTGGTGAGCAACGCGGTGAAGCACGCCAGGGTGCCCAAGGGGCGGCGGATCTACGTCCGCTTCGAGATGGTGCTCGATCACCTCCGGCTGGAGGTGCACGACGCGAGCAGCGAGAAGCCGGTGATCCGGCGGTCCGTGGGTGTCGACTCCGAGTCGGGCCGGGGGCTGTGCCTGGTGGAGGGCCTGTCGGTCGAGTGGGGCGTCATGCCTCGGCCGGAGGGCATCGGAAAGATCGTTTGGGCTCTGGTGGGCCCGGAAGGCGGTGCGTCGTGAACAAGCGGGCGTCCGGGTCTGCGGCGACCCGGTGCTTCTACTGCGGTTCGGGGCTGTTGAAGGCGGCGACCCGGACCATCGTGGTGAACGGCCGGACGGTCCGGGTCCACCTGTGGCACCCGCGCCGTGCGGGGGAGGTGACCGGGAAGTGATGCCGCTTCGAGACCACGGCGAACCGGGTACGGACACCGTTGCGGCGGCCGGAGGATCCGGTCCGGAGGCGGGCTCCCCGTACCCGTTCCCGGTGATCGTGGAGGTCCGGGGCGTGACCTCGCCCGCGCGGTTCAACAAGCTGCCGGACGCGATGGCCGCGGTTCTGACGACGTTGGACGCACTCCCGCTCAGCCCGGACCAACAGGGGTACTTCGCCGAGCTGCTCGGTCCGTCGAAGGCGCAGGCGATCGGGCACCGGTTGGCGACGCACGGGGAGGTGCGGGCCCTGGCCTTCCTCGACCTGAGCCCGACGGTGGTCCGCCTGTACCCCGCCGGCCCCGAGGAGCCGCGGTGATTCGGCGCCTGCGGGCTTGGTGGAACCGGGCCTCGACCTGGTGGCTGTTGAACGGCCAGTTCTCCTGGCCCGTACGGGCCGTCTCGCCGGGGCGGCGAGTTGCGCACCGTGACGTGATGGCGTGGTGTGACGAGCCGGGCTTCGCTGATGAGCAGCGATCGCAGCTGCTACGGCGGATCTGCCGCGAGGAGTCCGGAGTTGAGGGCCCGCTGCTCAGCCTCAGTGAGACGGAACTGTTCCGCCGGATCTTCGACTCCGAGGGGCCGACGCGGGAGCGCACCTGACCTGATCAGGGACAAGTGAAGACGTGCCGGACCACCCCAAGACCTTGGCGGGAGAGGGGTGGTCCGGTGGGTTGGAACCCGGTGCCGATGGTATCGGGCTCCTCGGCATGTCTGTGCACGGATGGCCGGTTCGCTTCTTGACCAGGGGAGTTGGGGAACCAGTTGGACGGGGACGACGACTTCGGTGCGGAGTTGGCGGCGAGCCTCGACCCGGGCTCGTGGGTGTGGCTGCCGGGCGTGGACTACGCCGCCGGCTGGCGGGCCGCGAGACGGGCCTGTGGCGCGGCCAGTTACGCTTCTACGGCATAATCATTCGCCAGGCGAAGCGCCCTGCGCTGGTTGGTCAAGCTGTTGCTGACGTTTCCGCTGCTCATTCTGCAAGATTTCGACCCGCTCGGTAAAATCGGCAAGCGCATCCTCGTCGTCCGCGATAGAGCGATAGCGTCCGATCTTCAGATTTACCGAATTGAGCTCTTCTTCGAGAGCATCGGCCGTCTGTTGTAGATAGAAGCTTCGCTCGCGATACTTGAAGTAGCCAGTAAATCCAGCAGAGATTCCGACGGAGATGCTGGCGGCCACCGTAAGTAGCTTTCCCCTGGCGATCGAGTCCCCGAGCGCGGCGATCGTTGACGTAGCCAATGATCCCATGATGATCACACTTTGGAACGTATTGTGGATGGCTCTGTATCGAGTCCCACTTCGCTGATATCTCTCGATCGCACTGGGGATGCTCTCTCGATAGATATGCCTGCGTGAAGAGAGGTCGAGATTTAGGTGAGCGGCCAGCAATCTCTTCCTCTCGTGCGCCAGCTCCAGCTCCAGCTTCTGGCTTGCTATGTAACTCGAACTCCAATCTGTCGTATCGGACGCCACCATGCCAATCGCCATCCAAATCAGAATCAAATCGATAGGGATGCATGCAATGTTTATCCGCCACAGGCTAATGTGACCCCAAAATGCGACGTTCCCAATAAATAGGAGGAGGGTGAAGATCGGGGCTGCGGAGTATACTGAAAAATAGCGGAATCGATCAATTTTGGCTTCACGAATGTTTTTTTCGATAACCAGGATGGCTCTGCTCTGTTCAAGCTGGAGCTCAACCGGACCTAGGTCCTGTTCTTCTTGAGTCGCCACCTATCCCCCTCAAGCACCAACACATGCCGTCCCACTGGCCAAGCGCGGAAGATGTTAGCGGCCAAACGCTCCCGTGTCTGTCACTTCGAGAATTCCGCCAGCCTTGACGCGCGGGTGGTGTAGCGGTTTTGGTCGGTGTCCTGCCTGGTTTGGGGTCGAGCATGATCGGGGGGCCGTAAGCTGCTGCGACTCGGTCAGGGCTTTTGGGCCTGACCGCAGTTTGGCCGAGTGGCCCCCCGTTCTTGCTCGACGCGGGTCCCGGCCCGGGGAGGTGGGTAAAACCGCGGAGCCGCCCGGCCTCAGCCACGGCGGGTTCTAACCTCGGCGCCCTCTGGGTCGCACGTTCGGTGGGCGCGGCCTGCCGCCGCCGGCGCGGGGCGGAGACAGGAGCGGCGGCGAGCGGCAGGGCCGCGCGCTGCGCGCTGTGCCCGCCCTTGAGTAAGTGAAGAAGAGTTGCGACGCCTTACGTGCTGACAGCCCGTGCTTCAGGAGAACCGGCACCAGGCGTCGGTGTCGGGAGGTAGGTTCTTGCTCCTAGATGCGGCCACAGGGCGGGGAGTTTTCTCGATCATGTACGACGCTGAAGTCACGGCGGTGGCAACTGGTGCAGCAGGAACGCTTGTTGCGGCGATTGCAACGTGGGGTGCCGGAAAGATGCAGGTCGCAGTCGGTCACTTCTTCCGACGTGGCACGCCCCAGGAGCAGCGCGCAGCGATGGAGGCTGTGAACGCGACTGCGGCTGAGCTGTCTTCTGGCGGGGACGGCGCGAGGGCCGCCGCGGCTGCGGCATGGACGGAAGTTCTGGCGCAGTACCTGTCTGACCACCGCGACCTTCTGGGCGAAGTCGATGGCCTTGGGCGACCCGGGTCTGCGGTGTCGAGTGTGTGGAACCAGCACAACACGGGAACGGGCACCTTCGTTGGCGGGAACGTATACGGCGGTCTGACCATCCAACAAGGCGGCGGTCCTGATGACGGACGGTGAGCCAAAGGAGCAGCACAACCACGGCTCTGGCACGTTTGTTGGTGGAAGCGTCCACGGTGGCCTCTGGCAGATCTTCCTGCCGCCTTACGGCAAGAAGGCCTCTGATCCTGTCTCGTCAGGCGACGGGGTTCCGCAGCCGCAGTCGGATGAGACCGACTATGACGGTGTTGGCGGCTCAATGGTGGCCTGCTTGATCTTCGCGCCAGGCTTTGCTTACGGCAGCCTCCACGAGATGATGGGATGGCCGATGGCCCCAGGTGGGGCAGTTCCCGGAGTCGGCGAGCGAATCGGTATGGGTTTTGTTCTTACCTATGCATTGATAGCCCTTATTGCGGCATTCTTTGCCCGTCTTGCTCAGTTCTTCGAGCTCTGGTCGGAGCGGTGCGCCATCACGGCTTCGCAGACCAGGGGCCGTCTGGTTGCTGCTCCGCCAGCCCTGATGGCTCGGTTCACAGCGACAGTGTCCGCGTGGGCTGCGGCTGTTGCAGGGGTGCTGGCGTCGCTCTATGGCTGGAGTGCCTTTGGCGGGGACGTCTCTCGGCGAGCTCACGTTGCTCGCGTGAACTCGGCAGCCAACGCCACGACAGCCCGTGCCGCTGCCAGACGGGCAGCTGGCGGACCGAGCTAACTCGTCGCAACTTCAAAGACTTGAGCGGTCACGCTCCTGCGGTTCGGCTGGGCTTGTGGGCGTCGATGGCGTAGGTGAGGGCGGTGGTTTCGGCGCCGAGGCGGGTCTCTTCGAGGAGGAGGGGGAGGTCGGTAGCCTGGTCGCAGGTGATGCGGTGGGCGACCAGGAGGACGGCGGCCTCGGAGAGTTGGAGGGCTTCGCGCTCGTCGGGCTGGGGGATGCGGGCGCTGACCCGTTCGCGCCAGGTGAGGGCGTGGCCGGCGGCGGTGAGCGTAGCGTAGGCCTCGGTCGGGGTGGCGGCGGGGTGTTGGGCGAGCGGGGTGGCCTCGATGCGTTCCATGGGGAGCAGGAGGCGGTGGAGGGCGCGGCCGTCGCCGGTGGGGGCGGTGAGGAGGCGGTCGCAGCCGAGCATCAGTTCGTCCTGGTCCATCTCCAGCAGCGGCGCGGTGATGGCGTCGGTGCGGGAGCGGTAGACCGTGGGCTCTTCGGCGCGGTCGAACCAGGCGTCGAAGGGCGTTGAGAAGGTGTTGCCCTGGTCGGCGATGGTCCGGTCCAGGTTGGCGCTCGGGCCGTGGACGGCGGCGCGGACGAAGGTGCCGCGGCCTTGCTTCACGTCCAACTGACCCTCGCTGCGGAGGGCGGCGACGGCGAGCCTGACGGTCGGTCGGGAGACGCCGTAGGTCTCGGCGAGATCGGTTTCGGTGGGCAGCTGGGTGCCGGGGGGCCACTCGCCGGTGGCGATGGACTGGCGCATCGCCGCCGCCACCTGCTTGTGCAGTGCCTCGTTCCGAATGATCGCCATAGTGTTGACCCCTTGGTGCGGGCGCCGGGGGAGGGGCCCGCTTCGCGTGTGCCGTGTCGTTTTCGAGGGTTCGTGTGTGGCCGTTTGCCCTGGTCGGGCGGCATCTCTAGGTCTGTCATCAGTTGCTAGCCGTTAAACGTAAGCATGAATCGCTTGCGTCGGGGCGTCAAGGAGGAGCATCATCGCCAAAGGTAAGTACGTTTGACGGCTGACGTCATGCGGCCTTTGGTGTCAGAGGAGTGTGTGCTCATGCAGTCCATTCCCGTGGACGGAACCCGGCTCGGCACGATGACCTGCATCGTCGCCCCTGAGGCGCGGGTGGCGAACCGTGAGACCGGGGAGGTCAGGAAAGACCGGGACGGCCAGACCGTCTACACGGTCGGGGCCGCGGTCCGGCAGGACGGCCGGCGGGCCTCGATCATCGAGATCAGCGTGTCCGGCGAACCGGTCGGCGTGGTCGAGGGTGTGCGGGTGCACGTCACCGGCCTGACCGCCTTCTCCTGGGCGATGGGGGACCGGCACGGCCTGTCCTTCCGCGCTGACGCCATCACCCCCGTTCCGGTCGCTGCTCCGGCGGCTTCGCGCAAGGGCGGCGACGCCTGATGAGCAGTGCGACCCGCGTGAAGCTGCGGGGCCTGCTGCGAGAACTCGGTGACCTGGCCGAGGAGGTCGACCCGTTCGGGCGCGACGCCGAGGGGGTCCAGCTCTTCGACCACATCGCCGTCGTCGCCACCAAGGCCGCGGGCCGGGCTCGTGATCTGGAGACCGAAGCGCACAACGCGGCGATGGAGAACGGGGAAAGGCCGTGATCGTCCTCCAGCTGCTGTGGGTGATGATGCTGGCGACCGTGCTGATCGCGCTCAGCATGGCTCCGGTGCTGCGGCGCAGCTATCCGTATCTGTGGTGGTACCTGCTCGGCTACCCCGCCACGGTGATCCGCGTCCGTGTGACGTGGCGGCGCCTGACCACGAACCTCGGTCTCGCCGTGGCCAAGCGTCCGTCGCGGGCCCGGGTGGGTGACCTGATGGTTCGCGGGGATCCGCTGCGGCCGACGCCTCCCCGACTTGGTGTGGCGAAGTACCGGCGTGGCGGCGTCGACGTGCGGGTGCGGCTTCACCCCGGGCAGGTGCCCGAGCATTTCGCGGAAGCGATCGACGCGTTCACTCATGCCTGGCGGGTGCACGCTGTGCGGCTGGTCGCGGACGGGCGCGGGTTCGTCACCCTCTCGGCACTCGCCTGGAACCCGCTGATCGCGCCGGTGGCTCCGTACCGCTTGAAGGAACGGCTGCTGCGGGCGGTGGTCGGCCTGCTGGAGGACGGCCGGGCCTGGACGATCGACCTGCGGCGGGCACCGCACTGGCTGATCGTCGGGGCGACCCGCTCCGGCAAGTCCACCCTCATCGCCGCGCTGGTGAAGGAACTCGCCCCGCAGCGCGTCGCCCTGTTCGGCATCGACCTCAAGGGCGGCATGGAACTGTCCCTGTTCGAGGACCGGTTGTCGGCCCTCGCGGCCACCCGGGCGGAAGCCGCCCACCTGCTCGCGGAGTTGGTCGCGGAGACCGAAGCGCGCATGCAGCTCTGCCGCTCGGTCGGGGCCCGGTCCATCTGGGACCTGCCGCCGAAGCTCCGCAAGATGCCCGTCGTCGTCATCGTGGACGAGGTCGCGGAGCTGTACCTGGTCGCGACCAGGGAGGACAAGGCGGAGGTGGGGGAGATCTCCACCAACCTGCTCCGGCTCGCCCAGCTCGGCGCCGCGCTGGGCGTCCACCTGGTGGTCGCCGGGCAACGGGTCGGCTCGGACCTCGGGCCCGGCGTGACCGCCCTGCGGGCGCAGCTGGCCGGCCGGGTCTGCCACCGGGTGAACGATGCCGGGACGGCGGAGATGGCGCTCGGCGATCTCGACAAGGACGCCCTGGCCGCCGCTCAGCAGATCACCGCCGCCGAGCAGGGCGTCGCCATCACGGTCGGCGCCGACGGCCTGTGGATCCGCGCCCGGTCCGTCCGCATCACCCCCGAGCAGGCGCGTCGAGCGGCGCGGAAGTACGCCCGGCTGGCTCCGTCCTGGCCGGGCCTCCACACGGCGGACGAACCGAACGAAGGGGTCTACGTCTGATGGGCGGCGTACTCGTCCTGACCGCAGTCCTGGCCCTCGTCACCTACCTCCTGGTCCGCTCCGGCGAACTCAAGGTCTGGCACGTGCTCCTCGTCGGCGTCCTCGGCATCTACCTGGACCGCATCGGCTGGGCGGACCCCGTCGTCTACGCCGTGACCTGGCTCGTCCAAGGCCTCACCCACACCACCTGAAAGGCGCGATCACCGTGCCAACCCGACCAACCATCCAGCCCGCCCACCCCACCGCTACCCCCGGCCGCGCCACCGCATGTCTGGCCCGGCCGGGGCCCGGCGAACCCTGGCCCTGGAGACACCCGCCATGACCGACAGCTCCAACCCGTACGCCGACCCCACCGCACGCCGCGCCTTCCTCGACCGGGAGGCGCGGTTGCGCCAACTGCCTCTCATCGACCAGGACTTCGTCCGCCTCGGCGCGATGCCGGACCTGAACCGGTGGCTGGAGCAGATCCGCGCCACCGGTGGCTGCGCCGAACCGGTGCACCTCGCCGGGCACACCACCACGGTCGACCCCGACACCGGTGAGGTTCTGCGCCACTACTCGACCGCCACCGAACCCGGTGGCTGGCTCGCCGTCCGCTGCCGCAACCGCCGGGCCTCCCGCTGTGCGCCCTGCTCCCGGGAGCACAGCGGCGACACCTTCCACCTGGTCCGCTCCGGCCTGGTCGGTGGCAAAGGCGTCCCGGAGACCGTACGGACGCACCCGCGGTTGTTCGTCACCCTGACCGCGCCCTCCTTCGGACCGGTCCACTGGGCGGGTAGCTGCCACTCGGCCCGGCGCAGAAGGTGTGAGCATGGGGGTCAGCACGGTTGCGGTCGAACCCATCCGGACGCTGACCCCATCGTCGGGCAGCCGCTTTGCGTGGACTGCTACGACTACCCCAGGCACGTCCTGTGGAACTCCATGGCCCCGGCCCTGTGGAAGGCCTTCCGCGACAACCTCTACCACCACCTCGCTGCCCGGGCGGGCGTCGGCCGGTCCGAGGTGCGCACCCTGGTCAGGGTCTCCGCTGCCAAGGTTGCCGAGTATCAGAAGCGCGGCGCCGTCCACTTCCACGCCGTCGTCAGGCTCGACGGCCCGGATGGTTCCACTACTCCGCCTCCGCCCTGGGCAACAGGGGACCTCCTCTCGGAAGCCGTGCGCTCGGCGGCCACCGCCGTGGCACTCCCGTGCCCCGAGTCGGTGGCTTACGGCGGCGGACGGCTCAGCTTCGGTACCCAGCTGGACGCGCATCCCCTTATATAGGGGGGCGGCGGGCTGATCTCTGACGATGCGGTGGCGGCCTACGTCGCCAAGTACACGAGCAAGAGCGTGGAGGCCGCTGGCGCTGTTGACCGCCGCATCGAGTCGCTGGCGGAGATACAGGCGTTGCGCGTCAGCCCGCATGTCCGTGCCCTCATCGCCACAGCCTGGCGCCTCGGCGGCCTGCCGGAGCTGCGACACCTGCGACTTCGCGCCTGGGCCCACATGCTCGGGTACCGGGGGCACTGCCTCACCAAGACGCTGGCCTACTCCACTACATACGGGCAGCTCAGAGCCGCGCCGGCCGCACACGCCCGCGGCCTCTACACCGACCGGGACGACGAGACCGTGGTTGAGAGTGCCTGGCGGTTCGTCGGAACCGGTCACACCCCGGCCGAAGCGCTCGTCGCCGCCGGTATCGCCGAAGACCTCGCCACCAATCGGGAGGTCGCCCGTGTGGAACGGGCAGGGGAGAGAGCGTGACGGCCGAGCAAGCGGGGGCCAGAGCAGCGACGGCTTCGCGCGAGGCGGTGCCACGGAAGGCGCGCCGGCCCCCAGACATCGAGAGCGAGATCGTCATCGTGGACGATGAGGGTCACGAGGAGCCGTACGACTCCGCCAAGCACTGACCGCGACAGCCCCCGCCACGATGACGGGGGCTGTCGGCGTCAGAGCTTGCTCGCGAAGTCGTCCTCCTTGATGACCAGGCGATCGCGGTAGTCCTTGGGGATCCTGAGCTTGAGGTGCACGGTGGGCTGTCGCTGGCCCGGGACCTTGGTGCGGGTGACCTTGCAGGTAACGCCCACACGGAGCAGGTCGGCTGCCATGGCTTCCATGCCGCCCGCCTCCCAGTGCTCACGGAAGGTCTTGCCGTTGGCGGCGTTGACCCACCGGTCCTGGGTGGACTCGGGGTCGATGGTCGCTAGCTCGTCGATGAGCTGGTTCAGGGTCTCCTCGGCCTGCTCGCGGGTGAAGGTGGTGCGTGCGAAGCGTCCGCCGGGCTCCAGGCCCTTCATGTAATAGGAGATGGACTCCTCCAACTGCTTCTTCCGCTTCAAGGCCTCAGCTCCCTTGGCATACTCCCGGACCATGACCGGTTCGTCGCCGAGCACCTTGAGGACGTCCTGGACAAGTGCGGCGTAGACGCTGTCCGGGTCGTTCACTCCGGCTCCGCCGCCCTTGCAGCCGCCGCAGCGCATGTACTTGTACTGGACGCCCTTGGTGGTCGTGACCTGCACCGTGATGTTGGTGCTGCAGTCGTCGCACACGAAGACCCCGAGGAACTTGGTGGCGCCGCCTTCCTGCCGGGCGGGCTGGTTCTTCCCCCATCTGTCGAGGTCCCTGCCGAGCTGCGTGAACTCGTCCTCCGTGAAGATCGGCTCGGCGACCTTGATCGACCTGCCGTCCTTACCGAGGACCTGCTTCGACTTCCGTCCGATGCCGCTCTTGTCCTCCTCTACCCGGTACCCCATGAGAGCGGGGTTCCTGAGTCTCCGGAGATGGGTGGATGTGGTCAGCCCCTCGGATCCCGGCACGCCTGCGCGCTTGATGATCCGAACCTGACGCGACGCGGAGATCTTCGACGCCCGCCGGCGACTCCAGTGCAGCACCTTGTAAGCGGTCTCGTCGATGGCCAGGACGGTGCGGCCGTGCTCGTCCACGACTGTCCGGTAGCCGTAGGCCGGCTTGCCGACCAGCCACTCCTCCTGGGTCTTGGCGTAGTCCCACAGGCTGGTGACCCGGGTGGAGGTATTGGCGGCCTCGATCTCCGCGATCCCGCCGATCAGGGTGATCATGACTTTCCCGACCACGGTGGTCAGGTCGATGGCGTCGTTCTTGGAGACCAGGTTCTTCCCGTACTTGAGGCACCACTCGATCATGGTGCTGAGGTCCGAGAGGCGGCGTACGAAGCGGTCGAGCTTCCAGAACAGCAGGACGTCGAACTCGGGCGCCCGGTTGTTCAGCCAGTCCCCGAGCTGCTTGCGCTTCCACGGCGGCACCTTGGTGGCGCTCACGTTGAGGTCGCTCGCCACTCCTACGACCCGCACCCCCATGTCTCGGGCCAGCATCCGTAGGTCCAGCTCCTGGCGGACCGGCGACGTGGTCTCGTCCGTGAGAACACTCAGCCGGATGGAGAGGAGAGCCCGAGGAGCGTCCTCGGGCAGGAGCGCCTCCGCCCGCTTCAGATCCTTCAGGAGTCTGAGGTCCGCCGGCGACCACTCGGCGTCCACGTCGTACTGCTGCTGTCGCTGCGCCGATGCGGCGCGCTTCGCACCTCGTCCCATGGCAGGGACGCTAGCGAGACTTTTGGATCCATGTCCATACGGCCGCAGATGGACACTCACATCCAGATCGGCCCCACCGGCAAGAAGCTGCTGCCGCTGACGGTCGTCAACAAGTAGGCGCCGCAGGCCCGTCGGCCCCCGTCCGGTGCGAGCCGGGCGGGGGCCGGGGTGTGTGGCGGGCCAGGGGCGGGGCGAGGGGTGCGGCGGGGCGCGTACCCTTTGAGGTGACAGAGTCCGGACAGTGGCGGGAGCCCGCCGCGCCGGACGGGGAAACTTGACTAAAGGACTGAGCGACCCTGGCACGCCGTACGCCCGACGGTCCGCCGCCCGCGCCGACGGTGCAGCGGATTCGTCTCCGCTACACCAAGCGCGGCCGGCTCCGCTTCACCAGCCACCGCGACTTCCAGCGCGCCTTCGAGCGCGCCCTGCGCCGGTCCGCCGTTCCGATGGCCTACTCGGCCGGCTTCACCCCGCACCCGAAGGTCTCCTACGCCAACGCGGCCCCGACCGGGGTGGCGAGCGAGGCGGAGTTCCTGGAGATCGGCCTGGCCGCCGTCCGTGACCCGGAGCAGCTGCGGGCGCAACTGGACGAGTCGCTGCCGGCAGGTCTGGACGTGATCGACGCGGTCGAGGTGCGGACGCCGAACTTCGTGGAGCGCCTCGAGGCCTCCGAATGGCTGGTCCGGCTCGACGGCGTCGAGCCGGACGAGGCGGCCCGCGCGGTGGAGAAGTTCCTCGCCGAGGAGCGGATCGAGGTCGAGCGCCGGACCAAGAACGGCGTGCGGGTCTTCGACGCGCGGGGCGCGGTGGCCGCGCTCGGAGTCGTCGAGCCGCAGGTCGCCGCCGGTGCGGACACCACCTCCGGAACCGACCACGATGTTCGGACCGGCCGTCCCTGTGCGATACTGCGCCTGGTAGTACGACACGCCACACCCGCCGTACGACCCGACGACGTATTGTCCGGTCTCCGTGCGACGGCCGACCTGGCGCCGCCGGTCCCCGCAGAGGTGACCAGGCTGGCGCAGGGGCCGCTCGACGAGGAGTCCGGCACGGTGACCGACCCGCTGGCGCTCGACCGCGCCGCGGCCCCGACTGGCTGAGAAACGGCCGCCGGGCCGCGCGCACCGCGTCCGCCTAGCGGGCGGAGGCCTGGTCCAGTGCCTCACTGGACCCGACGGTCCTCCAGGGTTCCCGCGGCTCCCCAGGGGAGCGAGCGTCGTCGCAGCACAGGCCGGCCACTCGGGGCCGCCGACCAGGACGGTCGGTGGCCCGGGGCCCCGTCCGGGAGCCACCCGGGGTTGGGGGACGGCGCAGCTTGGGAAAACCTCAGAAGACTGGTCAGACCAGAAGACTTTCGACACCCCGCCGCGTGCGGGGCGCCGAGCGAGACTACGAGCCCCTGTGCGGCCTCGCGTCCGCGCGGCGGCACCGTGAAAGGGTCCGGCCCGAGCATCGTCGAGATGCCGGCCGCCCACCGGTGCCGAGCCGTGCCCGGATGTGGAGCCCGGGGGCCTGACGGGAGATCCACCCGCATGCTCGATAACACCGATCCGCAGCAGACTGCGGCCACGGAACAGAACGAATCCCCCGCCGCCGGCGGTGAGGGCGCGTCCGCCGCGCCGCCGCGCCGTCGTCGCCGGGCGGTGTCCCGCCCGGCGGGCACCCCGCAGGGTGCGGCCGTCGAGGCGGCCGAGACCGTGCTGCCGGCCGAGGCACACGAGGCGCCCGCCGCGGCGGCTCCGGCGGCCGAGCCGGCCCCGGCGGCCGAGAAGCCGGTCCGGGCCCGCCGCACCCGCAAGCGTGCCGAGGCGCCGGCCGGTGCCCCGGAGGCGGCCGTGACCGCCCCGTCCGAGGCCGCCCCGGCCCCAGCGGCGGAGCAGGACCAGCCGGCCGAGCGCGCTGAGCAGGTCGAGAAGAGCGCGAAGGCCGAGAAGGTCCAGAAGGCGGAGAAGGCCGAGCCGGCCGAGACCGCCGAGAAGCCCGCCCGGGCCCGCCGCACCCGCAAGCGCGCCGAGGCTCCGGCCGGCGCGCCCGCCGTCGAGGCGCCCGTGGCCGAGGCCCCCGCCGACAAGTCGGCCGCCGTGGAGGAGCCGGCCGCCGCCGAGCCGGTGGCCGAGGAGGCCCCCGCCGCCCCGGCCCGCCGCCCCCGCCGCCGCCGTGTGGTCGAGGCCGCGCCGGTGGTCGAGGCCCCGGCCGAGGAGCCGGTGGCCGAGGAGCCCGCCGCCGAGGAGGAGCCCGCCGAGGAGGAGGCCGTCGAGGCCCCCGCCGCCGAGCCGGCCGCCGCGCCCGCTCCGGCCGCCGAGGCCGAGCCGCACCACCGGGTGCGCCGCCGCGCCGTCCGCCCGGCCACCGCGGTCTTCCAGGCCCCGGTCTTCCAGGAGCCCGCCCCCTACGTGGCGCCCCCCGCGCCCCAGCAGCCCGCCGCCGCCCCGGCGCAGGCGGAGGCCCCGGCCGCCGCCGAGCGCGAGGACGACGAGTACGAGTACAGCGGCGTCGGCCGTCGCCGCCGGGTCCGTACCCGGGTCGAGCCGAACCGCCGCAAGCCGGCCGCCCAGGCCCCGGTCCAGGCGCCGGTCCAGGCTCCGGCCGTCGAGGCCCCCGCCGCGGTCGAGACGCCCGCCGCCGAAGCCCCCGCCACCGGTCCGGAGACCGAGGGCGAGTGGGAGGAGGACGGCCGTCCGTCCCGCCGCCGTCGTCGGGGCGGCCGTCGCCGCCGCCGTGGCGAGGCCGAGGAACCCGAGGCCGCCGCGGCCGTCGAGGCCGAGCAGCCCACCGCCGAGGAGCCGGCCGAGGCCGTCGCCGAGGAGGAGGACGAGGACGACGACCTGGCCGCGGGCCTGTCCTCGTCGCGCCGTCGCCGCCGCCGTCGCCGCCGCAGCGGTGAGGCCGGTGACGTCGAGGTCGCCGAGACCACCGAGGACGGCGTCCGCACGGTGGTGAAGGTGCGCGAGCCGCGCCGCCGCTCCACCGAGCCGTCCTTCGACCCGGACGAGGTGCAGTCCATCAAGGGCTCGACCCGTCTGGAGGCGAAGAAGCAGCGTCGCCGCGAGGGCCGCGAGCTGGGCCGTCGCCGGGTGCCGATCATCACCGAGGCCGAGTTCCTGGCCCGCCGCGAGTCGGTCGAGCGCGTCATGGTGGTGCGCCAGAACGGCCAGCGGACCCAGATCGGCGTCCTCGAGGACGGCGTGCTGGTCGAGCACTACGTCAACAAGGAGCAGGCCACCTCGTACGTGGGCAACGTCTACCTGGGCAAGGTCCAGAACGTGCTGCCGTCGATGGAGGCCGCCTTCGTCGACATCGGCAAGGGCCGCAACGCGGTGCTGTACGCCGGCGAGGTCAACTTCGGCGCGCTGGGCGGCCACGGCGGCCCGCGCCGGATCGAGTCGGTGCTGAAGTCCGGCCAGTCCGTGCTGGTGCAGGTCTCCAAGGACCCGATCGGCCACAAGGGCGCCCGGCTGACCAGCCAGATCTCGCTGCCCGGCCGCTACCTGGTGTACGTGCCCGAGGGCTCGATGACCGGCATCTCGCGCAAGCTGCCCGAGAACGAGCGCGCGCGCCTGAAGCAGATCCTCAAGAAGATCGTTCCGGACGACGCGGGCGTGATCGTGCGCACCGCCGCCGAGGGCGCCTCCGAGGAGGAGCTGACCCGCGACGTCCAGCGCCTCCAGCAGCAGTGGGAGGACATCCAGAAGAAGGCCGCGACGGGCAACGCCCCGGCGCTGCTGTACGGCGAGCCGGACATGACCGTCCGGGTCGTCCGCGACATCTTCAACGAGGACTTCACCAAGGTCATCGTCTCCGGTGACGAGGCGTGGAAGACCATCCACGAGTACGTCTCCAACGTGGCCCCGGACCTCGCCGAGCGGCTCCAGCGGTGGACCTCCGAGGTCGACGTGTTCGCCACGTACCGGATCGACGAGCAGCTGATGAAGGCGCTGGACCGCAAGGTCTGGCTGCCCAGCGGCGGCTCGCTGGTGATCGACCGCACCGAGGCGATGGTCGTCATCGACGTCAACACCGGGAAGTTCGTCGGCCAGGGCGGGAACCTGGAGGAGACGGTCACCCGGAACAACATCGAGGCGGCCGAGGAGATCGTGCGCCAGCTGCGGCTGCGCGACCTCGGCGGCATCATCGTGATCGACTTCATCGACATGGTCCTGGAGTCCAACCGCGACCTGGTGCTGCGCCGTCTGCTGGAGTGCCTGGGCCGGGACCGGACCAAGCACCAGGTGGCCGAGGTCACCTCGCTGGGCCTGGTCCAGATGACCCGCAAGCGGGTCGGCCAGGGCCTGCTGGAGTCCTTCTCCGAGCCGTGCGTGCACTGCAACGGCCGCGGCGTGATCGTCCACATGGAGCAGCCGAGCACCCACGTCCACGCCCCGGCCACGGCCGCGGGCGAGGCCTCGGGCAGCGGCAAGCGCCGTCGCCGGGGCAAGGGCGGGGCCGGCCAGGAGGAGCCGCAGGCCGTCGAGGCCGCCGTGGCCGAGACGGTCGTGGAGCCCGCCGAGGCCGTGGCCGAGGCCGAGGCCGAGCCGGTGCGCGAGGAGATCGAGGGCCAGCTGGCCCTGGAGGTCCCGGGCGTCGAGGCCCCGGCCGTGGAGGCCGTGGAGGCCGCGGCGGTCGAGGCCGCCCCGGCGGAGGCCCCGAAGGCAGCGGAGGCTCCGGCCGCCGCTCCGGCGGGCCGCACCCGCCGCCGCGCGGTGCGCAAGGCGACGGCTCCGGCCGGCTCGCCGCAGGCCGCCGAGATCGTGGTGCTGCAGGCGAAGGCCGACGCGGCGCTGGAGGCGGCCCTGGCCGCCGCCGCACCGGCGGTCGAGGCCGCCGCGGAGACCGCCGCCGAGGCGGTCGCGGAGGCCGTCGCCGAGACGGCGCCCGGGACCGTCGAGCAGGTCGTCGTCGAGGAGACCGTGGTCGTCGAGCCCGCCGGGGCCCCGGCCGCGGAGGAGCCCGCCGAGGAGCCTGCTGCCCAGGAGCCCGCCGAGGAGGAGGCGCCCGCCGAGGAGGCCCCGGCGCCGAAGAAGCGGGCCGCCCGCAAGACCGCCGCGAAGAAGACCGCCGCCAAGAAGACGGCCACGGCGGCCAAGAAGACCACCGCCCGCAAGACCGCCACCAAGCGGACGAGCGCGGCGGCCAAGAAGGCCGCGGCCGCCGAGGGTGATACGGCGTCCGAGTAGTGCCCGAGCCCGGGGCGGGATCCCTCCCGCCCCGGGCCGTACGGGCCGGTTTGCCCCCCGGGCGGCCGGTCCGTATTCTTGACCATCGGCGTGTCTACGCCACGCTCCCGAGCACATCACCTTCCCGAGGGCAGCGCGCACGCGCGCGGCGATCGGGAAGAGGCCCCTGTGTCCGTACCCAGGTGGCTGGCGTCGGGGGTTCCGACCGAGTTAGGAAAGTGGGTACCGCATGTACGCGATCGTTCGCGCAGGCGGCCGCCAGCACAAGGTCGCCGTCGGCGACGTGCTGGAGATTGACCGTATCGAGGCCAAGCCGGGTGACTCGGTCGAGCTCTCGACCATCCTGGTCGTCGACGGTGACGCCGTCACCTCCGACCCGTGGGTCCTGGCCGGCGTGAAGGCTCACGCCGAGGTGGTCGACCAGACCAAGGGCGACAAGATCGTCATCCTGCGCTACAAGAACAAGACCGGCTACCGCCGTCGTCAGGGTCACCGTCAGAAGCACACCGCGGTGCGCATCACCAGCATCGACTCGGTCAGCAAGTAAGGGGTTAGCGAGATATGGCACACAAGAAGGGCGCAAGCTCTACCCGTAACGGCCGTGACTCGAACGCCCAGCGCCTCGGCGTGAAGCGCTTCGGCGGCCAGGTCGTCTCGGCCGGCGAGATCCTCGTCCGCCAGCGTGGCACCCACTTCCACCCGGGTGCGGGCGTCGGTCGCGGTGGCGACGACACCCTGTTCGCGCTGACCGCCGGTGCCGTCCAGTTCGGCAACCGTCGCGGCCGCAAGGTCGTCAACATCGTGGCCGTCGAGGCCTGAGTCCCCGCGGACTCCCGGGTCGCCTAGCGACCCACAGCGAAGGGTGGGCCGGAATGTTCCGGTCCGCCCTTCGCGCTTTACGCAGCAAGCAAGCCAACTCATCCGCACTGGAGGCACACCCATGACCACCTTCGTGGACCGCGTCGAACTTCACGTCGCCGCGGGTAACGGGGGCCACGGCTGCGCCTCCGTGCACCGGGAGAAGTTCAAGCCGCTCGGCGGCCCGGACGGCGGCAACGGCGGTGAGGGCGGCAGCGTCATCCTCACCGTGGACTCGCAGGTCACCACCCTGCTGGAGTACCACCACTCGCCCAAGCGCAAGGCCACCAACGGCAAGCCGGGTGCGGGCGGCCACCGCACCGGCGCGGACGGCGAGGACCTCGTCCTGCTGGTGCCGGACGGCACCGTCGTCCTGGACCGCCAGGGCAACGTGCTGGCCGACCTGGTCGGCCACGGCACCAGCTTCGTCGCCGCCCAGGGCGGCCGCGGCGGCCTCGGCAACGCCGCGCTCGCCTCGGCCCGCCGCAAGGCCCCGGGCTTCGCGCTGCTCGGCGAGCCCGGCGAGGCCCGCGACATCGTGATGGAGCTCAAGTCCGTCGCCGACGTGGCCCTGGTGGGCTACCCGAGCGCCGGCAAGTCCTCGCTGATCTCGGTGCTCTCCGCCGCCAAGCCGAAGATCGCGGACTACCCGTTCACCACCCTGGTCCCGAACCTCGGCGTGGTCACCGCCGGCGACACCGTCTACACCATCGCCGACGTGCCGGGCCTGATCCCGGGCGCCAGCCAGGGCCGCGGCCTCGGCCTGGAGTTCCTGCGGCACGTCGAGCGCTGCTCGGTGCTGGTGCACGTCCTGGACTGCGCCACCCTCGAGCCCGGCCGCGACCCGCTGAGCGACCTGGAGACCATCGAGGCCGAGCTCGCCGAGTACGGCGGCCTGGAGGACCGTCCGCGCCTGGTCGCGCTCAACAAGGTGGACGTCCCGGACGGCCAGGACATCGCCGACCTCACCCGGGCCTCGCTGGAGGAGCGCGGCTACCAGGTGTTCGAGGTCTCCGCCGCCTCCCGCAAGGGCCTGCGCGAGCTGAGCTTCGCCGTGGCGAAGATCGTCGCCGAGGCGCGCGCCGCCAAGCCCGCCGAGGAGTCCACCCGGATCGTGCTGCGGCCCAAGGCCGTGGACGACGCGGGCTTCACCATTACCGAGGAGGACGGCGCCTACCGCATCCGCGGCGTCAAGCCGGAGCGCTGGGTCCGCCAGACCGACTTCTCGAACGACGAGGCCGTCGGCTACCTCGCCGACCGGCTCGCCCGCCTCGGTGTCGAGGAGCAGCTGTGGAAGGTCGGGGCGCAGGAGGGTGACACCGTCATCATCGGCCCCGAGGAGAACGCCGTCGTCTTCGACTGGGAGCCGACCATGGCCGCCGGCGCCGAGATGCTCGGCCGCCGCGGTGAGGACCACCGCTTCGAGAGCCCGCGCCCGGCGGTCGACCGCCGCCGCGAGAAGCAGAAGGGCCGGGACGCCGCCGAGGCGGAGTTCCTCGCCTTCGAGGCGCTCTCCAGCGGCCGCCAGTCCGCCATCGAGGGCGACGACGAGGACTGACCGGAAGCCGCGCCCACGCGCGAGGAGTGCTGAGCCGCGTGCCGGCTCGGCGGACGGCCCCGCCACCTGTCCCGGGTGGCGGGGCCGTCCGCGTCCGTCCGGCGCGGCCCGGCCGCTGCGCCGTCCGCCGATGACGGGCCACCAGATCTGACGGAGCGTCACGAGCGTTATCGGAAGGTCGGATCGGTGGCCCGGTCGGGGCGGGACCGCGGCCCGGCCCGGTCCACCCGGTGAAACACCCTGCGGGCGACCTGCGCGGATCGCGTAGATTGCGGGATTGACGGCCGGGCCCGGCCCGCCGCACCCGCACCACACCGGAAGGGCGTACAGCGAGATGAGCGAGGACTCACTGCGGGAGGAGGTGCTGACCGCACGCCGGATCGTGGTCAAGGTCGGCTCCTCCTCACTCACCACGGCGGCCGGCGGCCTGGACGCCGACCGGGTCGACGCCCTGGTGGACGCGCTCGCCAAGGTGCGCGCCCGACCAGGAGCGCCCGAGGTCGTCCTCGTCTCCTCCGGCGCCATCGCCGCCGGACTCGCCCCGCTCGGACTCGACAGGCGCCCCAAGGACCTGGCCCGCCAGCAGGCCGCGGCCAGCGTCGGCCAGGGGCTGCTGGTCGCGCGGTACACCGCCTCCTTCGCCCGCTACGGCATCCGGGTCGGCCAGGTGCTCCTCACCGCCGAGGACGCCAGTCGGCGCACCCACTACCGCAACGCGTACCGCACGCTGGACCAGTTGCTGGCGATGGGCGCGATGCCGGTCGTCAACGAGAACGACACCGTCGCCACCGCCGAAATCAAGTTCGGGGACAACGACCGGCTGGCCGCCCTGGTCGCCCACCTGGTCCGGGCCGACCTGCTGGTGCTGCTCTCCGACGTGGACGGCCTCTACGACGGCGACCCGTCCAAGCCCGGCACCAGCCGGATCGCCGAGGTGAGCGGCCCGCACGACCTCGACGGCATCGAGATCGGCAGCGCGGGCAAGGCCGGCGTGGGCACCGGCGGCATGGTCACCAAGGTCGAGGCGGCCCGGATCGCGACCGGCGCGGGCATCCCCGTGGTGCTCACCGCGGCCAGCCACGCCGCCGAGGCGCTGGCCGGACGGCCCACCGGAACGCTCTTCCGGCGCACCGGCAGCCGCACCTCCGACCGGATGCTCTGGCTGGCCCACGCGAGCAGCCCGCGCGGCGCCCTGCACCTGGACGCGGGGGCGGTGGAGGCCGTCGTCTCCGGCGGGGCCTCGCTGCTCCCGGCCGGGGTCACCAGGGTCGACGGGGACTTCGCCGCGGGTGATCCGGTGGACCTTCTTGCCGAAAACGGCCACATCGTGGCCCGCGGGCTGGTCAACTTTGATGCGAGGGAGTTGCCCCGCCTGCTCGGCCGGTCCACCCGTGACCTGGCCCAGGAGTTCGGCGCCGCGTACGAGCGCGAGGTCGTCCACCGCGACGACCTGGTCGTTCTGCGCGGCTGACCGGCCGATCGGCCGGCACCGGCCGTTCGGCGGAGCGCGGCCGGCGGGCCGCTCCGTACCGGGAGCGGCCCGGCCGCGGCGAGGAGGGGCGCAGCCGCACCCGTCGGCCGTGGGCCGACGGGCCGGTGGGGACGACAGGACATCGCCGAACAGGAGGCCGCCGGTGGAACGCAGGCGCGAGGCAGCGCTGACCGGAGGGACGGCGGGCCGGCGGCTGACCAGCATCGACGGCGGACGCGGGGACGGCCCCGCCGAGCCGGCCGGTCCGCCGCCACAGGGGCCCGGGGTGCGCGGGGCGCGGCCGCGGCGCGCGGAGTCGGCGGATCCGCCCGGGGTGCCCGAACAGGCGCGGCTGTGGCACGTGGTGCTGAGCGTGGCCGGGCAGGCCACTCCGCTGCCCGCGCTGCGCGCCTCGCTGGAACGGCTGGCGCACGACCACTCGTTCTTCCTGACCGCCCGGTACGCGACCGACCACGCCGAGATCCGGTACTGGGAGCAGGCCCGGGACCTGCACGACGCGGCGGCGATCGCGCTGCGGCTGTGGGGGGAGCACAAGGTGACCGCGAACCTGCCGCCGTGGGAGATCGTCGGCCTGGAGGTGGTCGACCGGGCGACGTACCACAAGCGGGTGGCGGAGGGCTTCGGCGATCCGCCGCCGCAACTGGGCGGCGTGCACCCGTACTGAGCATCGGGCCGCCGTGGCAAGGGGCGGGCCCGTGGCGAGAGGCAGGCCTGCCCGGGTACCCGTGCCGCGGTGTCCCGGGAGGCTGTTCGGATGGCGAAACGGCGGCGGGGCGGGGCGGCCGCAGTCGCTACCCTTGGCGGCATGACCAGCGACCTCGCCACCGCCGACAGCCCCGTCCTCGCCGTAGCGCGCCGTGCCCGGGAGGCCGCCGCCGTGCTCGCCCCGCTGCCGCGCGGCACCAAGGACGCCGCGCTGCTGTCGATCGCGGACGCGCTGGTCGCCCGCGGTGCCGAGATCATCGAGGCGAACGCCGAGGACGTGGCCCGGGCCCGCGAGGCGGGCACCGCGGAGTCGGTGATCGACCGGCTGACGCTGAACGAGGAGCGGATCGCCGCGATCGCCTCCGACGTGCGCGACGTGGCCGGCCTGCCCGACCCGGTCGGCGAGGTGGTGCGCGGCTACACGCTGCCGAACGGCCTGGACGTGCGCCAGGTGCGGGTGCCGCTTGGCGTGGTCGGCATCATCTACGAGGCCCGGCCGAACGTCACGGCGGACGCCGCCGCGCTCTGCCTGAAGTCCGGCAACGCGGTGCTGCTGCGCGGTTCCGCCTCGGCCTACCGCTCCAACACGGCGATGGTCGCGGTGCTGCGGGACGCCGTCGCCGCGGCCGGGCTGCCGGCCGACGTCGTCCAGCTGGTGCCGGGGGAGAGCCGGGACTCGGTGCAGGAGCTGATGCGCGCCCGCGGCCTCGTCGACGTGCTCATCCCGCGCGGCGGCGCCTCCCTGATCCGCGCCGTGGTCGAGGGCTCGACCGTCCCGGTGATCGAGACGGGCACCGGCAACTGCCACGTGTACGTGGACGCGCAGACCGATCTGGCGATGGCCGTCGGCATCCTGCTGAACTCCAAGGCGCAGCGGGTCAGCGTCTGCAACTCGGCCGAGACGCTGCTGGTGCACCAGGACGTCGCGGACGCCTTCCTGCCGTTGGCGCTGGCCGCCCTGGCCGAGGCCGGCGTGACGGTGCACGGCGACGAGGCGGTGCTCAAGGCCGCCGAGGGCAGCACCGCCACCGTCGTCCCGGCCACCGAGGAGGACTGGGGCGCGGAGTACCTCTCGTACGACCTGGCCGCGGCCGTGGTGCCCTCGCTGGACGCCGCGGTCGAGCACATCCGCCGCTGGTCCTCCGGCCACACCGAGGCGATCGTCACCACGTCGCAGGCGGCCGCCCGCCGCTTCACCCAGCTGGTGGACTCGACCACGGTGGCCGTCAACGCCTCCACCCGGTTCACCGACGGCGGTGAGTTCGGCTTCGGCGCGGAGATCGGCATCTCCACCCAGAAGCTGCACGCCCGCGGCCCGATGGGCCTGCCCGAGCTGACCAGCACCAAGTACATCGTCACTGGTGACGGGCACGTCCGCGGCGAGGCGGCACAGACCGTGGGCGGGGGCGCGGACGCCCGCTGAGCCGGGTTCCCGGGGCGCCCGTCACACGAGTGCCGGACCAACTGCCCTGAGCCACAGACAAATCGCCCGGCCGGTAATACGCTGAGCCCGTGGCTGACGATGTGGGGGGCTTGCCGTACCCCGACGGCGCCGACCACGGTGGTGCGGACGACGAGTTCGCCACCGTGGTCTTCGATGAGGCCTTCGTCCGGTCCGCCGCCGTGCACGAGCCGACGGCCAAGGAGCGGCAGCTCGCCGCAGCCGAGGCGCGGTTCGAGCCGGACACCGCGGGACCGGGCTGGGGCTATGACGTCTCGGCCGGTGACGGGCTGCCGCTGGAGCTGCGCCCGTACCCGAGCGGGCTCGACGAGGACCACCTCTATCCGGACCCGTGGTCGGGGCCGGGCCGGGCGGGCTCCCGCCGGTCCCGCAGCCGGTGGCGCCGCTACGATCCGGTGCGCGCCCGCGGGCGGTACGTGGCCCAGCAGCGCTGGCACCGGCCGGTCGCCTGGGTGCTCGCCGTGATCATGGGCGTGAGCCTGGTGGCGGTGGCCGTCGCGGCGATCTCCCAGGGCGTGGGCGGCGCGCCGCGGCGCCCGGAGTCCGGCAGCAGCAGCGCGGGGGTGGACCCGGGGCCCGCCCCGGCGGAGCCGTCACTGGTGGTCACCGCACCGGCCGGATAGACCGCACGGCCGGACAGCACCCGCCGACACCGGGCCGGGTCGCGCTGCCGTAGTCGGGGGCGTACGCCCGGGGCGGGCGGTCGCGCGGTGCCCCCGGCAATCTGCGCAGGGGCCCTCGTAGCGGGGCCGGTGTACGCCTACCCTGGTGTCATGGGTGACCCGCGCGAGCCTCCTGAGGGTACGCCCGAGGGCGGTTCCGGCAACGAGGACGAATTCCGGTCCGTCGTGTTCGACGAATCGTTCGTGCGGGCTGCCCGGATCCAGGAACTCTCCGCCCGTGAGCGCCTCGCGGGCTCCTTCGGCAAGGCCACCCGGCCGCGGGTCCGGCTCGGCCCGCTGGGCACCGTCCCGCGCCAGGCATTGGCCCTGCTGCTGCTCGTGCTGCTGGCCTTCGGGGCGGCGGTGTACTTCGGGGTGAACTCGCCGAAGGGCGTTCCGGCGCGGCCCGAGGGCAGTCAACTGACCGTCAGCCTGGTCGCGTTGAGTCCGGCTTCGGCCGTGCACCCGGTGGCCGACCCGGCGAACCCGTTCGCCGCGCTGCCGGCCGGCTACGGCGACGGGGCGGTCGGCCTGAACACCCCGGCCGGGGCCGCCACCGAGCACTTCAGCCGGGTCGAGGTGACCAAGGCGCTGGACACCGTGCAGCGCTACCTGATCGCCTCCTCGCTGTCGCCGGCGGCGCTGGTGCAGGGGGACACCGCGAGCGTACGGGCCTTCGTCACGCCGGGTGAGCAGGCGGAGTTCGACGCCGGCGTGGCCCAGCCGGTGGACGACCGGCACCACGCGCTGACCGGCTGGCTGGTCCGCTTCGACCCGGCGCAGGTGGCACTGGCCTCGGAGACCGTGAAGGTGGTCGGCGCGATGCGGATCGACGAGGCGGACAGCGGCACCCTGCAGATCACCACCGACCACACCTTCGTCTACGCGCTGAAGCCGGCCGGGGCGCCCGCCGGGTCGCCGGTCACCCTGGAGACGGTGCGGCGCGAGCTGACCTTCCAGTTCGACCGGGTGGACCTGGCCTCGGCGCAGCTGCGGCTGGTGGACTCGGTGGTGCAGGCCGGGCCGGCGCCGTGCACCGCCTCGATGGCGGACTTCCTGCGGCCGGTGCTGGCCACCGCGCAGGGCACCGTGGTGGCGCCGCCGCCGCCGGTCGATCCGGGCAACCACGCGCGGCCGGCCTGGCAGGTGTGCGGGGTGCTGGCGGGAGGCTGACCGGCCCGGCGGCGGTGGCGGTGGCGGGCCGCGGCGGTGGCCGCAGCCGCTCGGCGCCACGGCGGCCGTGACCCCGGTCGGGCCCCGGCCGCCGTGGCGCCGGTACGGCTCAGCTGCCGTCGCGGTCCGCGGCCGGTCCGCGGCCGGCGCCGGTGAAGGTGTCGCGCAGCTTGCCGCCGACGCTGGCGGCGCCGTCGGCCACGTCCCGCAGCAGGCCCATCAGCGGGTCCTTGCTCTCCTTCACCGAGGTCGTGTAGTGCTCGGCGGCCGCCTTCCACTGCTCGCCGACCGAGGCGTCCCGGTCGTCCGAGCGGCGCGGGTAGGCGCCGGCCAGGATCGAGCGGTACTCGTCGCTCTCCGCCCACTTCTTCAGCTGGGCGACCCGGACCACCGCGAACGGGTGGGTCTGCGGCAGCAGCTGGAGCAGCTTGAGCACGCCGTCGCGCAGGTCGCCGGCCTTCTCGTACTCCTCCGCCTGCTCGAGGAAGGCGTCGACGTTCATCTCGCCGAGGTCGTGCCCGCCGGCCAGCTTCATCAGGGCCCGCATGGACGCCTGGAGGTCCTGCCCGGCCAGCAGCCCGGCCCGGTCGCTGGACAGCTCGGCCTTGCGGAACCACTCCTTGAGCGCGGTGACCAGGGCCATGATCGCCAGGTTGCCGAGCGGCACCCAGGCGATCCGGGTGGCGATGTTGGTGAGGATCATCAGCATCGTCCGGTAGACGGCGTGCCCGGACATCGCGTGACCGACCTCGTGGCCGATGACGGAGCGCAGCTCCTCCTCGTCCAGCAGCTCGACCAGGCCGCTGGTGATCACGATGATCGGCGTGTCGATGCCGATGGTGTACGCGTTGGCCGTCGGGTCCTGGGTCACGTACAGGTCCGGCACCTGGTCCAGGTCGAGCGCGTAGGCCGCGTCGCGCACCATGTCGTACAGCTCGGGGAACTGGCGCTCGGAGGTCTTCACCGCCGTGGCCAGGAACATCAGCCGGATCGCGCGCTCGGAGACCAGCCCGGCGAGCTTCTTCAGGACGTCGTCGAAGCCCGAGAGCCTGCGCAGGGCGACCAGGGCCGAACGGTCGGCGGGGTGCTCCCAGGCCCGGGTGGAGATCTCCGGGAAGCGCTGACGGCGCCGGCTCGGGGTCTTCTCGAACGTGTCGGTCATGGTCTGAGTACCTCCTGGTCGAACGGCGGCCCCGGCCCGGTGCCGGCCCCCCGCTGCTCTTCGCCTGAAACGACTGTCTGTGCAACGTCCGCGGTTGCGTACTCGTCCCCGGGGCAGCGTACGCGGCGGGCGGAGCGGGCAGCAGGGGGCGGTGGGCGGACCGGGCGGCAGGGGTCGGTGAGTCGCGCCGGTGTGAGGCGGGTTTACCCTGAATGACCTGGAACCGAGACCGGACCCGGCCGCGGTAGCGAGCAGTTCGAGGAGCCCTCAGATGTCCACCGACGCGCTGGTCAGCCTGGCCGCCCCCATCTCCGGCGAGGCCGGCCCGGGCCTGTTCCTGCGGATCATCATGATCGCGTCCTTCGTCGGGGTCGGCCTGCTGGTCTGGGCCATGGCCCGCGCCTTCCGCAGCGGCCGGTAGTCGGCCCCGCCGGCTCCCGCGGGCTCACGCCCGGTCAGTGGCGGTGGGCCGCCGAGCGGTTGCCGGGCGGCCCACCGTACGATGACGGGTGGGCCCTCACCGGCCCGGAACCACCCCCAGGTCCGTTCACCGAGCCGAGAAGGTCCCGCCGACCATGAGCACTGCTGCTGCCGCACTCCCCGTTATGAACCTGCTCGCCGAGGGCGAGGGGGGCAACCACGACAGCCTGAACCCGGCCCTGACGGGTGGCGCCGCGCTGTTCATCCTGCTGCTCCTGCTCTTCATCACCACCCGCTTCAACCGGGACCGCTGAGCCGCGTCCACGGACCGCTCGGGGAGCGTCCGGCCACCGGGCCGGCCGCTCCCTCACGCATCTGCGGGCAACCCCCACCCGGCCGTTCCCGCACCGTAACGGGCGTCGCGTAAGGTGTGGCGGCATGGGAGAGCAGGCCGGGACCCCCGGCGGACCGGAACCGGTGAAGAAGCGCCTCGGCGTGATGGGCGGGACGTTCGACCCGATCCACCACGGCCACCTGGTCGCCGCCAGTGAGGTGGCGAGCGCGTTCCACCTGGACGAGGTGATCTTCGTCCCGACCGGGCAGCCCTGGCAGAAGAGCGACCGGCAGGTCAGCCCGGCCGAGGACCGCTACCTGATGACGGTCATCGCCACCGCCGAGAACCCGCAGTTCTCGGTCAGCCGGATCGACATCGACCGCGAGGGCCCGACGTACACCGTCGACACCCTGCGCGACCTCCACGCCCTGCACCCGGACGCCGACCTCTTCTTCATCACCGGCGCCGACGCGCTCGCCCAGATCCTGTCCTGGCGCGACTCCGACGAGCTCTTCTCGCTGGCCCACTTCATCGGATGCACCCGCCCGGGGCACACTCTGTCGGACGCCGGGCTTCCGGTGGGCGGGGTCTCCCTGGTGGAGGTCCCGGCGCTGGCCATCTCCTCCACGGACTGCCGCAACCGGGTCGCCAAGGGCGAGCCCGTCTGGTACCTCGTCCCGGACGGCGTGGTCCGCTACATCGACAAGCGGGCGCTGTACGCGCCGCACGGGACCTGAGCCGGGAGCGCCAGTGAGTGAGCGCAGCGAGGTGGGTGCATGAGCGAGCGCAACGGGCAGCAGCCGGAGGAGTGGTCCACCGGGCAGCACCAGCAGCCCTACCACGGGTATCCGCAGCAGCAGGGGTACGAGCAGCAGCCGGCGCAGTACGACCAGTACGAGCAGTACGACCAGTACGGGCAGCCGGTGTACGGGCAGGGGTCCTACGCCGGCCACCAGGGGTACCAGCAGGAGCAGGGGTACCAGGAGCAGCCGTACCAGCAGCCCTACCAGGGGTATCCGCAGCAGCAGGGGTACGAGCAGCAGCCGGCGCAGTACGACCAGTACGACCAGTACGACCAGTACGGGCAGCCGGTGTACACCCAGGACCCGTACGGCGGTTACCAGCAGCAGGGGTACCACCAGGGCTACCAGCAGCCGTACCGGGACGCCGCGCCGCCGGCCGCCGAGCCGCAGCCCGGGGCCGCCGGTCCCGCTCCCGCCGCTCCCGCCGCCCCGGGGGAACCCGCCGCCCCCGCGCCCGCCGCGGTGCCGCCGCCACGGCCGCGTCCGCGCCGGCCGGCCGCCGAGGCGCCCCCGGCCAAGCCCGAGCCGCCCTCCGAGCAGGTCTCCGGGGCACGGTCCGGCAAGGCCGGCTCCCGGGCGCCCAAGGACAGCTACGCCACGGGCGAGTTCACCTTCGTCGACGAGGAGGCGGAGGAGTCCGAGGACGTCATCGACTGGCTGAAGTTCGCCGAGTCGCGCAGCGAGGTGCGCGCCGAGCGCCGCCGCAAGCTGCGCAACCGGCTGATCGGGCTCGGCGTGGCGGTGGCGCTCGCGGCGGGCGGCGTCGGCGGCTACCTGTGGTTCACCGGCGACAAGCCGACCGCCGCCGCGGCGGCCGGCGGCCGCCAGGTCAACGTCGTCCACCTGCGCGACCTGCAGGGCAAGGTGTCCACCGCGCTGCTGGTCAACGACGCCTCCGGACACAAGGGCACGGTGCTGCTGCTGCCCGACAACCTGCGGCTGCCCGGTCCGGGCGACCCGCCGGTCACCACCGTCGGCCAGGCCATGGACGCGGTCGGCGCCTCGGCGACCCGCGACGGCCTGTCCACCGTGCTGGGCGCCCCGGTGGCGGGCACCTGGCGGCTGGACACCCCGTACCTGGAGATGCTGGTCTCCCAGCTCGGCGGAGTCCGGGTGGACACCAACGCGGAGACCCACGAGGGCGGCAAGCCGGACGGCAAGCTGCTGTCCGCCGCGGGCAAGAACACCCTGCTCAGCGGCAAGGCGGCGGTCGCCTACGCCACCCTGCAGGGGCCCGGAGAGAACCGGGACGCCCAGCTGGCCCGCTTCGGGCAGGTGCTGGACGCGGTGGTGCGCACCATGCCGACCGAGTTCAAGGACGCCAAGGACGACGTGCACCGGATGAACGCGGTGCTCGACCCGTCCCTGCCCGAGGACGCCCTCGCCGGCGTGCTCGCCCAGCTCGCCCAGCAGGCGAAGGACGGACACCTCGGCACCACCGCGCTGACCGTCAAGCCGGACGGCAGCCTGGACGAGGCGACCGCCGGCAAGCAGGTCAAGGACGTGCTCGGCGGCACCGTGAAGTCCGCGGCGGCCGGCGACGCGGCGGCCCGGGTCTCCCTGCAGGACGCCACCGGCAACGACGCGGCCGCGGCCGCGGCACAGGTCCAGATCGTCAACTCGGGCCTGACCTTCATCCCGGGCGGGGCCAAGACCGCCGCCCAGGCCACCAGTGAGATCCGCTACACCGACGACGCGCGGCAGGCCGCGGCGAAGTCGCTGGCGACCAGCCTGGGGCTGCCGGACTCGGCGGTGAAGAAGGTGGGCGACGCCCAGAACGCGGACCTGGTGGTCGTGCTCGGCAAGGACTACCAGCCGCCCAAGCAGTAGAGCGGCGGCCGCCCGGGCCTGGGCCGAGGCCACCCGATGCCGGGGCCCGGGAGAACGGTCCCGGGCCCGGCCGGTGCCGGGGGCGGACCCCGCCCGGTGCCGGTGGCCGACCCCGCCCGGTCCCGGCGGCCGACCGCACCTGCTCCCGGCGGCCCGGGAAAACGGTTCCGGGCCCGCCGGGGCGGCGTGAGATCCTGGAAGGCGACCCCCGGCCGTGTGCCGGGGCCGCCCCAAGCCGCCGAGCCGGAAGAACACCGTGACCGTCACCGACCACAGCCAGCAGCTCATCACCGTCGCCGCCCAGGCGGCGGCCGACAAGCTCGCGCACAACATCATCGCCTTCGACGTCAGCGAGGTGCTGTCGATCACCGACGCCTTCCTGATCGCCTCCGCGAACAACGACCGCCAGGTCCGCTCGATCGCCGAGGAGATCGAGGACCAGCTGCGCGAGCAGCTGGACATCAAGCCGGTGCGCCGCGAGGGCGAGCGCGAGGGCCGCTGGATCCTCCTCGACTACCTGGACATCGTGGTGCACGTCCAGCACTCCGAGGAGCGCTCCTTCTACTCGCTGGACCGGCTCTGGAAGGACTGCCCCGAGCTGCCGCTGCCCGAGGACGCCGTGGCCTCGCGCAACCGTCCCGACGCCATCACCGACGAGGCCGGCAACGCCGTCGCCCCGGCCGACGACTTCGGCAAGCCCGAGGACCTGCACTGAGCCGCGGGGCGCGGGGCCCGCGCATCGTCTTCTGGCGGCACGGCCAGACCTCCTGGAACCTCGAATCCCGCTTCCAGGGCACCACGGACATCGAGCTGACGGGCCAGGGCGTGCTGCAGGCGCAGCGCGCGGCCCGGCTGCTCTCCGGCCTGCGCCCTGACCTGCTGATCTCCTCGGACCTCAAGCGCGCCCGGCGCACCGCCGAGGAGCTGGCCAAGGTCACCGGGCTCGACGTGCAGCACCACGAGGGCCTGCGGGAGACCTACGCCGGCTCCTGGCAGGGCCTGACCAACGCCGAGATCCGCGAGCGCTACCCGGAGGAGTACGCGGCCTGGGCGGCCGGGGAGCCGGTGCGGCGCGGGGGCGGCGGGGAGCTGTCCACCGAGGTCGCCGACCGCTCGGTGCCGGTCGTGCTGGAGGCGGCCGCCAAGCTGCCGGAGAACGGCACGCTGGTCGTGGTCAGCCACGGCGGCACCATCCGCACCATGCTCGGGCGGCTGCTCGGCCTGGAGCCCCCGCTCTGGGAGTGCTTCGGCGGGCTGTCCAACTGCTGCTGGTCGGTGCTCGGCCAGGGGGCGCGCGGCTGGCGGCTGCTGGAGCACAACGCGGGCACGCTCCCGCAGCCGGTCATCGGCGACGACACCTGACGGCTCCGGCCCGGCGCGACACCCGACGGCTCCGGCCCGGGGCGGCACCGGCCGGCGCCGGTCCCCGCGGCTTCTCCGAGGGCCTTCCCGGGAGACTTCTCGGAAGCCTCCCGGGAAGGCCCTCGGGGGTCCTCCGGAGGTCGTGGGGAAGCGGCGGAGGGGCCGCGGACCGGGCGGATTTCGCAGTTCCGGGCCTGACCGGCTAGAGTCTTCCTCGTTCGCACGGAGGGAACGCGGCCCGGAAGGGAAGCGGGGGATCCGGCGAGTGCGGGGCTATAGCTCAGTTGGTAGAGCGCTTGCATGGCATGCAAGAGGTCTGGGGTTCAATTCCCCATAGCTCCACTCCGCATCGGCGGTCGTGGAAATCCAGGGTCGCCCGCGTCGCGGGGCTATAGCTCAGTTGGTAGAGCGCTTGCATGGCATGCAAGAGGTCTGGGGTTCAATTCCCCATAGCTCCACAGCAGTTCAGGAGGCCGTCACCCACCGGGTGGCGGCCTCCGGCGTTTCGCCCGGGCGCTGCCCGGCGCCCACCTCGGCGGGGTCAGGTCAGGCAGGTGTGCGCCCAGCCGCCCTGCGGCAGCGAGTTGAGCGCCTCGACCCGCTCGCGGTCCTGCTCGGCCACGGGGACGTAGACCACGATGTAGCACTCCGGCACGCCCGGCATCGTCAGATAGGTGGCGTTCAGGTTCAGCACGCCCACCTTCGGGTGGCGGAAGATCCGCAGCAGGGTCTCCGCCGGCGCGACCTCCTGGCGCTCCCACAGCCGCCGGAACAGCTCGCTGCGCGCCGACAGCCGCTGCACGTGGGCCTCCCAGGCCGGCTCGCCGACGTGCTTGCCGTACGCCGAGCGCAGCAGCGCCACCATCCGCGGCAGGGTCTCGTCGGGGTTCCCGCAGGGGTTGCAGCACGACGGCGCGGTCAGCATGCACCAGAGGGTGTTGAAGGCGACCCCGTGGAACCGGCCCATCCGCTCGGCGCCGAACAGCAGGCGGTACGGCTCGTTGTAGCCCAGGACGTCGAACCGGGTGTTGGAGACCGCCGCCGGCAGCGGTGCGAGCGAGTCCAGGATCACCTGGATCGACTGGTTCAGCTCCGGCGGGGCGGCCTGGGCGAGCGGCGAGGGGGACGTCCCGGCCAGTCGGAACAGGTGCTCGCGCTCGGTGCCGTCCAGCCGCAGCGCCCCGGCCACCGCCAGCAGCACCTGTTCGCTCGCGTTGATCGGACGCCCCTGTTCGAGCCACGTGTACCAGGTGACCCCGACCCCGGCGAGCTGCGCGACCTCCTCGCGGCGCAGCCCCGGCGTACGGCGGCGCGGCCCCGCCGGCAGGCCGACGTCCTCCGGGGTCACCCGCGCCCGGCAGGCCTTCAGGAAGCGGGCCAGCTCGGTGCGGCGGCGGTGGCGGCCGTCCGACGCGGTGGGGAGCTCCTCCAGCACTGTCATGCCGTCCATCGTGCCGCAGAGCGCCCGGGCGATACAGGTACTGCCGGTACCAGGATCGGCAGGCTCTAACCACCAGTACCGGAACCCGCCCAGGATGGCTGCCATGACGGACCTTCAGACCCGGCCCCGCGTGGCCGGAGGCACCACCACCCGGGCCCCGGCCGTGCGGCCGGGACTCCTCCTCGCGCTCGTCCTGTGCGGACAGTTCATGGCCGTGCTCGACGTCTCCATCGTCAACGTCGCGGTGCCCACCATCCGCACCGACCTGGGCGCCTCCGGCGCCGCCCTGCAACTGGTGATCGCCGGCTACACCATCAGCTACGCGGTCCTGCTGATCACCGGCGCCCGGCTCGGCGCCCGTTACGGCTACAGCCGGCTGTTCCAGCTCGGCCTCGCCGCCTTCACCGCCGCCTCGCTGGCCTGCGGACTCGCCCCCTCCACCGGCTGGCTGATCGCCTTCCGGCTGCTCCAGGGCGCGGGCTCGGCCCTGATGGTGCCGCAGGTGATGAGCCTGCTCCAGCGCACCTTCACCGGTGCCGCCCGCAGCCGGGCGCTCGGCCTGTACTCGGCGGTGCTGGCCGGCGGAATGGCCCTCGGGCAGGTGCTCGGCGGGGTGCTGGTCAGCGCCGACCTCCTCGGCACCGGCTGGCGGCCGGTGTTCCTCGTCAACGTGCCGCTGGGCGTGCTGCTGCTGGCGGCCGGGGCCCGGCTGCTGCCGCGGCTGCCCGGTGACCCCTCGCGCGGCTTCGACGTCCCCGGCCTGGTTGTGCTGGGCGCGGCGCTCGGCCTGCTGGTGGTGCCGCTGGTGCTCGGGCACGAACTCGGGTGGCCGGCCTGGGGCTGGGGGATGATCGCGGGCAGCGTGCTGCTGTTCGGCCTGTTCGCGGTGGTCGAGCGGGGGGTCGCCCGGCGGGGCGGGCAGCCGCTGATCCCCGGACGGGTGCTGCGCGCCCCAGGGCTGCTGCCCGCGGCGGTCGGCCTGTTCGCGATCATGGCGGCCTTCGCGGGCTTCATGTTCTCCTTCGCCCTCCACCAGCAGGCCGCGCTCGGCCACAGCGCGCTGCGGGCCGGCCTCTGCTCGGCGCCCGTCGCCGTCGGCTTCGGACTGTCCAGCCTGCACTGGCACCGGCTGCCGGGCCGGCTGCACGGCGTGCTGCCGGTGATCGCCGCGGTGTCGCTCGGGAGCGGCTACCTGCTGCTGGGGGTGCTGCTCGGCGGCGGCGCCGAGATCGGCGCGGTGCCGCTGGCGGAGATGGCCGCTCTCGGCCTGATCGCCGGCTGCGCGTACGCGCCGCAGTTCGCCCGGGCGCTCGCGGGGGTGGCGCCGGGGGATGCGGCCGATGCCAGCGGGGTGATGGTCACGGTCATCCAGCTCGGGCAGGTCGTCGGGGTGGCGGTGCTCGGCTCGGTGTTCCTCGGGCAGGTGGACCTGCCGGCTCCGGCTGCGGAGTCCGGGCACGCGCTGGAGGTGACGCTCGCGGTCAACGCCGTCGGGGTGCTCCTCGCCGCGGGGTTCGCGGCGCGCAGCCGTCGGGCGGCGCGGTAGGGGAGCGGGCGGTCGGCGGGCTTTCCCGTCGGGGCGGCGCGGTAGCGGAGCGGGTGGTCGGCGGGCCTTCCCGGCGTGCGGTCGGGGGCGTCGCCGGGGCGCGGTGGTGCGTGCCCCGGGGCGCGGCCGGGACACGCTCCGGGGCGCGGCCGGGACATGCTCCGGGGCGGGCCGCCCGGCGCGGCCGGTCTCGCTCCCGGGGCGCGGCCGCCGGGGCGGGCCGCACCTTGGGAAACGGATTTCGGGAGCACGCCCCGGACCGTGTAAAGTAGTCGATGTCGCCGAGGGAAACGGACGGAAACGGCCGAGGAACCCGGTGACATCGCAGGTCAAGGGGCTATAGCTCAGTTGGTAGAGCGCTTGCATGGCATGCAAGAGGTCTGGGGTTCAATTCCCCATAGCTCCACAGTGATCAAGAGCCGCCTCCCGTCACGGGGGGCGGCTCTTCGCCGTTGTGTCCATGCCACCGGCGGGAGGGCCGGAAAGACCGCTACCGTCGTGGCATGGCCGATCTGCAGCGAAGGCGGAACGAGGAGCTGGCCCGGATACTGCACCAGCTCGGCTGGAGTCCGGAACGGCTGGCCCGCGAGGTCAGCCTCGCCCTGCCGCCGGGCCTGGCCATCAGCTCCACAGCCCCGTACAAGTGGCGCGACCGCGGCATGGTGCCGCGCAGTCCGCACGACCAGACCGTCTGCGAGGTGCTCAGCCGCACCCTGGGCATCGCCGTCACCTACGAACAGCTCTGGGGCCGGATGGGCGGCCACCGCGGCGCCAAGATCCTCTCCCCCCGGCTGCTGACCGACCCGTGGACCGCCGACACCGCCCAGACCGCGCTGCGCGAGGCCGCCACCGACGCCGGGCCCGTCCGCCTCACCGACCTGTTCCGCAGCGCCGACCTCGACCACGCCGCCGAACGACTGGCCTCCGCGCCGCCACCGGTCGGCGGCGGCGAGGGTGCGCTGCGCGTCGACCCGGGACTCGTCGGCGAACTCGGCCTCTCCTTCCGCAGCAAGCAGCGACTCGAACGGTCCTGCGGTGGCGGTCTCGTCCTCGGCCCCACCCGGGCCGAACTCGCCATGCTGGCCAAACTGTTGGAACTCGGCGCCTACGACGAACGGCTCGGCCGCGAACTGTACGGGACGGCCAGCAGGCTCGCCCGGCTGGCCGGCTGGGCCGCGTACGACCTCGGCCACGACGCGGCCGCCCAGCGGGCGTTCGTCGCCGCGCTGCGCGCCGCCCACGTCAGCGGCGACCCCCGGCTGGGCGTCGCCGGGCTCGGCGCGCTGGTGGTGCTCGCCACCCAGGCCGGTGGCGGGCGGGGCCTGGACGCCGTCACCGCGCTGCGCACCGCCCTGGAGGCCCACGGGCCCGTGCTCAGCGCCACCTCCCGGGCGCGCCAGCTCGGCCGGATCTCCCGCGCCCACGCCCGCTGGGGCGAGGCGGAGCAGGCGGAGGAGGCTGCCGCCCGGGCCTTCGCCGAACTGGACGGCGTGCCGGGGACCGAGGAGGCCCGGGCCGATCTCGCCGGGATGGTGGGGGAGGGACGGCTGGCCCTCGGCCGGTGCCGGATGGCCAAACCGCTGCTCGCCGAGGCCGTCGCCGGGCTGGGGCCGGGGCGGGCCCGCTCCAAGGCGCTGCTGATGGTCCGGCTCGCGGAGGCCCACCGGCGGCTCGGCGACCAGCGGGAGGCGGCCCGTACGGTGGCGCAGGCGCGCGCGCTCGCGGCGGGGATGCAGTCGGAGCGGCTGGCGAAGGCGCTGCGGGACTTCGACGCTGCGGGACGGGCTGCGGCGCGGTGAGGCGGCGGGGGTCGGTGTGCGGTGGGGCTGGATGGGTGCGGCGGCATACGGCATGCGGCATGCGGCACGAGGCCTGCGGGGTTCGGCGTGCGTCGTTCGATGGTGTAGGCGTGGTGCGGCTGGGGTGCGGCCTCGGGCGGCAGCGGGCCGCCGGTGCGCCGGCCCGCTGCGGTCCGGCTGCGCCGGGTTCCGACGGGCGGTATACCCGGGAGTGGCCTGACCTGCTTGCGGTACCCTGAGCCCATGCGAACCGTGCGCCTGCTCCTTAGCCGGCCGCGCTGACCAGGACCGGCCGCGCCCCAGGGCGGTGCCGGAGTCGGCGTGGCGTCCCCTCCTGCGAGGGGATTTTTTGTTTTCCGCCCCCGCCCGCGTGGTGGGACGGGTCCACGGGCCGCCGCGTGGCGCGGTTCGCCAACTGACATCGATGGAGCTTGAAGGACCATGAGCGAGACGACCCCTGCGTCCGGCGCGGCCGAGACCGCGACCGAGCCGTTCCGGTACAGCGCCGCGCTGGCGGCGGACATCGAGTCCCGCTGGCAGGACCTCTGGGAGAAGGAGGGCACCTTCCACGCCCCCAACCCCACCGGTGCGCTGGCCGACCCGTCCGCGGGCGACGTCGCCGCGAAGCCGCACAGCTTCATCATGGACATGTTCCCGTACCCCTCGGGCGCGGGTCTGCACGTCGGCCACCCGCTGGGCTACATCGCCACCGATGTCTTCGCCCGCTACCAGCGGATGACCGGCCACAACGTGCTGCACACGCTGGGCTACGACGCCTTCGGCCTGCCCGCCGAGCAGTACGCGGTGCAGACCGGCACCCACCCGCGGGTCTCCACCGAGGCCAACATCGCCAACATGCGCCAGCAGCTGCGCCGGCTGGGCCTGGGCCACGACCCGCGCCGCTCGATCTCCACGATCGACCCGGACTACTACCGCTGGACCCAGTGGATCTTCCTGCAGATCTTCAACTCCTGGTACGACGAGGACGCGCGCAAGGCCCGTCCGATCGCCGAACTGGTCGCCCAGTTCGAGTCCGGCGAGCGTGAGCTGCCGGGCGGCCGCGCCTGGGCCGAGCTGTCCGGCGCGGAGCGCGACGAGGTGCTGGGCGAGTACCGCCTGGCCTACGCCAAGGAGGTGCCGGTCAACTGGTGCCCGGGCCTGGGCACCGTGCTGGCCAACGAGGAGGTCACCGCGGACGGCCGCTCCGAGCGCGGCAACTTCCCGGTGTTCAAGTCCAACCTGCGCCAGTGGATGATGCGCATCACCGCGTACTCCGACCGCCTGATCGCCGACCTGGACCTGCTGGACTGGCCCGAGGCCATCAAGCTGCAGCAGCGCAACTGGATCGGCCGCTCCGAGGGCGCCCGGGTCGACTTCGCCGTCGACGCCGGGACGATCACCGTCTTCACCACCCGGCCCGACACCCTGTTCGGTGCCACCTACATGGTGCTGGCGCCCGAGCACGGCCTGGTCGACTCGATCGTCCCCGCCGCCTGGCCCGAGGGCGTGCCCGCCGAGTGGACCGCAGGCGCCGCCACCCCCGCCGAGGCCGTCGCCGCCTACCGCGCCGAGGCCGCCGCCAAGTCGGACGTCGAGCGGCAGGTCGACGCCAAGGTCAAGACCGGCGTCTTCACCGGCGCCTACGCCGTCAACCCGGTCAGCGGCGAGTCCGTCCCGGTGTTCATCGCCGACTACGTGCTGATGGGCTACGGCACCGGCGCCATCATGGCCGTTCCCGCCCACGACCACCGCGACTTCGCGTTCGCCCGCGCCTTCGGCCTGCCGATGCGCTGCGTCGTCGAGCCCACCGACGGCCGCGGCGAGGACCCGGCGGAGTGGGACGACGCCTTCGACACCTACGACTCCGTCATCGTCAACTCCTCCCGGGACGGGCTGACCCTGGACGGCCTGAGCGTCGTCGACGCCAAGGCCGCCGTCACCGCCTGGCTGACCGAGCGCGGCATCGGCGAGGGCACCGTCAACTACCGCCTGCGCGACTGGCTGTTCAGCCGCCAGCGGTACTGGGGCGAGCCCTTCCCGATCGTCTACGACGAGGACGGCGTGATGCACGCGCTGCCCGAGTCGATGCTGCCGGTGGAGGTCCCCGAGGTCGACGACTACTCGCCGCGCACCTACGACCCGTACGACTCGGACTCCTCGCCGGAGACCCCGCTGTCGCGCAACGAGGGCTGGGTCAACGTCGAACTGGACCTGGGCGACGGCGTCAAGAAGTACCGCCGCGAGACCAACACCATGCCCAACTGGGCGGGTTCGTGCTGGTACGACCTGCGCTACGTCGACCCGACCAACGCCGAGGCCGTCGTCGACCCGGCCAACGAGCAGTACTGGCTGGGCCCCACCGCCGCCAAGCCGGCCGGCGGCGCCGACCTGTACGTTGGCGGTGCCGAGCACGCGGTGCTGCACCTGCTGTACGCGCGCTTCTGGCACAAGGTGCTGCACGACCTGGGCCACGTCTCGTCCGTCGAGCCGTTCCACAAGCTGTTCAACCAGGGCATGATCACCGCCGACGTCTACCGTGACGAGCGCGGCTTCCCGGTGCCCGCCGCCGAGGTCGAGGAGCGCGACGGCCGGTACTTCTGGCAGGGCGAGCCGGTCAAGCGCGAGGCCGGGAAGATGGGCAAGTCCCTGAAGAACGCCGTCGCCCCGGACGACATCGCCGACGAGTACGGCGCGGACACCCTGCGCCTGTACGAGATGTCCATGGGCCCGCTGGACGTCTCCCGCCCCTGGGACACCCGGGCCGTGGTCGGCTCGTACCGCTTCCTGCAGCGGCTGTGGCGCAACGTCGTCTCGGAGACCACCGGCGAACTGGTCGTCACCGAGGAGGAGCCGGACGAGGCGACCCTGCGCGCCCTGCACAAGGCGATCGACGGCATTCGCGGCGACATGGCCGGGCTGCGCTTCAACACGGCCGTCGCCAAGGCGATCGAGTTGAACAACTTCCTGGTCAAGCGCGGCTCCACGCCGCGGGTGGTCGCCGAGCAGCTGGTGCTGATGGTCGCGCCGCTGGCCCCGCACATCGCCGAGGAGCTGTGGCGCCGCCTGGGCCACGCCGAGTCGCTGGCGCACGCCGACTACCCGGTCGCGGACCCGGCGTACGTCGTCGACGAGTCGGTGACCTGCGTGGTGCAGATCAAGGGCAAGGTGAAGGCCCGGCTGGAGGTCGCCCCCACCATCACGGACGCCGAGCTGGAGGCGCTGGCGCTGGCGGACCCGGCGGTGGTCGCGGCGATCGGCGACGCGGCGGTGCGGAAGGTGATCGCGCGGGCGCCGAAGCTGGTGAACATCGTGACGGGCTGAGGTCCCGAGCCGGCTGGGGTCGTCGACTCGGTCGGGGGCTCCGAGCCGGCTGGGGTCTCCGACTCGGTCGGGGTCTCCGAGCCGGGTGGGGTCTCCGCGCCGGCTGCGGTTCGCGACCGAGGCCGGCTTGATCGGGCGGGTGTCCTCCGGGGCACCCGCCCGGTGCTTTCCCGGGAGGTCCGGACGGGGCCCCCGACCGGTGCTCCGGCCGGTGCCTGCGCGTTGCCTGCGCCGTTGCCTCTCCGTGGGTGATCTTTCCCGGTCTTCCCTGATCCTCCCTGCGGGAAGACCCCGGATCTGTCCCTGATCCGTGCCCGCGAGCACCCTTCGGACCGCTCCCGGGCCGGTGCGGCGGGCTACGGTGGAACCCTGGGCAGTGCAGCCCGCGTTGGGTCCGATGGGAGCCGGAACGGCGGCGGAAGGTGGCGCGCGATGGACGTGTTCGGCGTGATGATCGGCTTGGTCCTGCTCTTCGGGATCGCGGTGCTCGCCTTGGCCGTGGTCGGCACGGTCAAGGCGGCCAAGGCCGTCACCGAGAAGGTCGGGAAGCACGAGGCGAACGCCCGGCGCGCCGTGGAGACCGCCGCCCTCAAGGCGAGGACGTACACCAGGATCGGCCCGCCGGCGCAGATCGCCAACGTCCGGCTCAAGCTGCGGACCTCGCTGGACGGCACCCGTCAGGTGCTGGAGAGCGGGCTGTCGCAGGACGGTCAGCTCGGCGAGTCCCTCGCGCTGCTCACCCGGCTCGACGCCCACGCGGCGGAACTCGACGGCCAGCTGCGGATGCTGGAGCGCGAGCCGGACACCGCGCGGATCGCGGCCAAGCTGCCGGAGCTGCGGGAACGGGCTGAGCGGATCACCCATTCGGCGGAGACCATGCGCTGGGCGGCGCAGGACCGGATGCAGCGGTTCGCGGAGGACGAGCTGAGCCGGCTGAGCCAGGAGTGCGAGAGCGAGGCGGGGGCGCTGCGGCACTGGGACTCTGCTGGTGCTGGTGCTGGTGCTGGTGCTGGTGCTGGGGGTCTCGGTGCGGGTGCGGGCGTCGGAGCGGCGCGGCCCGGGCTGACGGACGGCAAGGGGCGCCCGAGCGCGGAGGAGCTGCTCGGGCTGACCGATCCGCTGGTGAAGCTGGCCCAGCGGCTGCGGAAGCCGTCGGCCGGCCCCTCGGCGGGCTGATCCACCGCCTCCTCCCGGTGCGGGGAACGGCGCTGTTCTCCCGGACGCGTGGGGAGTAACCTCCGGCTCATGCCCTCCGACCTCGCACTTGTCACCGATTCAACGGCCTATCTGCCGCAGGAGGCCCTCGACCGGCACGGGATCACGGTGGTCCCGCTGAGCGTCGCGGTCGGTGACTCGGTCCTCAGCGAGGGCGTGGAGATCTCCCCGAAGGACGTCGCCGAGGCGCTGCGCGCCAAGCAGCGGGTGACCACCTCCCGACCCAACCCGGAGACCTTCGCCGCCACCTACCGGGCGGCCGCCGAGTCCGGGGCGAAGGGGATCGTCTCGGTGCACATCTCCGGAGAACTGTCCGGCACGGTCGAGGCCGCCCGGCTGGCGGCCGCCGAGGCGCCCGTGCCGGTGCGGGTGGTGGACAGCCGGCTGGTCGGCATGGCGCTCGGGTACGGGGTGCTGGCGGCCGCCGAGGCGATCGCGGCCGGTCGGGGACTGGCGGAGGCGGCCGGAGCGGCGGAGCGGCGGGCGGCCGGGACCAGCGGTTTCTTCTACGTGGACACCCTCGAGCACCTGCGCCGCGGCGGCCGGATCGGGGCGGCCCGGGCACTGCTCGGCTCGGCGCTGGCGGTCAAGCCGCTGCTGCACCTGCACGGGGGGCGGATCGAGCCGCTGGAGAAGGTGCGCACGGCCTCGCGGGCGATCGCCCGGCTGGAGGAGATCGCGGTCGAGCGGTCCGGGGACGGGGTGGTGGACATCACCGTCCACCACCTGGCGGCCGAGGACCGGGCCGAGCCGCTGGCCGAGCGGTTGCGGGCGCGGGTGCCGGGGCTGCGGGAGCTGTACGTCGGCGAGGTGGGGGCGGTGATCGGCGCGCACGTCGGGCCGGGGCTGCTCGCGGTGGTGGTCTCACCGCGCTGAGGCGGCGGGTGGAATGGTCAAGTTTCGCGGGTCGCCACCACTCGTGTGAGTGACGTTTTTTATCCACAACCCCGGAGTTATCCACAGGGTTTCAGTAATTTCCGCGCGGCCGCCGTCGGGCCCCTAGCGTCCTCGCCATGACGACCCTGAACCTGGGCGCGGCGAAGCGCCAGACGATCAACGAGACGGTACGGCTGCGGATGGCGGCGCTGCTGCAGACGGACGATGAGCCGGCGGGCGGCGAGCCGACGGGTGACGAGCCGGTGGACGGCGAGCGGTTGGGCAGTGAGCGGGCGGCCGCCGAGCGGGCGGCCGGTGGGCGGAGGGGCGGCAGTCGGGCCGCCGGCGAGCGGGTGGGCGAGGGCGGGGTGGTCGGCGAGCGGGCGGCCGACTCCTCCGCAGGTCTCTCACCGCCCTCAGTTCCGTCCCCAGCCGCGTCCCTCGCCGCGCCTCCTCCCGCTATCGCCGGGGTGGCACCGCCGGAAGCGGTCCACCTCGCCGAGCCTCCGCCGACCGGCGGCGCGCCGCCCCGGTTCGCCGCTGCCCTGGCGCTCGACCGGCGGGCCGTGGCCGGGCTGGCGATCCTGCTGCTGTTCGCGGTGGGCTACGCCGTGCAGCACTTCTGGCTGGCCAGGCCGGAGGCAGTGGCCGTTCCGGCGCTGGCGGCCGCCTCGGCGCCGTCGGAGCCGGGCCTGCCCGCGTCCTCCTCCCCGGCGGGAGCCGTCGCTTCCGCCGGAGCCGCCACCGCCCCGGGCTCCTCCGGAGCCGGACCGCCCGAGGTGCCCGCGGGTCAGGGCGCCGGGGGCGCCGTCGTGGTCGACATCGGCGGCCGGGTCCACCTGCCAGGCCTGCACACCCTGCCCGGCGGCTCCCGGGTGGCCGACGCCCTGCGGGCAGCGGGCGGTCCACTGCCGGACACGGACACCAGAGGGCTCAACCTGGCCCGGTTGCTGGCGGACGGTGAGCAGATCCTGGTCGGCGAGCCGGCCCCGGTTCCGGCCCCCGCCCCGGTCTCCGGGGGAGGCAACGGACCTTCCGGCGGCGGCACGCCCCGACCACCCGTCAGCCTCAACCGCGCCACCCTTGAACAGCTCGACACCCTGCCGGGCGTCGGTCCGACCCTCGCCCAGCGGATCCTCGCCTACCGCACCTCGCACGGCTCGTTCCGCACGGTCGACCAGCTCAGGCAGGTCAGCGGGATCGGAGCCCGGACCTTCGCCGAGCTCCGCCCGCTCCTGACGCTCTGACACCCGTCCGCTGCCCCAGCCCCTGTCCTTTCTGCCCCCGAACTCCTCCGCCCCGAAAGGAGGTGCCGCCATGACCGCCGCCGCCACCGCGCTGCCGCACACCCGCTCCTCGCCCGCCGACTTCCGACTGCTGCTCCCCGCCGTCTCGGCCTGGGTGGTCACGGCGGTCCTCCTGCCCCTGGAACCGCCGCCCTTCGTCGTGGCCCTCGCGCTCGCGGGTGTCGCTGCGCTCGCCGCCGTCCCGCTGCTCGTCCGACCGGGCCTGCTGCGCCGGCGCGGAGCCGCGGTGACGCTGGCCGCCGTCCTGCTCACCGGAGCAGCGGCCGCGATCGCGACCCCACTGCACACCGCAGACCTGCACCGGGGCCCGCTGCCGGAGCTAGCCCGCGCGGCCGGGCAGGCCGGGCCACGCGCACCCGGCACGACCGCACCCGTGGTCGAGGTGGAGCTGACCGTCACCGGGGACCCCGCGGTCCACGACTCCCGGGGCGGCACCACCGGCGGCCAGGTCCTCCTCACCGTGGAGGCCGTCGCCGACCGCGTCACCGTCCTCCCGGACGGGCATGCCACCCGCACCCACACCCCCGTGACCGTCATGGCCCGAGGGCGTGAGAGCGAGCCCTGGCTGCGCCTGCTCCCCTCGGAGCGGCTGGCGGCGGAGGCAGAGGTCCGGCCACCGGGGGAAGGCCACGAGATCGAGTCCGCCGCCCTGTTGACCGTCCACGGCCCGCCCCGGCGGCTCGCTCCGCCGAGCCTCCCGCAGCGGATCGCCGGGCGGCTGCGCGAGGGACTGCGCACGGCATCCGACGGGCTACCCCCCGATGCGCGCGGGCTGCTCCCGGCGCTGGTGGTCGGGGACACCTCCCGGCTGCCCGACGACCTCGTGGACGCCTTCCGGGCCACCGACCTGCTGCACCTGATCGCCGTCAGCGGGGCCAACCTGGCCATCGTCCTCGGCGCGCTGCTCGGACCGCCCGGTCAGGCCGGCACTCCCGAACGGCGCGGTCTGGCCGCGGTCCTGGGGCTCTCGCTGCGCACCAGCGCCCTGCTGGGGACGGCCCTGACCCTGGCCTTCGTGACCGTGTGCCGCCCGGAGCCCAGCGTGCTCCGGGCGGCCGGGACGGGTCTGATCGGCATGCTCGCCCTGGCCACCGGCCGCCCCCGCCAGGCCGTACCGGCCCTCGCCGGGGCCGTACTGGTCCTGGTCCTGCTGGACCCGTTCCTGGCCCGCTCCTTCGGCTTCCTGCTCTCGGTGCTCGCCACCGCGGGGCTGCTGGTCCTCGGGCCGCGGTGGGCCGAGGGGCTCCGGGCCCGACGCTGGCCGCACCACCTGGCTGGCGCGCTGGCGGCGACGGCGGCGGCGCAGGCACTGTGCTCGCCGGTGACGGTGGTGGTGTCCGGACACATCAGCCTGGTCGCCATCCCGTGCAACCTGTTGGCCGAACTCGCGGTGGCCCCGGCCACGTTGCTCGGTTTCGGCGTACTCGTGCTCCAGCCGTTCCTCCCCGCCGCGGCCCGACTGCTCGCCGAACCGGCCGGAGTGCCGACCGGCTGGCTGGCCTTCGTGGCGCGTCGCGGAGCCGAACTGCCGGGCGGCCAACTGACCTGGCCCGGCGGCTGGCTCGGAACGGCGACGGTCGCCCTCGCCACCCTGGCGGTCTGCTGGGCGGCACCGCTGCTGCTGCCGCGACGGACGGAGCCCGGCAGCTCCGCGCGCGTCCGGCGCCGCCCTGCCCGGGCGCTGGTGACGGGCGTCCTGCTGGTGGTGCTGCTGGCCGTCCTGCTGCGGCCGCCGCAGCTCGCCCGGATCGCCACCGGCTGGCCACCGCCCGGGTGGCGGCTGGTGATGTGTGTGGAATTCCCTATTGAATCTTCGTGTTGCAGCAGCTCGTGTTGCGAGTGGAGAGGGACGTGTTGAGCAAGACCTGGCAGGTGCATTGGGTGATGAGGGGCCAGTCGGCAGTGGTGATTGATCACCCTGTGCTACGAGGCTGGACCGACCTCGATCAGCGGGAGGAGGCCAGCCGGATCGACCCCGGAGACGTCTTCATGACGGACCCGAACTACAGGGTGGACCCCAGGCTGACGCACTTCCTCACGCGCTCCTCCTTCGCGCATCTGGCCAGAGAGACGCGGCGGAACTACGCCGGGGACTGCTGCCTGTTCTTCAACTTCCTTTGGCAGCACGGCAAAAACTGGTACGAGGCTACTCCAGAGGACCTGCTGGACTTCGAGGACTGGCGGCGCTGGTCGCCGCGGAACCCGCAGCGAATCGGCGGCTCGAAGTGGAACAGGGAGCTCGCGGCACTGACCCGGCTTTACAAGTGGGCCGTACGCAAGGGCTACATGGCGGTCAGCCCGGTCGTGGAGCACGAGGTGATGGGCCGCCACGGCGACGTGGTGAGTGTTCCCGCTGCCCGCGCGAAGGACGTGCGGTCGAGCAACGTGAAGTGGCTGACGCCCCGCGCCTACCGGCTGTGGAGGGACGTGGGGCTGCGCGGCTACACCGCGGAGGGCCGCCGCGATCCGTCGTGGCGAGGCCGCAACGACGACCGCAACGCCGCCTACTCCGACCTGCTGTTTTCCTCGGGGATGCGGCGCTCGGAGGGCGGCTCGCTGCTGACGATCGAGGTCCCGGCCCTGGAAGAGAGCGTCAAGCGCTACTTCGACGGGCGCCTGGCGAGGGCGACGACGAAGAGCCGGCGCGAGCGGACGTTCTACGTCGCGGTCGAGTGTCTGCGGGCGATCGACGCCTATGTGAGGACGACGCGGCGGGCGGTCGTCCGCCGGGCCCAGGTCAACGGCCGCTACGAGGCGATGGACGGCATATGGCTGGTGGAGAAGCGTTCCGGCTGGCGGCAGTCGACGCTCCATATCAGGGACGAACGGGGACAGGCGGTGGAGCGGGGGTTGACGACGCTGGATATCGAGGAACGCCAGCGGCTGTTCGTCGAAGGCGAGGGTGGGCTGGAGCCGCTGTGGTTGTGGTTGTCGGAGGACGGCCGGCCGTTCCTGCCGCACTCTTGGGAGGCGGTCTACCGGGCGGCGTCCGAGCGGTGCCAGCGCGTACTGGAGGGCCACGTCGCCCAGCCGCCCTACTTCACACCGCACATGGCCAGGCACTCCTTCGCGCTGAAGATGCTGGTCGCGCTCCAGCACGCGCTCGACAAGCGGTTCGGGCTCACTCCCGAGGAGAGGCGGGACTTCCGGCTCCTCTACGGCGATGCCTGGCGCATGGTGAAGGACCTCCTTGATCACCAGAGCGAGGAGACCACCCGCAAGATCTACCTCGCCCCCGTCTCCGACCTGCAGGTTCGTTCGCTGCTGCTGGACGAGGCCGACCCCGGCACCAACGAGTTGCTGGCCCGGATCGCGAAAATGTCGGAGCGCGTGCTGGACAGCGAGGTCGTGGCATGAGTGCACGAGGACGACGAGCGCCGCTGCCCGAAGGCGAACACCACCGTCGGCAGCCGTTGGAACCCGGCGGCGTGGTGGTCCAGCACGTGGCCGAGGACGGCGTGAGCAAGGCCAGCTACGACTTCGGCCAGTTGGCGGTCGGCCCGCGACTCCAGCGGGAGTTCGCCGAGGTCTTCGCGGCTCAGGCCGGACCCGACGGTGCTTGGAAGACGCTGCCGTCCAGCCGGGAGTCCTGGCTGATCCTGCTCTACTTCAGCCGGTTCCTGGCCGAACAGGACCAGGTTCCCGAGTCGCTGGGCGAGCTGGCGCCCGAGATCTGGGCGGCCTGGCGCCTGAGCCGGATGCCGAACTCGACCGGCTCCCGGCAGATCCGCAAGGTCGCCCGCTTGCTCAGGGACCACCCCGCAGTGCCCGAGGAGACCCGGAGGCTGATGACGAGGCGGGTGCCGAAGGAGAAGAGCACGGAAACGGCCTACTCGCCGGAAGAGTTCGACGAGATCAAGCTGACCGCGACCCGTTTGTTCCGGCCTGCACTGCACCGCATCCGCGCGAACTGGCAGCACCTCCAGGACTGGAAGGCCGGCCGCTTCGACGAAGGCAGCGAGGACTGGCTCGTCGGCGAGGCCCTGGACCACCTGGTCCGCACCGGGGATACGCCGACCTACATCGGCAAGGACGGTCGCCGGCGGCCCAGCTTCCGGCACAGGAACGGGCTGGGCGGGAACTCGGCCGAGAAGACGTGGATGCGGCTGTTCCTGTCCACCGACGAGGCCAGCGCGCTGATGGTCCTGATCATCGCCGCCTACGGCTGGAACGCGACCCCGGTCATGGAACTGAAGGTTCCCGCAGCGAGCCCGGACGCGGGAGGCGAGGGCCAGGTCATCTACCGGGTGGAGCTGGAGAAGCGGCGACGCGATCAGCCTGCGCGCTACGAGACCCGGAACCTGACGGACTGGGGTGCGGACTCTCCGGGACGACTGATCACGCACGCCATCGAGGCGACCGCACCGGCCCGCGCGGCTCTGGAGCATCTGGGGGCGCCCACCGACCGGCTGATTGTCTGGCGGATGGCCCAGTGGCGGGACGTCTACGGCGAATCGGGCGCGGGGATGTTCGACGGCAACATCCACGCCCACGTCTGGCGAAACTGGCGTCGCCAGCTGGGCGACGGGAAGACGCTGAACCTTCGGCGTCTGCGCAAGACCGTGGTCATCGCGCACCAGCGCACCCCCACCCAGCACAGCCAGGACACGCACGACGGCGTCTACGTCCTGCCGGACCCCCGCACACACGCCGATGCCCAGCCGGTGATCACCGCTGGTGTCGAGGAAGCCGTCGCCGCGGCCAAGGCGTCCTTCACGGCACAGGTCACCCGGGCGGAGACGGACGCGGCCTCGGACACGGCGACCGCCAGCTGCAGCGACTACACGCACAGCCCGTTCGGCACACCGGGCCTGCCGTGTCGGGCGTCGTTCCTACTCTGCATGGCCTGTCCGAACGCGGTGGTCACCCCGCGTCACCTGCCGCGGCTGTCCTACCTGCTGCAGATGCTGGAGGAGCTGAAGGCGGTGCTCGCGGCGGACGTGTGGGACCAGGACTGGCGCGAGCACTTCGAGCGGCTGCGGGACTTGCGGAAGGCCCCCGACTTCACCGACACCGAATGGAGCGACGCCCTGAACAGCGTCAGTGCCAAGGACCGCGAGGTCATCAACCAGCTGCTGAGGAAGGGATTCGACAAATGAGCCTGGCACCTGACCTGCTGGTTGTCCCGCCGTCGGCCAACGGTTTCATCGTCGACCCGGACACCGTTCCCGAACAGCGCCGCGCTCTCCTCTCGCGCTACGGCGACGAGAAGTGGTCCCTGCTCGCGCTGACACAGAATCCATCGGCGACGGACGACCTCATCCAGTGGGCTTGGTTCCCCGAGGTCTTCCGGGAGCCGTTCCGGTTCGCCGCCTGGACGATGATCAACTACCCGCTGCCGGACATTGACATGATCCGGCACGGGGCCGCCATGCGCTCCAAGCTCAGCGCGGGCCGCGTGCTGAGCACGGTCAACCAGTGGTCGATCTTCGCCCGGTGGCTGACCGAGCACGGGATCACCACGCTGGCGCGGGTGACGGCCGAAGATCTGATCGACTTCGCCGCGCATCTCGACAAGGTCCGCGGCCTGGCCCGCAACACGGTGACCTCCCACCTGATCGCCCTGTCGCGGCTGCACTACTACGGACGGCTCTACCTGCCGCCGCAGGACCGGCTGGTGGAGCCGCCCTGGCTGTCGGAGGGGCTGGACGACTACCTGCCGGCGGCCTCGCCGCTGGGGGAGAACGTCACCGAGCCGATCGCCCCGGCGACCATGGGCCCGCTGCTGGTCTGGGCTCTGCGGTTCGTGGAGGACTTCTCGGACGACATCATGACTGCCAACGACGAGTACCGCCGTCTGTTCGCTGCCGGGGATGCCCTGCGCGGGCCGGGGCAGACGGCGCCGGCCGACGGCCTGCTGGCCTTCCTGGAGAACCTCAAGGCTGAGGGCCTGCCGATCCCGACGGCCACGGTGAAGGGTCGGCCGCTGGCGGTTCCGGGGACGTTCCTCGCGGGGAAGACCGGGGTACCGGTCAACAAGGTCGACCGGATCATGCGCGAGCCCGTCTGGCGGGACTACCGCCTCGCCAACCCGGGACCGTGTCTGCTGGAGACACCCGTCACCGCCACACTGGGCGGCGAGCCCTGGCACGAGCCGTTCGAGTTCTACACTTTCCCCGCGCTGGTCATGCACCTCGTCACCGCCTGCTACATCGTGCTCGGCTACCTGACGGGCATGAGAACCGGGGAGATTCTCGGGCTCCAGAACGGGTGCTGCCCGGACCCCGGCGGCGAACCCGGGGCGGCCAAGCGGCACCTGATCTACGGGAGGCAGTTCAAGGTCGCCCGCGACGAGGACGGCAACCACGACTCCGCCGGAGTCGTACGCGAAGCCCCCTGGGTCGCGGTCCCGCAGGTCGTGAGAGCGGTCCGGGTGCTGGAACGGCTGGGCGGCGACCACGATGGACTGCTGTTCGCCGCCGAGGTCTACGACCCGCGGAACCTCGAACGCCGAAGCGGCAGGTCGTTGGCGATCGCCACCATGAGCAACCGCGTCGAGAGGTTCACCGCGTGGGTCAACACCCACACGCGGAGCCGGGGGCGGCAGGCCGAGGTGATCCCGCCCGACCCGCACGGCCGGGTCGGCACCGGTCGCTTCCGCCGCACTCTGGCCTGGCACATCGCCCGCCGGCCGGGAGGGCTGGTGGCGCTGGCGGTCCAGTACGGTCACATGCGCACGTTGATCAGCCAGGGCTACGGCTCTCGGACCCGCGGCGGCATCCACGACCTGCTGGACTTCGAGACGGCCCGGACGGTCGCCGAGCACCTCAGCGAGGTGCACGAGGCCATCCAGGAGGGCGAGGGCGTCTCCGGCCCGGCGGCCCGCCGACTGATCCACGCCGCAGCGCAGGAACACGAACGTTTCGGCGGCATGATCGCCACCGTCAAGCAGGCCCGCCGCCTGCTGGCCGACCCGACCCTGAACGTCTTCGAGAACAAGGAGGCCTTCCTGTTCTGCAACTACGACCGGTCCAAGGCCCTCTGCCATCCCGGCCGGGGCGGCAAGAGCGAGGCGCCAAGCCTGGACCGCTGCCGCAGCAACTGCGCGAACATCGCCCGCACCGACCAGCAGGCCATCCACCTGCGGGAAGCGGCAGGCAGTCTCCGGCAGCAGGCCGACTCCCGGCTCGTTCCCGAGCCGCTGGCCGACCGGCTGCGGGAGCGGGCCGAGACCCTGTCGGAGCTGGCCGACAAGCACGATGCCGACCGTGTCACCGCCGGATAGGACTCCACTGATGAGCCAGGACAAGGAACGCGACAGCATCCGGGCCGCGATGGACCGGCTGCTGGCCGGCACCCCGCTGAGGTCGGACGGCGCCCTGACGGTCGTCGCGCTGGCCGTCGAGGCGGACGTGAAGCGGCACGTGCTCACCCACCGGCACACCGACCTGAAGGACGAGTTCTATGCCAAGGTCAGGGCCCAGGGGCACGTCCCCGACAGCGAACGCAAGCTGCGGGATGAGCTGAAGAAGACCAAGGAACGGCTGGCCGAGGCAACCGTGGAGATCAAGCGCCTCCAGGGCGAGGTCGACATGTTCGCCCGCGTGGTCAACGTCCTCGAGGTCGAGAACGACCAGCTCCGCAACCAGCAGGGCCGCAAGCGGGCAGCGGTGGTGCCCCTGCCCACCGCACCCAGCCGTTAGCTGTGTCAGCAGACGCGGCCTGGTGGCCCGATTCCGCGGAACCGGGCCACCAGGCCGCTCCCGAATCTGCTGGATTTCTGGCCGAGCGCAAAACGACTTCGATCAACGTCAGCCAGAATGTCGAGGCCATCTGAGCCCGTGGCCTGTGAGAAATTTCCGATGGGCCGGTTTCATCGGCCAGTCAACGAGGCACACTAGAACCATTCCGCGTCTCACGGATGTTTCTTCACCCAATAAGGTCGTTCACGAATGACAGATAATCCCAAGCCGATAGAGCTGGAACTGCTCGCTGCCGTCGGAACCAGTGACGACATTGTCGCGCACAAGACCGCGGCGGCGGGTCCCTCTGACGAGGAGGTTCCGGCTGCGGGCGCGACTGGCCCTAGCCCGGTCATCATCCGGGCATCCGATGTGGGGAATTTCAGCGAGGATACCGTCCGAGATGGTCCCCGGCAGGGATTCAATGAGGGACTCCGAATAGTTCGGGGAGACGATAAGCGCTCATACAATGGGGATGTCACCGTCGATGGCGCGATCATCGAATCCATGGCCGGAGCCGCGCTGTCGACCGACGACGGAGAGCTCCAGGTTGCCCACGTTCTGGTCGAGCGGCACAACCATGACGGAGGGAACTGGGGCCCGGCCAGAAAGGCGACCGGGGTTGAGAAGGGGATCGACTGCGAGGCTGACGACCTTGCCGACGATACTCGCAAGCTCTCGATTCAGGTCACAATTCCGCCTGAGAACGGTGTCTTGCAGAGGCTCGGCAATGGCCACCCTGTCGATCGCAACCAGCAGGCAGCCGAAGCAGTTGAGCTTCTACGGCAAGCTGTCGCGAAGAAGCACCAGAATGACCTGAAGCACCGGCCAGCCCGAGGCGGGAGCAAGGTGGTCCTGGCCATTGATGCCACAGACCGGGCTGGATATGCATTCCAAGTCGTGGTGAGCGACTTCCGGGCACTTCACGGAGAGTGGGCCAAGGGTCTCGGATTTGAGGCAATCTGGCTGGTCGGCCCAACGGCACAAACTACCTATCGGCTTGATGTCTGATCAGGCGGCGACGCCGAGCTCGCTGCGGGTCCGGTGCAGGAAGTCGCGGACGGCGGTCTCCCGGCGCCATGGGGCCAGGGCGGCGTTGAACTCGCGGACGTAGTCCTTGGCCCGACTCGATTGGACGCGGGCGAGGATGTCGACGGCCTGGTTGCCGAGCGTGAGGCCCTGGTCGAGGTCGTTGGCCTGGAGGTGGGCGGTCCCGACGATGGCCAGGCGCATGCCGACGGAGCGGGTGAACACCCCGGTCGGCATGGCGGCGGCCTGCGTATTCCAGGCCAGGGCGGCCTTGGGGTTCTTCAGGTCGCGGAAGATCTCGGCGGCGTCCGCCGAGAGCCGGGCATGGTGATAGAAGTCGATCCAGGCGGGCTCGTCGGCGTCGTCGTGGGCCTGGTCGAGCAGGTTCTCGGATGCGGCGAGCGCGGCCGAGGCGGCCTTGGCGTTGTTGTCGCGGGCATGGGCCCTGGCCTCGATCAGCTTGGTGAAGGCCAGCACCCTGGGAGCCGCCTCACCCTTGGCGCGCTGGAAGGCGCCCTGGGTCATGTCGATGGCCTCGCTGGCGAAGCCCCTCAGCAGGGTCTGCATCGCCATCGTGGTCAGGACATAGCAGCCGAGCTCGACGTCGCCTCCGGCCCGGGCGAGGCGGAGGGCCTGGATGAAGTGCCGCTGGGCGGCGTCGTGCTGGCCGACGTCGAAGGCCGTCCAGCCGGCCAGGCGGGACAGCTCGGCGGTCACCGAGAACAGCTGGCGGCCCACGTCGTCGCTGAACGAGCCGTTCAGCAGCGGGACCGCCCGCTCCTGAAGACATGCCGTGACGGAGTTGGCCTTCCAGTTCCCGCCGCCGTATTTCGAGTCCCATCGCCGGGCGTCGTCGGCGGCCTCCCGCAGTTCGGCGATGTCGGCGGTGCCGACCCGGCCACGGCCGCGATGGGCGGCGGCGTCGTCGGCGGGGGTGACCAGCCAGCGGGTGAACGGGGTGGTGAACGCGGAGACGGCGAAGCCCGTTCCGGTGAGGAAGTCGCGGCGGTTCACAGTGCTCCAGAACGAAGTGGCGACGCGGACGGCGTCGGCGGGGTCTCGCGGGAAATCCAACCCCACCGCGGCGTCCGGTGTCTCCGCATCCGCCATACCGATCTCCGCCAACTGCACCGGCCGGCCGAGCCGTTCGCCGATCGCCTGGGCCAGCAGCTTGGGCACGGGCCAGTCGGGGACCATGCCCCGGCGGCACCAGTTCGCGACCGAGGTATGCGTATATGTCGTGGTCAGTCCGGCTTCGTGGGCGAGCTGGTTCACGCGCAGGGCCAGCGATTTGTGGCTGGCCCCGTCACACTTTTCGATCATCCTGGCCAGCGCGTCGTTCGGCGGCTTGGCCCGGCGGGTGGTCGACGCCACAGCGTCCCCCTCAATCGGTCCCGCGCGGCTCTGCGCGGAAGTCGTACGCGACTGGGCACGAGAAGTCGTACATCCGGCATCTGACGCCGGATCACCGAGGGTATTGCCTTCGCCGCTCGCGGTGAACCGCTTTCGCGAGTTGTGAGCCCCCTTGCGAGCCCTGCCCCGGCCCGGCCGGACGCGGTTGTCTGATGCCCCGGGCCTCCGCCGGACCGGACCACAGACCTTCCGGCGGAGGCCTTCACCGATTCACGCTCGGGGGTGACAACCAGATGTGCGGAATCGCAGGACTGGCCGGCGCGGACGCCGCCCGGCACCAGAGCACCGTCGCGGCGATGGGCCTGGCCCAGCACCACCGCGGCCCGGACGGAACGAGGCACCTCACCTCGGCCGACGGCCGGGCGGTGCTGTCCATGAACACCCTGCTGATCGTCGACACCACCGCCCAGCCCGGCCCCTACCTGGACCCGGCCAGCGGCGTCGTCCTCACGTTCAACGGCGAGATCTACAACTACCGGCAGGTCGCCGCGGCCTGGGGCATCGACCTGGAGCCCGGCGAGACCGATGCCCACCTGGTGCTGCGGGCCTGGGCCAAGCTCGGCCCCAGCTGCCTCGCCGGCCTGGACGGCATGTTCGCCCTGGCCGCCTACGACCCGCGCGAGGGGCGGCTGTTCCTCGCGCGGGACCGGCTCGGCGAGAAGCCGCTCTACTGGCGCCTGGACGGCGGGCGGCTCGCGTTCGCGTCCGAGGTCACCACCCTGACCGGCTACGGCACCGCGCCGCTGGTCGTCCGCCCCGAGATGCTGTCCATCGAGACGCCGACCGGCGCCGACACCCCGTTCCAGGGCATCCAGCTCCTGCCGCCGGCCGGGCTGCTGGCCTTCGACGTCGCCACCGGCTCGCTGGTCCAGCGGACCTGGTGGCGGCTGGAGGGCCTGGAGCCCTGGCAGGGCGACTACAAGACCGCGCTCGCCCGGTTCTCGACCCTGCTGGCCGACCGGATCCCGATGCGGGCGCCCGGCTCCGACTTCGCGCTGCTGCTGTCGGGCGGGCTGGACTCCTCCGTGCTGGCCTACCTGATGCGCCCGCAGGTCTGCGTCACCGTCCGCTACCCGGGCCAGGACCGCCTCGACGAGTCGCAGATCGCGGCCGTCGTCGCCCGGGACATCGGCGCCGAGCTGGTGGTCATCGAGCCGACCGCCGCGGACTTCACCCGCGCGCTGCCGGAGATCATGCACGCGCTCGACTACCCGATGGGCAACGCATCCACGTTCTCCGAGCACATGGCCTACCGGGCGATCGCCGAGCGCGGCATCCGCGTCGTGGTCGGCGGGCTGGGGCCGGATGAGTTCCTGATGGGCTACGTCCGCCACGCGCTCGTCCTGTTCGGCCCGGAGGCGGTGCTGGGCGCCGGGCTGGAGGCCTACCGGCCGCTAGCGTCCAAGCTCCTGAACGAGGCTGGCGGGCAGCTGGAGCCGGCCGAGGCGATCGTGAAGCTGATCCTGCGCGGGCAGGACCCGGACGGACGGCTGCGCGAGCTGGTCGCCGATGCCCTGACCCGGGCGGACGGCGATCTGGCGCGGGGGCTGACGCTGGCGGACCTGGCCACGGCCTGGCGCCCGCTGGTCATGACCAGCGACAAGCTGGCGTCCGCCTTCGCACTCGAGCGGCGCTCGCCTTACCTGGCGCGGGACCTGGTCGAGTTCTCCTACCGGCTGCCCATCGAGCACAAGATCTCCGACCCGGCGGCCGGGAAGCGCATCCTGCGGGACGCCGCGAAGGCCCTCGGCCTGCCCCGGGAGGTCTGGGGCAGCCGGGACAAGCTCGGCTTCGCCTCCCCGGTCCCGAGCTGGCTCTCGGGCCCGCTAGAGCCCTGGGCGACCGCCCAGATCAGCTCCGCGCTCGACCAGGCGCCGCGCGGGCTGCAGCCGCTGCTGGCCGGCGGCCTTCGTCCGGGCGGCCGGTTCGACCGCACCCGGATGCAGGCCCTGATGGCGGCGGCCTGGTTCTCCGACCGGACGCTGGCGGCTGCGGCATGACAGGCCGTCGGCTCACTACGGTGAGCGGATGGACTCCCAGACTCTCTCCACCGAGCCGTCCGCCACCACACCGCGCGGAGCGGTCGCGATCATCACCAACCGGCGCGGCGAGCTCCTGCTGCATCTGCGCGACGACCTCGACGGCATTGCCTGGCCTGGGCACTGGAGCCTCCTGGGAGGCGGCTGCGACCCTGGCGAGGCCCCGGCCGAGGCGATCGTCCGCGAGCTCGACGAAGAAGCCGGCCTGGCCGTCGACGGCGGCCTGGCCGAGCTGTTCGAGACCCCGGACACCCACGGATCAGGGCAGATCATCAGCTTCTTCGCCGCCTCCTGGGACGGCGACGAGACCACGCTGCCGCTGGCCGAGGGCGTCAAGCTCCAGTTCTTCGCCCCCGAGCACCTGACCGTTCTGCCCATCCCGCCGTTCATCCGCGACGGCATCCACCGGTTCCTCGCCGCCCAGCCTGGCGCCTGACCGCCCCGTCCTCGAGGGGTCGGGATGCCTGGCCGGGCGGCACCCCGCCCCCTCGGAAGGACACGTTCGTGAAGCTCACCGTGATCGGCTGCGGCTACCTCGGCGCGACCCACGCCGCCGCGATGGCCGAGCTCGGCCACCAGGTCCTCGGCATGGACACCGACACCGACAAGGTCGACGCCCTGAACAAGGGCCAGGCCCCGTTCGTCGAGCGCGGCCTGGACGACCTGCTCGCCAAGCACACCGCCGCCGGCAACCTGCGGTTCACCGCCTCCTACGCGGAGGCCGCCGAGTTCGCCGACATCCACTTCCTGGGCGTCGGCACCCCACAGCAGGACGGCAGCGGCGCCTACGACCTCACCCACCTCCACACCGCCGCCCGGCGCCTGGCCCCCAGGCTCGGTGACGGCGCGGTGATCATCGGCAAGTCGACCGTCCCGGTCGGCACCGTCGCCCAGCTGCGGAAGACCCTGGACGAGCACGTCCCCGCCGGGGCGAGCGTCCGCCTAGCCTGGTCGCCGGAGTTCCTGCGCGAGTCCTTCGCCGTCCAGGACACCCTGCAGCCGGACCGGATCGTGCTCGGCATCGAGGACGGCGACTCCAGCAGCGAGGCCGTCTTCCGGGCTGTCTATGCCGACGTCCTGGCCGCCGGGTCGCCGCTGATCGTCACCGACCTGCCCACCGCCGAGCTGATCAAGGGCGCCGCGAACGCCTTCCTCGCCACCAAGATCTCCTTCATCAACGCGATGGCCGAGCTCTGCGAGCTGACCGGCGCCGACGTCCAGCAGCTCGCCCTCGCCCTCGGCTATGACCAGAGGATCGGCGCCAAGGGCATGCGGCCTGGCCTCGGGTTCGGCGGCGGCTGCCTGCCCAAGGACCTGGCCGGGTTCACCCACCGCGCCGAGGAGCTCGGCGCCGAGGTCGGCCTGCTCCGCCAGGTCGCGGCGATCAACCGGCGCCGGCGGGAGCACACCGTCGAACTCGCCCGCGAGGCGCTCGGCGGGACCGTTGCAGGCAAGCGGATCGCCGTCTGGGGCGCCGCGTTCAAGGCCAACACCGACGACATCCGCGACTCCCCGGCCCTCGCGGTTGCCGACGCCCTCCACCGGGCCGGCGCCGAGGTCACCGTCCACGACCCCGCCGCAATGGAGAACGCCCGCAGGGCCTACCCCATGCTCGAGTACGCCGACGACCTGGCCGCGGCCGTCACCGGCGCCGGCCTGCTGCTGCACCTGACCGACTGGTCCCAGTACTCCGACGCCGACCCGGCCGACCTCGTCGGGCACATCGCGGTCCCCAGGGTCATCGACGCTCGCGGAACCCTCAACGCCGAGCGCTGGCGCGCGGCCGGCTGGACCTTCCGCGCCCTCGGCCGCCCCTGACCCGCACCGGTCACCTGGTTTCCGACAGACTCCCGTCCCGGCGCCGCATGCTCGGCGCCGGGACGGGTCCGGCACCACTCGAAGCAGGAGATCAAGGAGGAGCACATGAGTGACACCCCCACCAGGTCCCGCGGCGCCGAGCTGCTGGCCGGTGAGTTCTCCGAGTTCGCGGCCGACCTCGCCGCCGACGTCGCCAAGGAGAACCCGGACTTCAGCGTCGACTACATCGACCTGCTCGTGACCGCCTGGGCCGATTGGGCGACCCTCGTCGCCGACGACCCGTTGGCCGGTTACGCGCTCACCGTCGACATGGACGAGGTTTGGCACGCCGCCCTGCGGCGGACCCGCAAGAACTTCGCCTTCATGTCCCGCCTGACCGGCGGCCGGTTCATCCACCACGAGCCCGCCGACAACTACGGCACCCCCGGCAAGATCCGCGAGACCGTCGCCGCCCTGGTCGCGGTCGGCTACGGCACCGCTCCGGAGGTCTACTCGGCGGCCGACGCGGCGGACTGCAGTGGCTCGGACTGCCGCCCGGCAGCCCCCTGCCCGGGCGGCGACGTCGCCCCGGTGCTCGAGCTGACCGCCTGATCCACCACGCGCGAGTGCCCCCGAGCCTTCCGGACAGTTCGGGGGCACAGCACGCTCAGCCGCTGCTGCCCCGGCACGAGCGGGGCAGGACACCAGCCAATTTCAGGGGGTTTCCAAGCATTGGAAACCCCCTGAAATTGGAAACTTTTCGACCCGCAGGCCACCTACCTCGGCCGCTGGCCCGTTGACCTCTGCCGGGTTGGCTTGAAAACACAGCTCGGGCACCGGGCGTTACCTTGCGACAACCTTGAGTGTCGGCGGCGCCCCCTACAGTCGCTGAGGCATTGTCAACCAAGGGGGCACACACATGACTTCACCGAAGAAGCCGAAGTCGCGGCGCTACTACAGCTCCGGCACCGTCGCCGGGCTCCTCACCCTGGCCCGCGGCGGCTGCTACTGGCCCGGCTGCCACGAGCCCACCATCCGCATGGTCAAGGGCGAGCCCGTCCAGAACCTGATCATCGCCCACATCGTCGCCTTCGAGGACAACGGCCCCCGCGCCGAACCGACCTGGTCCGAAGCTCAGCGCAACCACTTCTCCAACCTGATCCTGCTCTGCACCCCCCACCACAAGACCATCGACGGCCCGAGCCGCGACGAATATCCGGTCGAACTGCTGCACGAGTGGAAGAAGGCCCGCGAAGCAGACGGCGTCGACGCGCTCGAAGGCCTCGGAGACCTCAGCAAGGCCGACCTCGGAGAGATGATCCGCGAGGCCCAGGCCGAGTTCGTCGACCTCCTCGGCCCGGCCCTCGACGAGTTCGCGAAGTCCGCCCCCGAACTCGCCTCCTTGCTCAAGCTGGCCACCTCCGAGTTCGCGGACCTGCGCGTCCACCGCAGCGGCGTCTCCGAGGACACCGCTCTGCTCCTGAACAATGCCGCCCGCTCGCTGCACGGGCTGGAGGACAATGCCAACACGCTCAGCCAGGCGGCACACGACCTGCGGGGCCTGACGGACAGCGCCAACACGCTGGCGGATGCCGCGGACGACCTGCACGGGCTGGCAGACAACGCTGCGGCGATCGCTGGAGCCGCCCAACGACTGCGGGGCCTGGAGGGCATCGCGATCAGGCTGTCGAATGCCGCGGACACGCTGGGGAACCTGGAAGGCCAGTCATACGAACTCAAGGAAGCCGCTCAGGAGGTCCTTCGAGCGGCCGACGCCCTGAACGCAGCTCGCCGCAACCGGTGACAAACCCTCCGCCCCCTGTCCCAGCGGCGACGTCACCCCCATCAAGCTGAGCGTCTGACCACCACACCACACACGGGTGCCCCTGAGCCGTCCGGACTGCTCGGGGGCACCCGCGCTTCGCGCGAAGTTCGTCCCGATGGCGGAGGGATCAGCACGCCCTTCAGGTCGTTGAACAGCGCGCCGCCACACTCAGGCGTCCCCACCCTGGAAAGCCCGGCCATGATCAATGATGTCCACGCGCGCACCACACTATGGTCCCTGACCTCGTCAGATGTCGGCACAGTCCCATGTCCGACCTGCGGGGCGGGGCCTCGCCAGCAGTGCGTGACCCTGCGGGACCGGCCGCTGACGAATCATCATCGAGGCCGCATCACCCGCTACCTCGACATCCGCTTCGCGCTGCCCATCCCCGCGCAGAACGACCCGAAGGAGCGGCGGCGCGCGCCAGTGCTGACCGGCCCCGGCCTTCGAATCGAGCGGGTCCCCGATCAGAAGCCCTGGCGGCTCCCCCTGTCGGACATGGCGGATGTGATCAGCGCCAGCTTCGTGGACCTCGTCAAGGTCGTGATCGCCGAGTCATGCGGCGTCGAACGCACCGGCCTCATCGACCTCCTCTATGGCAGGGACCGGATCTGCGAGTCGATCGACGCACTCACCTACGGGCTCCACGACCTCCAACTACGCAAGGAAGAGCACATCCGCGCCGGCCAGGAGGAAGATCCCGTCATCAAGCAGTGGGACGACCAGGCCAACAACGTCCGCCGCCGGCTCAACGAGGCCAACGCCGAGCTGAAGCGCCAACGGCTGACCGAACTGAACCGCTACGGCCTCGTCCCGAGCAACACCACGCCGACCGACGATCCGATCAGGTTCGCCAAGGGCCTGCTCGGCGACTTCCTCCGCGACGAACGAGCAGCCTTGATGGCTCAGGCCGCAACCGCCGCCGGTCTGAGCCCCAGAGCCTCCGTCCAGGTCTCCAACCAGCTGGAGAAGATCCACTGGTGCATCGAGCGAGGGCTCTTGAAAGCCCCCGTGACTCCCGAGGTCAGCACAGTCCTGGACTTGGACGACGCGCGATTCCGCCTTCGCGTTCTACAGGACGCCGGGCGCCAGCAGGGGCGCGACGATGCCCTCTGCCACCCACTCGTTCTGCACCGGTGGCAGGACCAGCTCGAAGCGCTCCGCAAGCACCTGGCAGCTGACGCGCAGAACCCGAGCCACCAAGCGCTCGTCCCCCTGTCCAGGACCACCGCACAGCGCAGCCAGCCCGACATCGCCGCACGCCGACGACTGTTCGCGAGCCTGGTCCAGCGCACCAACGAGAACAGCCGACTCAAGCAGACCCTGTTCGACTCCACGACGATCGCCGAGCGCTGTGATCCAGAGCACGAAGCCCTGATGCAGTTCGTCCAGCCAACCTACGAAGAACTTGTCCGACGGCACCCCGACCTCTTCCGGCTGATCCGAGAGATGACCGCACCCCATGAAACCCGCTACGGGCGGTTCATCGGCTGCGACCCATGGGAGCGCCGAAGCCTCCGCAAGGAGATCATCAACCGCCTCCGGCAGCACCAGGAAGCCAAGACAACCCACTGAACCCGACGGTCTGGGAGCACAGCGCACCTCATTACGAAAACCTAAGCATCACCGACTGTCATCGACGAGGGTGGCAAGTGCCCGTGGCTGGCTAGGCTTCGACGACGGCATGCCGCAACACGCTTGGACTTGACAGGGAAGATGTCGGTCAGGGAGACATGTTGGCCCTTCGAACGGGAGCGTCGGACAGTGCGGTGGTGATCGACGCCGGGCCGGATCCGAACGCCGCCGATCGGTGTCTGCGCGATCTGGGCGTCACGGTGGTGCCTCTCCTGTTGCTGACCCATTTCTTCTTGGGGCAGTTCAGTTCTGTCTCACGACTTCCTCGGGGTGATCACGGGGGCCGCGACGTTCGTCAGTGGTTTGAGGTATCTCTCCTATCAGCGCTGTCTCAGGAGGGGTGAACGGTGCAGGTGTTCTTCGTGAACGCGAAGCTGGCGAAGCGGCACATGGACAGTCCGGTGATCTCCGGGGAGGAGGTCGGCAGGCTGCTCGATGATCGGGCGATCGCAGACGGCACGCCGGTGTACCTGGATGACGAGACGATGATGCCGATCGAGCCGCTGTGTTCCTGGGGGCGGAGCCTGTCGGACGGCGAGCTCGCCGAGGGCACGCTGAAGGACTACGGGCGGATCATCGCGCGGGTCGCCGACTTCCAGGAACAGCGGGGCCGGGGCGTGCTGTCGGCCACCGAATCTGATCTCCAGGCGTACAAGAAGGTCCGCACCCAGCTGCAGACCAGGCCGGTCGGCGACGTCACGTGGGGCAAGGAAGCCCAGCTCATCGACCAGTTCTACGAGCATCTGGTGGAGCGGAGCGTGTTGCAGAAGCGGCCGAGGCGGATGGTGGTCCGAGGCCGGCGCATCGAGCAGAAGATGGACATCCGCCACCTGTCGTTCGGGCAGTACCGGTACTTCCGGGACGTCGGCCTGGGCGGCCAGTTGCCGGACTCGAGCGTGAACCGGTCGTTCCGAGGCTCGGCTCCGCACCGCAACCGGGCCGCCTCGGATCTGGCTCTGGGCACCGGGATGCGCTGGCGGGAGTGGGCGACGGTGCTGCTGCCGGAGCTGGGCATCGGGGTTGGGCATCGTGTCGACGAGGTGACCTTCACAGTCCAGGCATGCGCGAAGTACGGCAAGGCCCGCACGATCTACGTCCCGCAGGACTCGATGGCCTCACTCGACCCTTACCTGCTGATCGAGCGGCCCCAGCAGGCGGCGATGTCCGCCCGCAACCTGGGGAAGCGGTACCGGGATCTGTTCGTCGTCTCCCGGATCGACCACGACTCCGGGCTGGTCCACGGCATGCTCGACGGAATCCGGCGGGAGTTCGTGATGTCCGCGATGGACGCCGGGCTCCGGCGGATCACCGTCCACGAGACGGAAGTTGGCCTCGAAGCGCTCGCGGTGTTCATCTGCCGAGGCGGGTTGATGCCCGGCGCTGACTCCTGGAAGCGCTACCGGCACGCGGCCTGGCGCCGCATGGTCGCCCTCCAGGACGACAGCACTCCGCCGCTGCCCCGCAGGAGGTGGCGCTGGCACGACCTGCGTCACACCTACGCGCTTCAGCTGCTCAGCTACCTCGAGCGGCAGATGGACGGCGACGAGCCGGATGCGGTTGCGCGTCGCCGCCGGCACCGTTCCTACCTGGCCAGTCACACCCGTCTGAATCCGCTGCTGATCGTCAGCCGCAGACTCGGACATCAGAGTCCGGCCACCACCTACGAGTACCTGGAGTACACGGACGACCTGCTCTACGACTTCGACGAGGCATTCCGGGGCTGGGTCGGGGAGGTGGGCAGCGAGGCGACCTACGCGCAGATCGCCGCCCACGCGTTCGACCTGGAGAAGGGCAGGTCTGCCTGATGCCCCGCCGAGGAGCGTTCAGCAGGGATTTTCCGACCGTCGAGGCGGAATCGGCGGGGGTGGCGGGAACGATCGGCGAACGGGTCGTGTGGGCCACCCGTGCCAGGAAGTCCACCACCAACACGTGTCGGATCCACCCAGGCAAGTATCAATGTTCTCGGCTGGCAGCCGAGTTGGCGGACGAGTGGGTCGAGTACACGGCCGCGGCCGGGCTGTCGGCCGGGACGGTGCAGTCCTATCAGCAGGCGATCGACCGGCTTTGCGTCTCAGTGGACGCCGCGCTGGGCCATGATGCTCCGCGCGCGTCCCTGGCAGCCGACCATCCCGACGTGGCACGGGCCGTTGCCGCCTGGGAACGCACGCTTCCGTCCGGGTTCGCTCCGTCCTCGATGCGGCCGGCCATCCTGGCCGGGGCGATCCGGGTGCTGATCCGCAGGCGGGTCGAGCACCCCGACCGGCCGGTTGCCCCGCGCATCGAGGCGTTCGCCCGGTCCGGCACCGGAGTGCCGATCGGGGAGAACAACGAGCTGGACGAGTTCTCCCGCAAGGAGAAGCAGGCCCTGGTCCGGGGCGCTTGGGCCGCCGTCATCGCTCTGGAGAAGCGCTTGGCAGCCGGGTGGGACCTGGCCGCGCAGGGCCGCCATCCCGACGACGGCTCGTGGATGTCGCTGCGGGACCTGCTCTGGGGGCTGGCGCACGGAGCGATCACGCCTCATGACATCCACGAGCATCTGCCCGTCCCGCGGTTGTGGCCGCAAGAGCTGATCGGCTGCATCAGGAAGCCGGACGGAACGCTGCCCCGCGCCTCGAAGACCGCCCTGGACCGGTGGCTCGTCGCCCAGCTCTGGCCGACCTCGTTCGATCTGCATGCCTTCCGGGTGCTGCTGATGGACGCCACCGGGCATGCCCCGGAGGAGGTCAGCGGACTGCGCGAGGACGACGTGGAGTTCGTGCCCGGCGGGGTGCGGCTGACACTGGTCAAGAAGCGGGCCAAGCGCCGCTACTACCGCTCGTTCAAGGACGACAGCTCCTTGGAGATGGCCGACGTCGTCGAGACCGAGGAGTTCAAGGACCGGCCGCGGCGCGAGCCCAGCGCGGTCGTCCGGCGCCTGATGGCCGTCACCGAGAACGCCCGACTGCGAGCCGGCAACCCGGACCGGAAGCTCTTCATGAGAGCGACCGTCGATGTCGACCTCACGCTGAAGTTCGACGAGTGGAGCCCCGAAGCGCCCCAGGCGCGGTTCAGCGAGTGGCTTCGCCGCAACCAGATCACGGTCAGCGGCTCCACGGACATCCGCAGGCTGCGCAAGTCGACCAAGGTGGAGAAGGTCGTCGTCTCGCGCGGCCACATCGCGGATGCCGCCGACGACCACTACGAGGAGACCTTCAAGGGTCACTATGCCCAGGGAACGACGCTGCGGGTGATCTCGGCCGAGGTGATCAACTCGGCCCAGGAGCACTGGTTCCGCAAGGCCGTGGACGGCCCGACCGTGCTGACCTCACAGGCCGCCGACGCGGCCGAGGACACCACCAAGCTCCAGGCCCTGGGGCTGACCGAAAAGCAGGCGGGAGACCTGGTCCAGGGCGAGCTCGACATGGGCGTCACGCACTGCACGAACCCCTACGACTCGCCGTTCAGCCCGGCCGGCGAGTTGTGCGCCGTCGCCCCATTGCGCTGCCTCGAGTGCCGCAACGCCTGGGTCATGCCCAGTCAGTTGCCCCAACTGCTGCTGTTCAAGGACCACTTGGACCGGCTGCGGCAGCGGCTGAACCCCGTGCAGTTCACCGCTTTGTGGGGCCAGTCCTACACCAACTTGACCGCGGTCCTGGACGACCGCACGGAAGCGGAGATCACCATGGCCCGCAAGCACATCGCCGAGGGCGGCATCCACCTGGACCTGCCGCTGGCCGCGCACGTGGAGTTCGACGCATGACCGCCGCCCTCCCCAGCCCGCGGACGTCGTCGATCTTCCGTGACGACGAACCGGTCATCCAGAGCCATTCCCTGCTGCCGGCCGCCCGGCAGCCCGGCGCCCGCCTCCCGCTGTTCGGCGACACCGACGTGTGGGACCTCAACGGAGTGGTCCGCCGCAACGCCAACCTCTCCGAGTCCATGTGGAGGATCAAGTTCACCAAGAACCTCGCCCAGGGCTGGTGGAACCTGACCGCCCGCGAGTTGGCCATGGTCATGGCCAACCCCCGGCATGAGGCGGTGATCGATGCCGGAGTGCACCTGCAGCCCGATCCGTTCGACCTGTCGACGGTCATCCAGCACATCTCCCACCTTCGGCGGATGGCCGAGTTCGGACGCCGCAACGGCCTGCCCGACCGGCTGGACGGCTGGCGGACGAACGACTTCAAGCGCTTCACCCGGTGGCTGCACGAGGAGAAGAAGCTCATGGCCGGGACCGTGATGGGCTACGTCGTGGTGATCAAGCGGCTGCACGAGGTCGGACCCGCGCTGTCCTGCGGCGGGGTGCCGGTCGACCCATGGCAGGGGATGAGCGCGCGCAAGGCGGCGAAGTACGCGGTCTCGCATGAGGTGTCGACGCCGGTCATCCCGCCGGACATCTGGTTCCCGCTGGTGCGGGCGGCCTGGGTCTATGTCCACACCTTCGCGCCGGACGTGCTGCGGGCCTTTCGCCGCTACGAGGAACTGCGAGCCGGCGTCGTCGAGATGCAGCGTTTCCCGCGGGGCGGAGTCGATGAAGTCCTGGATGCCTGGCTCGCCGATCCCGCCAACCGGATCCCCGTCCACGCGCCGGAGACCCCGCTGCGGCTCGGTCTCCAGAAGGAGGGAGCGAACTGGAACCTGCTCGCCCTGTTCATCGGCTTCGCCACTTCCGACAGGATCTTCTCCACCGGATCCCGGGCCGGCCGGGACCGCCGCGCGAGGGTCCTTCGCGAGATCGAGGCCGGGCGGGCGACCACGACCGGGCTGATCGACGGCCTCGCGCAGGTGACGCGCCCGGACGGCAGCACCGGTCCCTGGCATCCGGGGCTGGACGCACGAGCGACGAACCGGATGCTGTTCAAGCTCCGGGACGCCGCGTTCTGCCTGGTCGCGGCCTTGTCCATGATGCGTGACAGCGAGATCCACGAGATCCGGCGCGGGTCGGTGGTCGAGCACTACAACGCTCCGGCGATCGCCTCCGCTCTGGACAAGGGCCACCGGGGCCGGCCGGGCAAGCACTGGTGGATCACCGAACCCGTCGCCGAAGCGATCACCGTCGCGGAGGCCGTCTCGGTCCACGCCGAGCGGGTCTTCGCGCCGCTGAAGCGGCCGGAGAGCACGGAGGCCGCCCACGGCGACCAGATGATCGACTCGTTCGTCGCCGCCGTCAACGCCGGACGCGCCTGGAGCGGCCTGGAGGAGATCCCCGCAGGCAGGGTCCGCCCGCACATGTTCCGCCGGACCATGGCCATGCTCACCGACCAGTTCCCGGGCTCCGAGATCGCCCTCGGACTGCAGCTCAAGCACGTCGCCCGTCGCGCGCTGGCCAACCGAGCCACCCTGGGATACGCCGCCCCCGACACCCAGTGGGCGGAACTGCTGGACACCGCCGTCGACGCCGCCCGGTTCCGGCGGCTGAAGGAGCTGTTCGGCCTGCACAAGGACGGCAAGCCGATCGGCTACGGGCCCGGCGCCGACCGGGTCAAGGAGGTCTTCGACGAGATCACCGCCACCGTCAAGGCCCGCGGCGGTGACGCCCGGACCGAGGAAGACCTGCTGCGGCAGGCCCGGATCACCATCCGGTTCGGCGCGCTCAACAACTGCCTGTTCGACGAGGCGAATCCGGCCGGCGCGGTCTGCCTGGAGAGCGCTGTCGTCCCGGCGGGCTACAGCGGGCCGCTGCACGAGCGGTGCCGTCCGGACCGGTGCCGCAACAGCATGATCGGCGTCGAGCACATCGCCATCCACGACTCCCACCGCCGCACCCAGCTCAAGCTCCTTCAGATCCCGAAGCTGCCCTCGCCCCGCAAAGCCCTCATCCGCCGCGAGATCGAGCGCGTCGACGCCGTCCTCGCCCAGATCCGAACGGAGGAGTCGTGACCACCACGCCCGACCGCGCCCTGACCGACGACGGCGTCACCGCCCAGACAGCTCAGGCCCTTCGCGCGGCGATGCAGCGGCTGTTCGCCGGCAAGCCCCAGCGCACGGACGGGCGACTGACCAAGCAGAACCTGTGGCAGGAGGCCGGCGTCAGCCGGGCCACCATGAACCGCGCGCACACCATCCTGGCGGAGTGGGACGCGCACGTCGCCGAGCACGGCACCGCCACCCCGGGGGAGGCCCGCCGCGACGAGGAGATCCAGGAACTGAAGCGGAAGCTGGCGGACAAGACCCGCGAGAACACTCTGCTGCAAAAGCGCCTGGACGCCGCCGCGACGGCCATCGCCGCCTTGCACCATGACAACACCCTTCTGCGGGAGGAGCTGGCGGCCCGCGGCGGAACGGTCATCCCGCTGCACCGGCCGCGCGGCCATGACCGGCAGGAGGTCTGACCGGGCATCATAGGCAGTCGTCCCACACTGTGGGCAGGGCGTTCGCGTCATGAGAGCGCTGACAACTACTGTGGTGCCAGCGAAGGGCATATGCGCTCGCACGGGGGACTCCGCTGGTCGGAGGGAGCCGGCCTTCGGCTGGCAGTGGTTGCGACGGCGGAGGAACAAGCAGGCCCCGTGAGGCACGACGAACGCGGCGATCAGGCGGGCGGGAGCCCGATAGGCGGGCACTTGGCCCTTTGGCGGGCCCGCCGGGCGGTCAGCGTCGACGAGCTCGCGTCGCGGACCGGGATCTCGCCGGGCCGCATCGCGGACCTCGAGGGCGGCCGGGAGTGGGTGGACCGCCGCCGCGACCTGGCCGCCTTGGCCGGGGCCCTGCGCTTGGACGCCGCCGAGCTGACCGGGCAGCCCTACCCGCCGGCCGGCGGCGAGCACACGTTGGTGCGGTCCGTCGCCTTCGAGCTGCGGCGCGAACTCGCCGAGACAGGAGGGGCCCAGCCGACCGGATCGGTGGAAGACCTGGATGCCCGGACCGAGCGGGTGCTGGCGGCCGAGGCGGCCGGGGACGAGCACGCGCTGGCCCTTGCGCTGCCGGGCCTGATCCGCCTGGGCGACACCGTCGCCCGGACCGCCCCGGCCGCCGCCCGGCAGTGGGCGGCCGAGCTGCGAGTGCGCGGACACGTCGCGGCGGCCGGACTGCTGCGGCGCGTCGGTTACCGGGACCTGGCCTGGATGCTGCTGCACCGGGCCCGCCCCGGCGGGCCGGAGCCGGTTCCGGTCCTGGTCGAGGAGGTTCGGCTGCTGATCGACATGGGACTGCCGGAATTCGCGCTCGCCCGCGCCGAGCGGGCCGAGGACGCCATCGGCGATGGGGACCTGCCGCTGCTGGCGGCGGTGGCGAACGCCGCCGCCGGGCAGCGGGAGACGGCCGAGAGGCTGCTGCGGCAGGCGGCCGGACGGGCCAGGGACGCCCGGGAACGCTCGGCGGTGACGGCGGCCTGCGTCCAGGCCGCGGCGGAGGCCGGGGCCTGGGATGAGGTGATCGAGCACGCCCGGTCAGCGGATCTGGACGCCCTGGAGAGCGCCGGGCGGGCCCGGGTCCTGGTGACCGCCGCGAGCGCTCACGCGCGGCTCGGCCAGGACGAGCGGGCAGCGGCCCTGCTGGCCCGGGCCGAGGCCCTGGCCCCGCTGCGGGTCCGCCTTGCCCCGTTCGCCCGCGAGTTGCTGGCCGTCCTGCCCGTCCGCGTCGGCGACCCGGGGACAGCCGCAACCGTCCGGCGGATCGCTCAGCGGGCCGGAATGCGGTGACTTCGCGCTCTCCAGTTCAGGGAAAGGTGTCCTGACGGGTCCTCTGATCGCCCTACGCTACGGATGGGTCACCGGAAACTGCGAGGGTGGGGCGCGATGAGCCAAGATCAGGCCCAGCAGATCGGCCAGCGGCTGCGAACGGCCCGGCGCCAGCGCGGGATGAGCCTGCGGACGCTGGCCGGCTTGTCCGGGCTGTCGGCCGGCTTCCTGTCGATGGTGGAGAACGGGCAGCGGCACCTGGACCGCCACGGGCACATCACCGCCCTGGCCGAGGCACTGAAGATCGCTCCGTCCGAGCTGACCGGGCAGCCCTACGCGCCTGCTGATCCCTCCACCGCGACCGCGCACGAGGCGATCCCCGCGCTTCGGCTGGTCCTGATGGGCATCAACCTGGGCCTGCCGCCCGACCAGAGCCCTCCGGGCGGGCCGGTCGGCCTGCTGGCCGGCAGGGTCGCGGAAGCCAACCGGCTCTACCACGCCTGCGAATACGGCCAGGTCGCCGCCGCCCTTCCGGGCCTGCTGGGCGATCTGCACGCCGCGGTGGAGGCCGCCACGGGCCGGCGGCGCGAGCGACTGCTGCAGCTGCTGGCGGACGCCTACCACCCGGCCTGCACCCTGCTGCTGAAGAACCTCGGCTACACCGACCTGGCGTTCATCGCGGTCACTCGGGCCGCCGAGGCGATCGCCGAGCTGGACGACCCGATCTATCACGCCCTGTCGGGGTTCTTCCACACCCACGTGCTCATGGCCGCCGGCAGCCCGGCACAGGCCCTGGCCCGCGCCGAGCAGGCCGCGGACCAGGTCGAGCGGCACCTGGCGACCCCGGCCGCACACGCGCTGCTGGGCGAACTCCACCTGATCCAGGCGACCTGCCTGACCCAGGACGTCCGCCGCTCGGGCGCCGAGCGGACCCGCGAGGTCCACCAGCACCTCGCGGAAGCCGCCGACCTGGCCACCCGCACCGGCGAGACCAAGGCATGGCACCTGAACTTCGGCCCCACCAACGTCGGCATCCACCAGGTGAGCCTGAACACCGACCTCGGCCGGCACGGCCAGGCCGTCACCGCGGGCGGAGGAGTGCGCCCGCAGATCCTGGCCGCACCGGGCCGGGAGGCCGCCTTCCGCGCGGACCTGGGCCGCTCGCTCGCGCACCTGCGCGGCCGGGACGCCGAGGCGGTCGCCTCGCTGCTGGCCGCCGAACACGTCGCGCCCCAGCGCATCCACGCCAACGCGCTCGTCCGCGACACTGTCTCCGACCTGTTGGACCGGCAGCTGCCCACGCACGCCGCCCGGGACCTGCGCGGCCTGGCCCACCGCATGGGTCTGCAGCTCTGAACCGCACAATGATCCGATGGCGACGAACAAGTACGGGGCGGTCTGCGCGGCCGCGGACTGCCAGACCTACGTCCCGCCCGGTGGTGGAGTGCTCATCCGCGCCGAGCGGGGGTGGCTGACCTACTGCCCCGCCGACGACCCGAACCTGGGGAAGGTGCGGGAGTCCTACGGCGGTCCGAGGGACCCTGACGACGAGGGGCCGCACGAGAGCGTCGTCGTCTTCCTGCACGAGCGCCTGGAGGAGGAACTGGCGGCAGCCGGGGCGGCGGGGATCACTCCCTGGCGGCACTGGCCCCGCCGCAGCCAGCGGGTGGTCGACGGCCACGACGAACTGGTGGTGGAGACCTCGCTGCGGGTCGTCGCTGACCACATCGCGACCTGGGGTCCCTGGCCCGCGATCCTGAACGCCGAGAGCCGCTACATGGTCATCAACCTGTTCGAGGAAGCTGAGCCGGGACCGGCCCGCGAGGCTCTGCGGGATGCGGTGAGGGCCTTGGCCATGGCCTACCGGGAACACCCCGACTACGACCCGGCCTGGACGCTCCACGAGCCGTGACGGCGCGTTGAGCACCAAGGTTATCTAGGGTTGTCAACCCGATCACCGAGGTCAGAGGATAGTTCGTGCCTTCTGGCACGTAAGGCATGTTGGGTGGTACAGGACGCCCGGTAGTGGTGGGCAAGTGGAGCGCATCGGCGGCTGGGTGCGGCAGTGGGGGCGTCAACGGCGATTAGAAATGAGACCGACGGCAGAGGCAGATACCGCAGGGCCGCGCGGGCAGCCGTGCAGGTGACGATAACGCGCTGTGATCGTTGGCCAGCTCATGAAGCCGTTGATGATCGTCCCGCTCTGCGGCGTGGGCGCAGGTGATGGTGTTCAAGGCCGCCGCCCGCATCGCCCGCGCCCAGCCCAGCGGATCCTCGCCCTCCTCCTCGCCGCTCTCTCAGCGGTCGTCGGAATGATGTCCTCTCCGGCGCACGCCGTCGTAGGCGGTCACGACACCGCCCCAGGGGCGTTCCCGTACATGGTGTCGGTCCGCTGGTCCTCCTCGCATAGGTGCGGCGGCGTCATCATCAGCGACCAATGGGTCCTTACCATCGCGCAGTGCGTCGAGGGAAAGTCGCCGTCCGATCTCGTCGTGCGGGCGGGCACGGACAGGCATGCCACGCCCGGCGTGGACTTCAAGGTGGCCGAGGTCATCACCCACCCGGACTACGACAACTGGACGAACGACTACGACATCGCCGCCATCAAGATCGACGGGCAGTTCTCCCTCGGCACTGGTGGCATCGATAAGGTCGCGCTGCCGACGAGCGACGCGGACCCGGCCCCTGGCACCGCGGCGGAGGTCGCGGGATGGGGCGCAGTGACAGCGAGGGAAGGAGCGGCACTCTCCGAGACCTTGCAGGTGGCATTGGTGCCGCTGATCGCCCGCGACGTCTGCCAGCAGAAGCACAACGGGTTCAACGCCATCACCGACCGAATGCTCTGCGCGGGTTGGGACGAAGGAGGCGTCGACGCCTGCACGGGAGACGAAGGCGGCCCCCTGGTACAGAACGGAGTTCTGATCGGCCTGGTGTCGTGGGGCTACGGCTGCGCCAGGCCCAACCGCCCCGGCGTCTATACCAAGGTGGGAGCCTTGACTGGCTGGATCACCGAACTGACTGAGGTCGCCCCCGAAGTGACCACGACGCCGTAGCCCCGCTCTAGGATCCACGCTGTACGGTTGCGGCCCGCCTCTCGAAGCGTCGAGAGGCGGGCCGCGCTGCAGCGCCGCCGGTGGCCGCGGCCCCGGACGACGGGCACGGCGTTCGCCCACGCGCTGGAGCGGGTGGACGAGAGCGGCGCGCTCCCCGACACAGGACGACCTCTGGTCCCAGGCAGGAACCGCAGGCCGTCAGCAGGGGTGCCGGTTCGAGAGGCACACGCATGTCCACCGGCTCAACGAACCTGCTGTCCCGGCGTCGTAGCGGCCGGCGGCCGCGTCAACGCGCTGAACCGCTATCGCCCCGGCTGTGCAGTCCGCTGCCGCTGTCCCAGGACCGACTACTGGCCCCCGCTCTAGTCCTCGGTGCAGGGGATAAGGAAGTCGTCGTAGGACCGCTTCACGTCGATCTTGCGGTCCTCGCCGTAGTAGCCGCCGACCTGGGTGTAGGACACGTCGAGGTCGCGGATACCGCACTTGATGAACCCGATCGATCCGAAGCTCAATTTGCTGCTGCGGGACTTCTGCTCCCAGGAGTTCCTTGCCGCGACCGTCGGGCCGCCCTGGGCAATGTTGGCGCCCATGTGGACCGTGGCGAAAATGCTGGCGCTGTAGAGCGGGGTGGCGTTGTACCAAGCGCCACCCCACCAGTAGGTATTCCTGTCGGTCTCGATGAACATGGCAGACCGCCCTTCGCGGTCGTAGACATGCACGCAGGTGCGGAAGTCGGTGAAGGTGTAGCCGCCCTGGCCGTAGACCTCTTCCCAACGGGTGCAGTGTGTGCCGACTGCGGGGTGGGCGCCGTCGTCGGCAGACGCCGTCCCGGGGGTCGCCAACGCGGATACCACCAGGGCGGCAGCTGCGGCGGCGACGCTGGCCATACGCCTGATCTTCTTCATCTCATCCCTTCGCGATCTGTGTCACTTAGCGTGCGCACCGCGAACGAAGAGAGCACGAGGCAGGCAACGGCCCCGCGAGCACTTTCACCCTGATGGGTCGCGCCATGGCCGTGAGTGTTACTTCCTCGACCGGTACGCCGCATCAACCGTGATCAAGTGATTGGCGCTAACGGCTATACGGATGTTCCCCGCGGTCGAGGTAGCCAACGTGCCTAACACCCCTTGGATACTGTTAAGGCAAGTAGGAGAACACCATACTTGCCTCACATGCCTGACGGCTGATCAGAACCCCAGATAATGTTGGAGTCGTACTCGACTGGGCGCGTTCACTCGTACTCCCCCCACCGCCTGTTTCTGGCGTCTCATCAGGGGCTCTCCCGCCGGGGAGGGCCCCTGATCGCTGTCCCGGGGCAGTGTGTTCACAGTCGTGAACACCGCAGCGTGTTCTCCCCCTTACCTTCTGTGATCCCGGGGTGTCCGAATGCCGCGGAGGGAGAGGGGCTGTGATGTCCGCCGACGCGTTGAGCCACGTCTTCAAGGTCCTGTCGATCGACGAGCACGTTCCGCTCGCCCGCAGGGAGACCCGCAAGGTCCTCGCGAGCTGGGGTCTGGAGGGCGGGCTGGTGGAGATGTCCTGCCTGATCGTCAGCGAGCTGGTCACGAACGTCGCCCGGCACGCGGCTCTTCTCTCGCCGACCGCGACGGTCGAACTGGGGTCGGACGGGGCCGAGTTGACCGTGTCCGTCGCGGACGCCCATCCCTACCGGCCCAAGGCCCTGCCCGCTCCGCACGGCACGGGCGGCTGGGGACTGGCCCTGGTCAAGGGCCTGGTCGAGGAGGTCCACGGCAGTCACGACGTCGTGGACGACGCCTCCACCGGCGGCAAGGCGGTCGTGGTCCGCCTGCCGCTGGCCCCGGCCGCGGCCTGAAGTCCCGCACCGCCGCACATCGCACGACCGCTCCTCGCGGACACCGGCCGGCCTGGCCGTGTCCTGCCCGCACACGACTGCGAGACGGAGACAAGAGATGCTCGAATCGGTTGCCCACCTGGAGAAGGTGGCCAAGCAGTGGAACGTCAACACCGAGGACGTGCTGCTGATCGCCCTGAACGCCTGCGGCGCCCGCTCGCCGCTGGCCAAGCCCCGCATGCGCTTCCAGCTCCGCCTGGACTCGCGCCCCGCCGACCCGCTGTTCCTGATCCTGTCGCTGGGCCGCCAGGACTCCCCGTTCGAGCTGGACGAGCACGAGCTCCGCCTGGGCGGGGTGAAGGTCGGCGAGGTCGACGGCATCGAGGACGACGACGCCGTGCTCGGTTACTGGCGCAACGGGAAGAAGATGCTCACCCTCAACTCCAACGCCCGCTCTCAGTGCACCGGTTGCGTGTTCTGCCCGAACACTCTGGAGGACGCCTCCGACCCGAAGATCAAGGCCCTCGACTTGGCCGGCTACCTCGGCGCGCTCGCCGCGAACTCCGGCATGGAGGACCTGACGCCGGTCGAGACGGTGACGGTCTGCACCGGCTGCTTCCTCCATGAGCACCTCGCGCTCGAGCACCTGGCGGAAGTCCGTACGGCGATGGGTGCGAACGGCTGCACCGGCACCCTGCACTTCCTGTCCTCGGTGCTGACCACCGAGGCCGGGCTGGACGCCGCCGCCGGCCTGGGGCCGTTCCACCTGACCCTGACCGCTGAGTGCTTCACCGAACGGCGCCAGATCCTCAAGGAGTCCAAGGCCAAGCTCACCCCCGAGGAGATGGTCACCGCCCTCGGGGCGGCGAAGGAGAGGGGGATCACCACCGACTTCACCTACATCGTCGGCCTGGACCCGATCGAGCCGGCCGTCGAGAACCTCAAGGACTTCGTCCCGGTGACCACGACGTTCCCCCGGTTCCAGACCTACCAGGCCCACAACCCGTTCATGGACGTCTACCGGACTCCCGGCTCCGACACGATCGAGTGGCACCTGACGATGCGCCGCAACATCGAGGAGCTGTTCGCGGACACCGGGCTGCGGCCGGCCTGGTGGCAGAACTACCGCAGCCCGTGGTGCTTCACCTTCGCCGGTGAAGAGCTGACCGGAGCGAGGATCTGATGACGGCCACCACCCCCCTCGAGGCGGCTCGCTGCGGCGACGCCCGGTCGGTCCGGGAATCGGGCACGGTCATCCGCGAGGTCCAGGCATGGCGCCTGCCCCCGCAGGGCGCGGGACTGCCGGACGGGCTGCCGAAGGAGATCGCCGCTGTTGCGGTCGAGCCGGCCGGGCCCCAGTGGGCCGAACACCGCGAGCGGTTCGCGCTCTGCCTGGTCGCCGACGGCGGGCTGGGCTGGCACGGCCCGGTCAGCGAAGTGGTGCTGCAGGTGATCCGCGACGACCACGCGGCCGGCCTGATCGGTCACGACGCCGCCGAGCACCGCCGCCTGCCTTACCGGAGGACGACCGGCCGCCACCGGCAGGGTCCGCACGTACGGCAGGCCGCGTCCGCGATCGAGCTGGCCTGCTGGGACCTGGCCTCGGCCGCGTCCGGCCGGAGCGTGGTCGACCTGCTCGGCGGGCGGGTCCGCTCCCGCGTCCCGGCCTACGCGTCCGCGCTCGGTCTGGACCCCACGCACCCGGCCGCGGCGGATGCGGCGGCCTGGATCGCGGAGGCCGGGTTCTGGGGCCAGAAGTGGCCGCTGACGAAGCAGTTGATCCTCGCCGGTCCTCGCGCGGTTGCCCAGGTTCTGGGCCGGCTGCGGGAGGCCGCCGGGGAGGGGCCGTTCATGGTCGACGGCCTTCGCCGCTGCCACCTGGACGACGCGCTTCGGCTGCTGCCGGTCCTCGCGGACGTCGGGGTCCACTGGGCGGAGGAACTGGTCCCGGCCGGCTCCTGGGGCTGGCAGCGGCTTCGATCGGTCCACACCGGGGTTCCGCTTGCGGCGGGCGAGCACGCGGTCGACGAGGCCGAGCAGGCGAGGCTGCTGACCGGCGGGCAGGTGGACGTCTGGCAGGTCGACGCCGGCTGGGGCGGCGGCCTCGCCCGGGCACTGCACACCGTCGAGACCGCCGCGGAGCTGGGCATCCCGGTCTTCCCGCACGGCGCCCACCTGGACGCCGCCCTCGCGCTGGCCGCCGTCTGCTGCCGTGACAAGGTCCCGGCCGTCGAATACCACCTGACCGTCGAGCCGCTGCGGCAGCAGATCCACCACCAGCCGCTGACAGCCGGCGGCGGCTGGATTGCGGCCCGCACCGCCCCGGGGCTGGCCGAGCGGCTGCGAGTCGTGGGCGATGACCCGCTGTGGTCGGTGGGCCGATGACCGGCCGGCAGATGCGGCCGCGCTTGACCGGGGCCGAGCGGAGCTCGCTCTGGGCCCCGGTCCGCGGGGTCTGCTTCGACCTGGGCGGCACCCTGGTGGTCACCGACACCCACCCGACCACCGGTCAGGTCGCCCACGTCCTCGGAAACACGCTGGAGGAGGCCCGGGAGGTGATGAAGGGCCGCGCAAAGCGCCGCCGCGTCACCCCCGCCGACCTGGCCGCCGATCTCGCCCGCGACTTCGGTCGCCCGGAGGCGTTCGAGCCGCTGCACCGGGTGCTGGAAGGCGCCCGCACCCGGGCGGCGTCCCCGCAGCTGTTCCCGGACGCCCTGGCCGCCCTGCAACTGCTGCGGGCCCGCGGGTTCGCACTGTTCGCGATGACCAACTCGCTCGGCTCCTCGATCCCCGACCAGGAGCCTCCCTTCCACGCGCTGCTGGACGCGGTCGTCTACTCCGCCGACACCGGCTTCTGCAAGCCCGAGCCGGGGGCGTTCGCCGCCGTCGAGGCCATGGCCGGCCTGGAGCCGCACCAGCTGCTGCACGTCGGGGACTCCGCCCTCGCGGACGCCGCCGGGGCCGTCGCCGCGGGCTGGCACGCGGCCTACCTGCACCGTCCCGAGGACACCCGGCTGCCGCAGCTGGCCGAGCCGCCGGCCGTCACGATCCGCACCTTGCGCACGCTCCGTCACCTGCTGCCCGCCGGCAGCTGATCCCACGTCACCGAGGGGGAGGTCCACCCATGGACCAGAGCGCCAACACCATGCACGACCCGCTGGCCACGTCAGTTCCCTTGTTCGACCCGTCGGCGATGCCGCTTCGCCAGTGGTGCACCGGCAGCCGGGAGGACCCGCTCACCGGGCTGGTTGCCTTCCCGGACTTCCACACCTCCATCCCCCGCGCGCTCGCGGCCGAGTTGGAGGAGGGCGGCCTGGTCGCCTTGGCGATCGGCGACGTCGACGGGCTGAAGGAGCACGTCGAGCAGACCAATGCCACCGACGCGGCCAGCTTCGGGCACCTGGCCGGGAACCAGGTCATGGCCCGGCTCGGCGCAACCACCCGCACCTGGTTCCGCGACCAGCCCTGGGAGGCGGCCTGCGCGGCCACCTTCGGCGGCGACGAGGTCATCATCGCCGCCGCCGTCGACGACCCGGCCGCCTTCCACCAGGCCCTCTGCGGCCTGCGCGACCGGCTCGCCGAGGTGCTGCCCACCCGGGTGTCGTTCGCGCTCGCCGTCGCAGGTCCCGGCCACCTGCCCGCCGGCCGGGCGGGGAACGCCTGGAAGCACACCTTCACCGACCGGCTGCTGGCCACCGTCGACCGCTGCCTGTTCGCCCACAAGGCCGTCCGCCGCACCGCCGGGACCGAAGGCGGCGTCATCGCCGTCACCGAGGCTCCCGGCACCGGCCCGACCGGCACGCTGCAGCCGCTGCCGGAGCCCGGCCGGGTGCTGCACGTGACAGCCCGGCCCTCCCGCCTGGGCGGCCGGCCCGTCCTGCTGCTGCCCTGCCAGGGCCCGGCCGGCCTGCGCGGACGGCGGCTTCGGGTCACCTTCCCCGAGGCCGGCGCCCGCACCCTGGTCGCCGTCTCCGCCGCCGGCCAGGCCGCCCTGCCCGTCGAGCACCTCGCCGACCGGGCAGGCGTCCCCCTGGTCCTGCGCGGAATCCGCGAGGCCGCCTCGCACCGCGTCCCCGACGACCTGGCCGCCGCCCTGACGGAGGCCGGGGCCGACTGGGCGGCGCTTCCGGCCCACGAACGCGCCCAGATGCTCCACCTGATCACCGAGTCCGCCGATCCCCAGGTCCGCGCCGACCGCATCACCGCGGCCGTCGCCGCCGCCCGCACCCGGAGCCCGAAGTGACCACCGCTCTCAGCACCACCGACCCCGGTCCCGCCCCGGCCGGGGCCGGCTTGCCCGACTGGGGGCAGGCCGCCGCAAAGGCCCGCGCCGCCGTCCCGGATGAGGCCGTCGACGCCTGCTGGCGGGCCCTGAACTACCTGTCCGCCGCCCAGCTCTATCTCGCGGACAACCCGCGCCTGGCCCGGCCGCTGCGGCACGAGGACCTCAAGCCGCAGCCGCGCGGCCACTGGGGCGTCTGCCCGCCGGTGAACTACCTGCTCGCCCACCTCGGCCCGCTCATCTGCCACCGGCCGGACGGCTCCGAGCTGCTGGTGCTGCACGGCGCCGGACACGCCGGACCGTCCGCTCTCGCCCACGCCTACCTCAACCAGAACCTGCCCCTGACCGGCGGCGACGCCTGGTCGATGGCCGACCTGCGGGCCCTGATCGCGAGCTTCCCCGACGCCCGGCGGTTCGGCTCGGAGATCACCCCGCTGATCCCCGGCATCCGGCACACCGGCGGGCAGCTCGGCCCCGCGCTCGCCGTCGCCCAGGGCATGGCCCTGGACGCTCCGCACCGTCTCGTCGTCCCGCTGATCGGCGACGGCGAGCTGGAGACCGGCGCCACCGCGGCGGCTTGGCTCGCCCGCCGGGCCTTGGTGGGCGCCGGCGAGCACGGGGCGGTGCTGCCCGTGGTGCTGGCCAACGGGCTTCGGATGGGCGGCCCGTCCCTGCTGGCCGGCCTGACCGGCGAGGAGATCGCCGCCTACTTCACCGGGCTCGGCTATCGGCCGCTGGTCGCCGACGGCCACGACCTGCCCACTTTCCGGCGCCTGCTCGGCGAGGCGTTCACGATGCTCCGGCCGCTCGGCGAGGCGGGCCCGCAGCCCGTGGTGGTGCTGACCATGCCCAAGGGCCACACCGGCCCCGAGCACGTCGCGGGCCGGCGGATCGCCGGGACACCCGCCGTCCACAAGACGCCGCTGGCCAATCCGCTGGAGAACGACGCCGAGTTCGCCGCCCTCGCCGACTGGCTCGCCTCCTACCGGCCGGCCGAGCTGCTGACCGCCCAGGGCCGCCCGGCCGACCTGGTCCGCCAGGCCCTACCCGGCCCCGCCCGCAAGCTGTCCGCCGCACAGCCGGCGGTCCGGCTCGGGACCGGGCCGCGGCGGAGTTGGGCGGATGTCAGCGCGGTCCTGCGGGCCCGCGCCGAGCGTCCCGGCTTCCGGCTGTTCAGCCCGGACGAGATCGTCTCCAACCGGCTCCGTCTCGACCTGGACGGCAGCATTCCCGACTGGGCGGTGGAGATCCTTAACGAGGAGGTCTGCCATGCCTGGCTGCAGGGCTACACCGAGACCGGCCGAGACGCGCTGCTGGCGACCTACGAGGCGTTCGCCCCGGTCAACACCAGCCTGCTGGTCCAGCACCTCAAGCACCGCAACCTGCGTTACGCGGCCGGGCACGCGAACCTGCCCTCGGTGAACTACCTGATCACCTCGCTCGGCTGGCGCAACACCTACACCCACCAGAACCCCGGCCTGGCCTCGGCGATGCTCGAACTCGAAGACCCGTCGGTGCACATCTACACCCCCGCCGACGCCACCCGGGCCGCCGCCGTCCTCGCGGCGATGCTCGCCAGCCGGGATCGCGTCAACTTCCTGATCACCGACAAGCACGGCGGGGTGAACTTCCCGCCCGGCCCGTTCCGCGACGAGCTCACCCGCGGGGCCGCGATCTGGCCCCACCTGGCCTTCGGCCGAGGCCGGCCGGACCTGGTCCTGGCCTCCGCCGGGGACGTCCCGGCCCGCCAACTCGCCGAGGCCGCACGCAACCTCCGCCGGATTCGCGCCGCCACTACGATCCGATACCTGCACATCAACGACCTCACCGTCCTCGGCCCGGCCGGGATCTGGCCGGCCGCGCTGACCCGGCAGGCGTTCACCAACCTGTTCGGCATCGACTGCCCGGTCCTGCTGGCCGTCCCCACCTTCCCCGGCGCCGTCCGAGCCCTGCTCGCGGCCCGCGGCGAGGCGGACCGCTTCCACGTGGTCGGCTACCGCGACCCCGGCCGCCCCGTCAGCACCGACCGGCTGCTGGAGCACGCCGGGCTGTCCGCCCCGGCGCTGTCCGCCCGCGCGACCCGACTCATCGAGGAGCACAGCAAGTGACCCGCCCCCTTCCGGCCCCGCCCGACCCGGACCAGCTCGCCGCGTTCGACCGCGACGGCTACCTGGTCCTTCGCGACGCGATCAGCGCCGACCTGCGGGAGAGGCTCGCCGAGGCGAGCCAGCGGCTGCTGGCCACCGACCGCACCGCCGGCCGGGACCGCAGCACCGACGGCAAGGACGGCTTCCGCGGCGTCGTCGCCATGGACGACGCCTTCCTGCCGCTGATCGCCAACCCGGCCGTCCTGCCAACCATCGTCGGCCTGCTCAGCCCGAACCTGCACCTGATGTCCAGCAACCTGATCCACATGCCGTCCATCCCGCCCGGCGGGAAGCGCACCATCCGCGTCCCCGAACGGCACGGCTGGCACCGCGACATGGCCGCCGCCACCCGCGACCTCGGCCCCGCGAAGGTCCCGCGGCTCGCGATCAAGGCCGCCTACTACCTCAGCGACATCACCCCCGACGCCGGCCTGACCATGGTCCTGCCCGGCAGCAGCCACGACCCCGGCCCGGTCACCGTCCCCAAGGGCGCCATCGACCCGCCCCGCGCGATCACCCCCGACCTCGGCCCCTGCGATGTCCTCCTGTTCGAGAACCGCACCTGGCACGCCGGCGGCCTCAACACCTCCGGCCGCCCCCGCCTCGCGGTGATGATGCAATACGGCTACCGCTGGCTCGCCGACCTCGACGACCCCGCCCCGCACCTGCGCGAACGCACCGACCTGGACGACGTCGAACGCCAGCTGCTGGGCGCCCCCGACCGCAACGAGGACGGCTCCGTCACCCACGAAGGCGCCGGCGCCTGGGCCGTCCAGCAGTGGTGGGACCGCGTCAACCAGACATCCGCGCATTCCTCCTGAAAACCACCCGAACCGCACCCGCGTCCGCGAAAGACTGGTGACCATGACCGCCTACACGCCCAGCGAGCTGTTCGCCTCCACCGCCCCCTACTACGCCAAGTTCCGGCCCGGCTACGACCCGGAGCTCTACGACCTGCTCAAGGAGAAGTTCGCCCTCGACGGCACCCAGCGCGTCCTGGACCTGGGCACCGGCACCGGCGTCCTCGCCCTCCCGCTCGCCCGCCTGGTCGGCGAGGTCGTCGCCATCGACCCCGAGCCCGGGATGCTCGCCGAAGGCCGCAAGCTCGCCGACGCGGCCGGCATCACCAACATCACCTGGCTCCAGGGCGATTCCACCACCCTGCACACGCTCGACCTCGGCCAGGTTCTGCTGACCGTGATGGGCGCCGCGTTCCACTGGACCGACCGCGACCAGCTCCTCAAGGACCTCGACCACCTCATCGCTCCCGGCGGGGCCGTCGTCCTCGCCTCCGGCGGCGCCCCCGGCGACGTCGAACCCGCCCCCTGGCTGGAGGTCATCACCGAAGTCCGCACCCGCTACCTCGGCCCCGAGCGCCGGGCCGGCTCCAGCACCTACAGCCACCCCAAGGAACGCCACCAGGACGTCGTCGCCCGCTCGCCCTTCTCGAAGATCGAGATCGCCCGCTGGGACCGCACCCTCACCCGCACCCTGGACGAGGTCGTCGGCCTGCAGTTCTCCTACAGCTACTCCAGCCCCGCCCAACTCGGCGACCAGAAAGACGCGTTCGAGCGCGACCTGCGCGAAGCCCTCACCGCGTTCAGCCCCCAGGGCCGCTTCGACGAACTCATCCGCACCGAAGCGATCATCGCCACCCGACCCTGACCAACACCGGGAACCAGAGCGAACGAGATAGTGGGGGGGGGGGGGGGGGGGGGGGGGGGGGGGGCGCCCCCCCCCCCCCCGCCCCCGGCCGCCGCCCCCCCCCCCCCCCCCCCCCCCCCCCCCCCCCCCCGCCGCCCCCCCCCCCCGGGGGCCCGGGGGGGGCGGGGGGGGGGGGGCGGCCCGGGGGGCCCGTGGGGCGGGTGGATCGGGGAGAATGGGCGCGGATCAGCGGGTACGGCGGT
>NZ_JBIDAK010000020.1:0-153040 GCF_043202455.1 Kitasatospora sp. NPDC048194
GCCCCCCCCCCCCCCCCCCCCCGGGGGCCCCCGCCCCCCCCCCGGCGCGGGGGGGGGCGGGGGCCCCCCGGGGGGGGGGGCGCGCCCCCCGCGGCGCCCCCCCCCCCCCCCGCCGCTGGTCCTCCGGCCGGCGGCTACTTCTTCGTCGTGGCGGCCGAGGGCGACGGCGAGGCGCTCGGCGTGCTGCTCGGCGCGGCGGACGGGGTGGTGCCGGGGGCGCCCGGGGTGCCGCTCGGCGTGGGCGTCGGGCAGCCGGGGGAGGCGGCCGGCCCGGACGGCGTGGTCGTGGGCGTGCCGGTCGGGGTCGCCGTCGGGGACGGGGCGCCGGTCGGGGAGGCGGTGCCGGTCGGGCTGGCGGTGCCGGTAGGCGTCGCGGTCGGCGTCGGGCTCGGGCAGGACGTGGGCGTGCCCGTCGGCGTGCCGGTGGGCGTGGTCGTGGGGGTGGCCGTCGGGGACGGTGTACCGGTCGCGGTGGCCGACGGGCTGGCGGAGGGCGACGGCGAGCCGCTGGGCGTCGGCGTCGTGGTCGGCTGCGGGGACGCCGTCGGAGTCGGCGTGGGCGTCGCCGGCGTCGTCGTCGGCTGCGGCTCGGGGGAGGCGGGCGTGGTCGGTTGGACGCTCGGAACCGGGCTCGTGCCGTTGCCCGTGCTCCCGGTGCCCGGGATGCCGGTCGGAAGGAGCGGCGTGGGCAGGGCGCCGGGCAGGATCGCGGTGCCGGGGCGGTCCGGGACGGTGCTGACCAGGCCGCTGCCGTAGTGGGCCATCCAGTTGCGCACCGTCCGCAGGTACTCGGTGGAGTTGTTGTAGCTGAGCACCGCCCGGTCGAGCTGGGCCGGGTCGGAGAGGTCGCGGCCGCCCGCGCACAGGTAGCGGCCGGCCGTCTCGGCGGCGTCGAAGATGTTGTTCGGATCGGCCTTGCCGTCGCCGTTGGCGTCGGTGCCCCAGGACGCCCAGGTGGACGGGATGAACTGCATCGGGCCGACGGCGCGGTCCCAGCGGGAGTCGCCGTCGTAGCGACCGCCGTCGCTGTCGGGTATCGCGGCGAAGCCGTTGCCGTCCAGCACCGGGCCCAGGATCGGCGTCAGGGTCGTTCCCCGGGCGTCCACCTGGCCGCCGTCGGCCTGGCCGGACTCGACCTGGCCGATGGCCGCCAGCAGCTGCCAGGGCAGGTGGCAGCCGGGGCTGCGCCGGGCGATCGAGGACTCGGCCTGCTGGTAGGCGGCGAGGACGGTGGCGGGCAGCGAGGCACCGGTGGCGGCGAACGGGCCGGCCGACGGCGCGCCGGGCAGCGTGCCGGGCGGCTGGGGCAGCTGGACGGTGCCGCCGCCGTCGGCCGGGCGGCCGGTGCCGGGAGCGGCGGGGCCGCCGAACGGGGAGGCCGGCGTGCCGGACCCGTCCTGCGCGGTGGCGCCGCCCGGCGCCGGGTTGGTGTCGGCGGCCGCCGCGACCGGGGTGAGCCCGAGGCCCGACACCTGAGAGCCGGTCAGGGCGGCCAGCGCGGCGAGTGCCGCCGCCGTCCCCGTGACCCGCTTGCCGAGCCGTGTCCGCCGCCCGCCCCGAGCGCTGCCGAACTTCCCCGCCATCTGTCGCCCCTCCCCGTCGCCCGTCCGGGCCGTCGTGGAACGGTGGGCCCTCGTCGTCGTGCCCCCGCCCCGGCGGCAGCTGCCGCCGCGACGATTAGTATCACGACGATCTGACAGGGACAGGAAGACGGGGAGCCGGGCGGCTCCCACCGACGCCGCGAACGCCGCAGTTCAGCGGGGGTCCCCCGGCTCGTACCGCTGCTCGCTCGGGTCGGCCCGACCACCGGCGACCGGCCGTCGCGCAGCCGAGTCCGCTGCCGCCACGGTGAGTTGGCCGAACTTTCGGCGGAAACACCCCGGCGCTGCCGGAGCCCGGTGCGGCGGACCGAAGCGCGGGGGTGGTACGTGGACGGCGCGTCGAGCTCCTGGCGGCGCCCGGAGGCGACCGCCCTGACCTGCCCGGATGCCGGCGCCAATCCCCGACATGTCTAGCAGGGCCGGCCGGTCGGCACCAGGGGGCGTCCCCAACTCGGCCCGGGAAGGATGACGTTCACGTGAAAGTGGGCATGCCAGGAAAAGTCGTCCGGCATGCTGTGCCGCGTGACCATGCGAATGGAGGCCGAAACCGTGAGCGCGAACCTGCCGGAGACCGTCGTCGAGGGAGCGGTCGTCCTGCCGGCACCCCCTCGGGTGGTGGACGACCTGGCCCGTGACCTGACCCAGGCCGCCGCCGCCGTCCGGGCGGTGTCGCGTTCCGGCCGTTCCTCCGGCGGGGACGTCGCGGTCGCCGCCTACACCGCGGTGGTGTGCACCGGCCGTTCGGCCGCCCGCGCCCTGGAGGAGGCGGCCGCCTGGTGCCGGCAGGCCCCGGACGCCGAGGTCCACTCGCTGGCCTGGGCCCGGGTGCCGGGGCACCGGGAGGGCGTCCACGAGTACCGCGTCACCATGGCCGTCAGCTTCCCGGACGACGAGACCGGCGAGCACCTCGGCGACACCCACCACGCCTGGCGGTGAGCCCGCCGCCCGAGGGCCGGGGAGCCCCCGCCCCTCGGCCACCCGGTCCCTCGGCCCGAGCCCCTCGGCCCGAGCCCCGGCCCCTCGGCCGGAGGCCGCGGCCCCCTGAGGCCGTATCATCGGCGCATGGGTGATGGGGGTACGAACGACGGGGTCGACGGCCGCGGCGCGGACGAAGCCGCCCGCCAGGAGGTCGGCGGCGGCGCGAACGCCGCCGGGCCGGTTCCGGCGCCCGGCGAGGACGGCCCGGGTGACCTGTCGCGGACCGCTGCCGTCGCGGTCACCGTGCTGGCGATCCTGTGCGGCTGCACGGTGATGCTGGCGATGTTCAGCTGGCTGGGCTGGAGCGTCCCCGGTGTGGGCTGGATCGTCGCCAAGGCCGGGATCAAGCTGGCCGTCGGCGGCTTCGCCGGGCTGGCCGCGGCCGCCGCCTGGGCCCGTGCCAAGCTGCGGGCGGGCGGCGGTAGTTGACCGGCCGCCCAGGTGAGGTGACCGGCGGCAGTTGACCGGACGCCCGTTCAGGCGGTCGGCGGGACGGGACAGGTGACGTCGTGGGCGGGCGCCCTGCCGTCCAGCAGGTAGCGCTCGACGGCGTCGGTGACACAGGGGTCCGAACCGGGGTACTGGCCGTGGTTGCCGTTCCCCGTGACGGTGACCAGCTTCGAGCCGCGCAGCGCGCGGTGCGCGCCGAGCGCCGCCTCGTAGTACGTGGCCGGGTCGTGCAGGGAGTTGAGCATCAGGACCGGGGGCAGGTGGGCGCCGGTGACGGCGACCTCGGGCGCCGGGCCCGTCGGCCAGGCCGCGCAGACCGAGCTGAAGGCGAGCGTCCGCGCGCCGACGAGCGGGTAGCGGGCGGTGTTCTCGGCACCGCGCCGGATCCAGGTGCCGATGTCCTTGGTCCACGGGGTGTCGGCGCACGTCACCGAGAAGTACTCGGCGAGGAACTCCGGGCTCAGGTACTGGCCGAAGAGCCGGCGGGCGGCCTGCTGGGCGGCCGGGTCGGCGTTCGGCCAGTCGTCCAGCGCCGTCAGCGCGCCGGCGAGCAGCGGGAAGGCCCTGTCGCTGTAGATCGCGTTGATCGTGCCGTTGTCCAGTTGGTTGGGCCCGAGGGTCAACGACCCGTCGATGACGGGCCGCTCGTGCAGGGCGGCGCGCCGCTGCTCCCAGTGCGCCTGGACCTCCTCCGGGGTCGAGCCCCAGTGGTAGGTGCTGTCCCGGGCCGCCATCCAGGGCAGGAAGTCCTGTTCGAAGCGCCGCTGGAAGCTCATGGGCTGGCCCAGTTCGAACCGTTCCCAGCTGCCGTCGAAGCCGATGTTGCTGTCCAGCACCATCCGCTCGACCCGGTGCGGGAAGAGCGTCCCGTAGTAGGCGCCGATCATGGTGGCGTAGGAGGCGCCGTAGTAGCTGATCTTCTTCTCGCCGAGCAGGGAGCGGTAGAGGTCCATGTCGCGGACGGTCTGCTCGGTGGTCAGGTAGGGCAGCAGATCGCCGCTGTGCTCCTCGCAACCGGCGACCAGCTTGCGGGAGTTGGCGATCACGCGGTCGATCGCCTCGGGGGACTGGTCCCGGTAGTCCCCGGCCAGGAACTCCTGGAACTCCTCCGGGGTCTGGCACCGGGCGTGGGTGCTGCGGCCGACGCCGCGCTGGTCGAAGCTGACGATGTCGTAGGCGGCGGCGACGGCGGGGGCGCCCTGGACCAGGTCCATCGGGCGCAGCAGGCCCTGGCCGCCCGGCCCGCCTGCGGTCTCCATCAGCGTCCCCCTGCGCTTCGCCGGGTCGGCCACGCGGTGCCGGGAGACGGCGATGCTCAGATCGGCTCCGGCGCCGGGGCGGTGCCAGTCGCGCGGGACGGCCATGGTCGCGCAGTCCAGCGCGGGCTGCCCCTCGCAGGGCTGCCAGTCGAGGCTCTGGTGGGCGTAGCGGGCGGGCACGGCCCTGGTGTCGCCGGGGTCGCGGGCGGCGTCGGCGCTGGCCGTGGCGGGCAGGGCGAGCGAGGCCAGGAGGGCGGTGGCGACGGCGACGAGGGCGGCCGCGCGGCGGGTGCGGGATGCGGTGCTGTTCACGGGCACGATCCTGTCCCGCCCGGCAGCTGACGCACGATGACGCAGGGCCCCCTCTTCGAGGTGGTGCTGGGTACACCCCTCCCGGTGGAGGGGCGTACCCGGCGGCTTCGTCCCGGTGCCGGCGGCAGGCCGCCGGTGACCGAGCGGCGGGTGGTTCGGTAGCGGTTCGACGGCCGGTGGTTCAGTAGGCGACGGTGAAGCGGGCGCGTCGGTGGGCGGGGTGCTCCGCCTCGTCGAGCAGGGCGACCGCGAGGTCCTCCATCGAGATCGCCGAGTGGCCCTCGGAGTCGACGAGCAGTTCGTCCCGGCCGAGCCGGAACCGGCCGGTGCGCGTGCCCGGTTCGAGTTGGGCGGCCGGGCTGAGGTAGGTCCAGTCGACCTTCTGGTCCGCGCGGAAGAGGTCCAGCTGCTCGCCGCAGGCCAGCGAGATCGGCCGGATCTCGTCGGGGAAGCCGGGGGAGTCGACGAGGAGGGTCCCGTCGGTGCCCGGCACGGTCAGGCTGCCGGCGCCGCCGACCGCGATCAGGCGCACGCCCGTCCCGGCCAGACCGTCCAGCAGACCCCGGGTGGCGGCGGCCAGCTCGTGCTCGTGGCCGGGCACGGGGCGGGTGGCGGTGACCACCAGGTCCTGTCCTGCGGCGATCCGGATGACGTCGCCGGGGTCGCGGGCGTCGCCGACGGCGAGGGTGACGGTGGACGGCAGGTCGTGCGGCTTGGCCGGGTCCCGTACGACGGCGGTGACCTCGTGGCCGCGGGCGAGCGCCTCGGCCACCACGCGGCTGCCGACGTTGCCGGTGGCGCCGAACACGGTGATGCGCATGCGGGGTCCTCCTTGGACGGAAAAGGGGATGTCAGCGGGTGTGCGGTGCGGTGCCGTCGCGCAGGGGCGACGGGATCGGGGGCTGCCGCACCCTCGCGGCGGCGGCCTCCGCAGCGGCGGGGGCAGCACCCGAGCCGACGGCAGTAGCGCCCGGAGCCGGTGCCGGAGCCGGATCTCGAGCCGGTGCCGGCGGCAGGGCCGCGGTGCGCGGACGCTGGGTCTGGGCGGCGATCAGCGAGCCGAGCACCACCACCGCGCCGAGCACCTGAAGCGGACTGAGGTCCTGCCCGAGCGCGAGCCAACCGGTCGCGGTCGCGACCACCGGGCTGAGCAGGGAGAGGAAGGACAGCGAGGTCGGCGGCAGGGCCCGCAGCCCGCGGAACCACACCGCGTAGGTGAGGGCCGCGCCGATCAGGCAGAGGTAGGCGTAGCCGAGCACGTTGTCGAGGGTGTAGTGGGTGGGCGGGGCGCCCTCGCTCAGCAGGGTGACCGGCACCAGCAACAGGCCCCCGGCGGTGAGTTGCCAGCCGGTGGTGGCCAGCAGCGGTGCGGGGGAGGCCCAGCGCTTGGAGAGGACGACGCCGAAGGCCATCAGCACAGCGCCGCCGAGCGCGGCGGCCACCCCGAGGGCGTCCAGCCGGGCGTCGGCGCGCAGCACCAGCAGGCTGACGCCCGCCACGCCGGCGACCCCGGACAGCACGGTCCGCAGCGTGAGCCGGTCGCCGAGCAGTGCTGCGGAGAGCGCGGCGGTGACCAGTGGCTGGACGGCGCCGACGGTGGCCGCGATTCCGCCGGGCAGGCGGTAGGCGGCGACGAAGAGCAGGGCCTGGAAGCCGCCGATGTTGAACGCGCCGAGGACCAGTGCGCGCCACCACCAACCGCCCTTCGGGAGGGTGCGGGTGAGGGCGATCAGCAGCAGTCCGGCCGGGAGGCAGCGGATGACGGCGGCCAGCAGTGGCCGGTGGGGCGGGAGCATTTCCGTGGTGACGAGGTAGGTGGTGCCCCAGACGGCGGGGGCCAGGGCAGTCACCAGCACGATGGCGAGCCGATTTCTTAGCACTAAGGAAACGTATCTCAGTGCTAAGGCATCATGGGTGGCCCCCGCTGGTGACATGGCTCACAGTTACCTCACTGCTAAGGAACTTCGTCGGCGTCGCCTACTCTGGGGCGATGGCAGATCATGTGGACCGCGTAGTCGCGCAGTGGGCCGTCGAGCGGCCCGAGCTGGACGTCTCCCCGATGGAGGTGTTCGGCCGGCTCAAGCGCCTCTACCGCCTGGTGGACGCGGAGCTCAACCGCACCTTCGCCCGACACGGCCTGGACGCCGCCTCCTTCGACGTCCTCGCCACCCTCAGGCGCAGCGGCCCGCCCTACCGCCTCACCCCCACCCGTCTGATGCAGTCCGCCATGGTCACCTCCGGCGCCATCACCCAGCGCCTGGACCGCCTGGAAGCCCGCGGCCTGGTCACCCGGACCCGCAGCGACCAGGACGGCCGCAGCCGCGACGTCGAACTCACCCCGGACGGCCACGCCCTGATCGACCGCGCCCTGCCCGACCACGTCGCCGGCGAGCGCCGCATGCTGGCGGGCCTGGACGACGACCAGCGGGCGGCGCTCGTCGACGCGATGCGCGCCCTCCTCGCGCACTTGGGGGACACCTCCGGCTGATCGACCGCGTCCCGGCCCCGCTGTGGCCGCCCGGCCCTGGCCGGCCCGCCCCAGCCGCGGCCGCGCCGCGAGGTCGACCGGCGAACTGCGCGGGCTCGCCGACCCCCGGTACGGCCGGGGCGTCCCGAGCGCCCGGGCACGGGCCCTACGGCTTGACCGCCACGGCCTTGAAGAAGGTGTAGTGGAAGGTCCCGCCCGGCTCGGCCGCCCGGCGCAGCTCCGCGATGCCGCGGTCGAAGGCCTCCGCGGTGGCCAGCCCGGCGGCCAGCACCTCGGCCCGGACGGCCTCCACCATCGCGACGAAGGTCCGCAGGGTGAAGCCCTCCACCAGGGCGGGTCGGCCGCCGTCCGCGTAGACGGTGCGCGGGCGGACCGCCACCTCCGCGAACCCGGCGGCCGTCAGCAGCGGGTACAGCCGGCGGCCGATCAGGGCGTCGCCGCCCGCCGCGGCCTGGAGCCGGACCAGGTGGTCGACGGTACGGCGGGCCGCCGCGCTCTCCGGGTGGAAGAAGGCCGAGCCGTGGTCGCCCTCGATCACGGTGATCGTCCCGCCCGGCCGGAGCACCCGGCGCAGTGCGGCCAGGCCGGCCGCCGGGTCGGGCAGGTGCTCCAGCACGAAGCACAGGAAGACGTGGTCGAACGCGCCGTCCGGGAAGGGCAGTCGGTGCAGGTCGCCGTGGTGCCAGGAGACCCGGGCGGCGGGCGCCTGGGCGGCCACCCGGGCCCGCGCCTGGTCCAGCGACTCCGCCGAGAGGTCCGTGGCGGTCAGCAGCACGCCCGGGCTCCCGGCCAGCAGGTGCACCGTCTGGGCCCCGACCCCGCAACCCGCCTCCAGCACCCGGCTGCCCGCCGGATAGGCGGTGCCGGCGTGCAACAACTCGGCGAGGGTGTCGGCCTGGTCGCCCAGGCGCTGCGCCTCGGCGTCCGAGTAGCCGTGGACGTACGGGGCGGCCCGGGTGTGCGTTTCGGTGGTCATGGGGCAACCCTCGCGCCACTATGGACCGGTGAACAGGTCCAAAGGCGAGGCTGACGACAGGTCCAAAGAGCTCGGGGCGGACTTCCTCCAGCTCGACGCCGCCGAGGCCCCGACCGGCGGCCTCACCGAATGGCTGGCCCGCCGACTGCGCGAAGCCGTCGCCGACGGGCGGCTCCCGGTGGGCAGCCGACTGCCCGCCAGCCGGGTGCTCGCGGCCGAACTCGGCGTCTCCCGAGGGGTGGTGACGGACGCCTACCGCCGACTCGGCGAAGCCGGGCAGGTCTGCGGGCGCGGCAGGGGCGGCACCGTGGTGGTCGCGGCCCCGGCGCCCGCCGCCGCGCCCGCTCCCCGCCGGCCGGCGCCCGTCCTCTTCCGTGACGGCCCGGACGCCGAGGTGTTCGACCAACTGCGCGCGGCCCCCGCCCGGATCGACCTCACCCCCGGCCTCCCCGACCTCGCCGCCTTCCCGCGCGCCGCCTGGCTGCGGGCCGAGCGGGCCGTCCTCGACGGCCTCGCCGCCCACCACCTCGGCTACGGCGACGTCCGCGGCGCGCCCGCCCTGCGCGAGGCCGTCGCCCACTGGCTCGCCCGCAACCGGGGGATCCGCGCCGACCCGGAGGAGGTGCTCGTCGTCGCCGGGACGGCCCAGGCCCTCGCCCTGCTCGGCCGTGCCCTCGGCCGCCTGGGCATCACCGAGGTCGCGCTCGAGGACCCGGGCTCGCTCGGCGCCCGCCAGCACCTCGCCCACTGGCTCGCCGCGACCCCGCCCGTTCCCGTCGACGCGCAGGGCGTCCGCGTCGACGCCCTGCGCGCCACCGGAGCCCCGGCCGTGCTGCTCACCCCCGCCCACCAGTACCCGACCGGGGTCGTCCTCGGCGGGGAGCGACGCCGCGAACTGCTGGGCTGGGCGCGCGAGGGCGGCCTCGTCATCGAGGACGACTACGACGCCGAACACCGCTACGACCGCCCGCCCCTGCCCGCGCTCCGGGCCGCCCTGCCGGAGCAGGTCTGCTACGCCGGCAGCATCTCCAAACTGCTCGCCCCCGCCCTGCGCACCGGCTGGCTGCTGGTGCCCGCGCGGCTGCGTGACGCCGTCCTGGAGGCCAAGCGCTTCGCCGACCTCGGCAACCCGGTGCTGCCCCAGCTGGTCCTGGCGCGGCTGATGGAGTCCGGCGAACTCGAGCGCCACCTGCGCCTGTTGCGCCGCCGCCACCGCCGGCGCCGGGACGCGATGATCGCCGCCGTCCGCGCCCACCTGCCCGGCGCCACGGTGCACGGCGCGGCCGCCGGCCTGCACCTGATGCTCACCCTCCCCGAGCGACCGGGCCGCAGCGACACCGAACTGGCCACGGCCGCCCTCGCCGCGGGCGTGAAGGTCCAGCCGCTCTCCTGGCACGCCCGCCTCCCCCAGCCACCGGGCCTGGTCCTCGGTTACGCGGCCCGTTCCCCGGCCGAGATCGACGAGGGCGTGGCCGTGCTGGGCCGACTGGTCCGCCACGGCGCCCGCCGGTCCGCCACCCCGGCCCCTGGCCGAGCCGGCTGAGCCCCGCCCCGTACCGGTCTGCCCGGTCGTCGGCGGACGCCGGTTCACCCGGACGGGTGCGGCGCGGCAGACCGGTCGCCCCGCCGGGGGCTCCCGCCGGCTCCGGCCGTCGGCGGGGCGGGCGGCGGAGGGGCCGGGGTGGGGGGCTTCCGCGGGGATGCCGGGCGCCGGGGCCCTGGGTACGCTGACGGACCGTATGCCGCTCCTCACCCTGGAGGCGTGATGGCCGCGTTCCGGCGGATTGCCCGGCTCGGGTCGGTGCTGCTGGTGCTCGGGGCCGTGCTGGGACCGGTCCCGGCCGGGTCGGCCACGCGTGGCGGCGGGATTCCCGGGGAGAGGACCACGGCGGTGGCCGGTCAGGACGAGGATCCGTACCAGCTCGCGGGACGCCGGATCGTGCTGTCCTACCCGGGCCCGACCCCGCCACCGGAGACCCTGCGGGCCATCGGGGAGGGTCGGGCGGCCGGGGTCATCCTGTTCGGCGAGAACGTCACCGGCCCCGAACAACTTGCCGAGGCCGTGGCCCGGTTGAAGGAGGCGGCCGCAGCGGCGCGGCATCCGCGACCGCTGCTGCTGATGACCGACCAGGAGGGCGGCAGGGTCCGCCGGCTGCCCGGCGCGCCCGAACTCTCCGCCCGCCGCACCGGATCGGCCCCGGACCCGCTCCTCGCCGCCGTGGACTCCGGGACGGGCGCCGCGGCCACGCTCACCGGCGCCGGGCTGAACGTCAACCTCGCGCCGGTCCTCGACGTGTACGACACCCCGGACAACTTCATCGACCACTTCGAGCGCTCCTTCGGCCAGGACCCCTCCCGCGTGGGCGCGTTGGGCAGCGCCTTCCTGGCCGCGCAGCAGAGCCGCGGGGTCGCCGCCACCGCCAAGCACTTCCCCGGCCTCGGCTCGGCCGCCCGGGACGAGAACACCGACGCGCGCCCCGTCACCCTCCCCGTCCCCCTGGCGCAGCTCCGCAGCCGCGGCGAGGCCCCGTACCGTGCCGCCATCGCGGCGGGCGTGCGCCTGGTGATGGCCTCCTGGGCGATCTACCCGGCTCTGGACCCGGACCGGCCGGCGGGCTTCTCGCCCACGGTCATCCAGGGCGAACTGCGCGACCGCCTCGGCTTCGGCGGCGTGACCATCACCGACGCCCTCGAGGCCGGCGCCCTCACCCCCTACGGCGACACCGGCACCCGGGCCGTCTCCGCCGCTGCCGCCGGCATGGACCTCATCCTCTGCTCCGCCCGCGACCCCCAGCAGGGCGAGGACGCCACGGAGGCCCTCGCCGCCGCCCTCGGCTCGGGCCGCCTCGACCGCGCGGCCTTCACCCGGTCGGTCACCCGGGTCGACGCCCTGCGGGAAGCACTGCGCTGATCCGCCGGACCCGTCGAGCGCCCGCAACCGGTGAGCGCCCGCAACCGTTGAGCGCCCGCAGCCGGCTGCGGGCGCTCAACGGGACCCCGCCGGCACCCGGCCGTCGGACCGGCCCTGAGCGCGGAGCAGGGTGCGCAGGTCGATGATCCGGTAGCCGCGGGCGCGGACGCCGTCGATGATCCGGGGCAGGGCCTCGGCGTCCAGGCAGGTGGTCGGGCCGCCCTCGTCGGTGGCGCCCACGTGGAGCTGGAGCACGGCGCCGGGGGTCAGGGCGGCGAGGGCCCGTTCGACGGCGCGGTCGGCGGTCATGCCGTGTCCGGGGCCGAGGTAGCCGTTGGTGTCGGCGGTGAACTCCAGGTCCGCGTAGCCGAGCCCGTTGACGGCGGCGACGGTCTGCGGGGTGGTCGCGCTGTACGGGAAGCGGAAGAAGGGCAGCGGGTCGGCGCCGCCGCCGACGGCGCGGCGGATGGCGGTGTCGGCCCGGCGGACCTCGGCGCGGGCCTGGTCGGGGGTGAGGGTGGTGAAGTCCGGGTGGCCGTACGAGTGGTTGCCGAGGCCGTGGCCCGCGGCCGCGACGGCGCGCAGGGCCCCGGGGTGCCGGTCGGCGAAATCACCGGTGGGGAAGAAGACGGCCGGGGCGGCGCGGTCGCGCAGCATGCCGAGCACGGTGTCCAGCCCGGTCTCGTTCCAGGCGGCGTTGAAGGTGAGGGCGACGACGCGCTCCTCGGTGGGGATCCGGCGGAGCTCGCCGCCGAGCAGGGCCGGGGGCGCCGGGGCGAAGCCCGTGAGCGCGGTGAGGGCGGCGAGGGCGAGCAGGGCCGCGAGGGCGGCGCGGAGGCGGTTCACCCCCGGTTCAACGCGGCGGCGGCCGGGACGCCACGGCCGGGCACCCGTCCAGGCGTGCCCGGGGTCCGGCCAAGGTACCTGCAAAACCCACACTGAGATGATCTCGAAGCCTTGATTCGCCGCCCGGGTCGCCGCGAGCGGATCAGTATCATCCGATGTCTCGTCATGTCCTGGCACGGGACACGGTGGCCGAGCGCCAGCATCCGCGGCGAGCAGGGCATCCGCCGGGGCGGACGCCCCTCTCGCCGCGGCGGCCCGATCAAGCCGGTGTGCCCCCGTGTATCAGGCGAGCTGTGGCATGACCTCGGACGCGATCCACTCCATCGCCTTCTCCACATGTTCGGCTGCAACGGGCAACCACAGGGTGCAGACGGTGAGCCCCGCTTCCGAGAGTTCTCCAAGGGCGTCAGCGACTCGCGTGGCGGTCGGTGAAACGCCCCCCAGCGGCTCTCCCGGAGACGGGACAGCCGCAGGGATTCCGGGCGGCGTGAGGAACGCGGCCGAAGCGAGTGTCAGGCGTTCGACCCGCTCGTCGTCGGTCGCGAGTTCGCGCAGACGGCGCTGTACGTCAGCGATGTCCGCGGCGTCGGCGCCGGTGCCGTACCAGCCGTCGCCGAACCGCAGTGCGCGCCGCAGGGCGGCGTCACTGTGGCCGCCGACCCACACCGGTGGGCCGCCGTGGGTGACCGGCGGCACTCCCAGGTGGGCGGCGCGCAGTCTCGTGAACGGCCCCTCGAAATCCGCGGGACGCGTCGTCCACAGGGCCTTGGCAGCCGCGAGATGGTCGTCGGTGCGGGCACCTCGTTCTCGGGAGGGTACGCCGACGGCTTCGAACTCGTCAGGGTTCCAGCCGGTGCCGATACCCAGGAACAGGCGGCCGCCGGACACGACGTCCAGCGTGGCCGCCTGGTTGGCGAGCACCAGCGCCGGGTAGTACGGCGCGACGAGTACGGACGTCAGCAACCGCAGGCGTGTCGTCACACCGGCGACGGCCGAGAGCAGGACGAGAGGGTCGGTGTCGAGGCCGAACCCACTGTCCAAGAGGCGGTTGCCGACGGCTACATGGTCGAAGCCCAGCTGCTCGGCATTCGAGGCGGCGCGGAGCACAGCGGTTCCGTCCTCGATCGGCCAGCGCGGCTGGAGGGAGACGCCGAGGCGCAACAGGGGCATAGGAGGCGGCCTTTCAGTGGCGGTCTGGTGGTGCCAGGACGGTTACCGGACCGCCCTGCCACCACACCCAACTCCTCCGCGGCGTAGGTTCATCCACTGAAGGCAGCGCGACTTCCGCGCCCGGCCGGCCAGGCGGCGACGCCCTGGAGAGCCCCTGGCATCGAGACCCCGTCCGCCCGTTGCTGCCAACGGTCACCTCGGTCATGGACCCGGCGAGGGCGGGGTAGGCCGGTTCTGCGGTGTCCGGACCAGTTGCTCAGGCTCGGCTGTCCGCGCGTAGAGCGTGACGGTGTTCAGCGCGAGTGTCAGTGGCATCGGGGATGCTCGGTGGCTCATGTCACCGAGGCAGGGAGCCCTCAGATGCCGATCCATGTTGCCGGTCGTCGCCGTGCGATGGCGTCGCTGACCGCCGCGTTCCCGGGCGCGGAGATCATCGACGTGACCTCCGGAGCACCCGAACCGTGGGTGCGGCTGAGTCCGTTCTACCCGCACGGCGGCATTCCGGTCCCCTACTGCGACGGTGTGACCAGCCAGTCCGTCGAGGGGATCTGGCAAGCCCTCAAGGTCTTCCAGGACTGCGATGTCGACCCCACCAAGCTCGGGATCACCACGATGAAGGGCCTGAAGCGGACGGTGCGTCGACACGGCCCTGTCCAAGGCCACCGCACCGGTCTGCACGGCGACCGGTTGCTGCGCTACGAGGCGGCCCGGCGCCGGATCTATCTGCCGGCCTACCGGTGGGTTCTCGAACACCGCGCCGCTGATCTGGTCGAGCGGCTGCGCGGCAAGGAGGATGTCGTACTTCTGGACTACACCACCAACGGCGACGTCACCGATCCCACCAGCCCGCTCTCCCACGCCGCGCTCGTCCAACTGCACATAGAGGGCCGCTGGCCCGACGAGGGTGACACCGATGCTGCCAACGCGACACGCCACGCAGACGCTGCTGCAGCGAGTGGGTGACCGAATCGAACCCCGGTGGCGGTTTCCTGGCGCCCCGCTTGTTGCCTGAGGGCCCCGTCGGCATCCGCGAGCCGCGACCCTGGCAGCCTCGCGGTGCGTTCCGGGGAGGCGGTGCCGCCGTAGCGCATGGCGGTCCGCTCGGTGACGCCGACGAGCCTCATCAGCTTCAGCGGGTCACCGGTGGCAAGGCTTCGGGGCCGGCCGCCCCGGTCGATGTCCTCCCCGCACCTGACCACCAAGCGTTGGCGTCGAGTCGCGGCCGGGCGACGGCCGACAACGTCGAGATCGCCTGCACACCCAGCGACGTCGAGGCCCACCGAAGTCGCCACCGGAGCGAACGTTGCCTGAGGCAGCGCCTGGAGAGGCCTCCACAGGGTGGACCTACGCCTTGGGGAGCTCTCCTCGCTGGGTGACCATCCCCATCCACGCCTCCAAGGTGGCGACGAACTCGCCGAGATCGGACGTGGCATGGGAGGCCCGCTCGTGCTCCCAGCCGGGGTCCAGGACGACGACGCGGAAGCCGCAGTTGCCGTACCAGCCGGCGTCTATGGTGATCTCCCGACTCCGCAGACCCCCCTTCTCCGCCACCTCTTGTGCGGACAGCCACGGCGGTGGCGAGGTGCGGGCCCAGTACAGGTCCTCCGAATCGTTGGCCTCGACCGTGCCGTCCGGCAGACGCCGGACCTCCAGGGCGTTGTAGACGACATTCCAGCCGGCGGGGACACGCAGCGGAAGCAAACCCCAGTCCTCGGTGATGGCTGCGGCCAGCCGCGAACCGGGCGGAACTTCGAAGATTCGGCTCATGCGCCGACAGCGTAGTCAGAGTTGCATCTCACCCGCGGACGGAGGTCGTACGTCTGCGGATGAGATGCCGGCGATCAGTGGTCCGGCGACGGGTGCGCCGCCGTCCTCACCTGCGGCGCAGGCCGGCGCCGGGCCGGTGTGGCTGTCGGTGCCCTGCCGTAGAGTCCACCGCTGTGACGACGCTGATGACCTACGCCGGCCCCGCCGAGCCCGACCGGCCGGCCACCCGTACCGGCGGACTGCCGCTGGCCCCGGCCGGCACCGTCTGGCCGACCTGCGCGGCCTGCCGCGGGCCGATGCAGTTCCTGGCACAGATCCACCTGGACGACCTCGGGCGCCACGTCGGCCAGGGCACCCCGCACGGGCGGGGCGTGCTCGGCCTGTTCATGTGTCAGAACAACCCGGGCCTCTGTGCCGAGTGGGATCCGAAAGCGGGCGGCAACCGCGCGCTGCTGTTCCCCGCGGACGGGCTGCGGCCGCTCGTGGTACCGGACCTGGGCGAGGACGGCGACCCGCAGGCGGTCCTGCTGGGCGCGGTGAGCGCGATCGCCTTCCAGTCGCTGCCCGTGGCGGCCGACTACGGCGAAGCCCGCGCGGAGTGGCTCGAGCGGTCCGGTCGTCCGCCCCGCCATGTCCTGGGCCAGCTCGGTGGCGAGCCGGACTGGCTCCAGGGCGACGAGACGCCCGACTGCCCGGGCTGTTCACAGCCCATGCCGCTGGCCGTCCGCCTCGAGGAGGGCCAGCACGCCGCGACCGCCATGAACTTCGGCGGCGGCGCGGCCTACGCCTTCGCCTGCGAGCCCTGCACCGAGGCCGTCTTCCTGTGGCAGTGCTGACCACGGGCACGTGACAGCAACAAGGAGAGCAACCGATGCCGAGTATCGACATCACCGTGTCCCAGGTCCGGCGGCTCCTGGACACCTCGGACGAAGACACGGCCCTGTACGTGTCACGGCACGACTGCATCCCTTGCGTCGAGGTGGATGCCGGCGCCGTCCGCTGGCCGCGGGAGAGGATCGTCGCGACCCGGGGCGACCTGCTCCGCTGGTACGGCGAGGATCACCCCGACCACATCATCGAGGAGTACCTGCCGGAGCTTCAGCAGCGCGCGGACGAGGTGGCGGCCGTCCTCCTCGCGGACACGAGCGCCCGCCCCGTCGCCGGTCACACGGCCATCATCTCCACCACCGCCGAGACCGTGCGGGGGGAGTACTGCGATGTCATGGTGTCCGAGAACACGCTTCACGACTACTGGCAGAGCGACGACGGCCCGGTGGTCATCACGTCCCTCGGATTCGGCATCGCGCTGCGCCCGGTCGTCATCGGGGTGCGGGTCGGCGAGCAGGATGTCCGCGCGAAGGCGGAGCGCGCCGCGGCCGAAGTGCTGCCTGCCCATGGCTGGAGTGTCACCGGCGCGTGGCACCTGGCCGGTGCCTCCCTCCACGCCCCGGTCGAGCGGGTGGCCTGACCCCACCCAAAGCGTCTCTGCTGTGAATCCGTGCGGGCTGCGGATGCCCATGACCAGCTCAGGACGCCCTGCGCACCGCGCTGCGGCGTCGTTTGCGCAGAGATGGCCGCCGTCGCAGCAGTCGCCGAAGTCACAGAGTTCTCGCACGGTGGACTGCGGCATCGCGACGTCGGCGGTGTGGGACGGGTCACCTCCGGCTGTGACGACTTGAAGAAATCTTCATCTGTCGCGATGATGCCTAGCGGCCGCGCCGCCGTCCGCCCGGCCCGGTCGGACGACCGCCGAGCCGGACCCGAGAGAGGGGCGGACCATGCCGGTCCCGCTGTACCAGGCCAAGGCGGAGTTCTTCCGCACCCTCGGCCACCCCGTCCGGATCCGCGTGCTGGAACTGCTCCAGGACGGCCCCCGACCGGTGCGCGAGCTGCTGGCGGAGATCGAGATCGAGCCGTCCAACCTCTCCCAGCAGCTCGCTGTGCTGCGCCGCACCCAGCTGGTCACCGCCAGCCGCGAGGGCAACACGGTGGTGTACGCGCTCAGCACCCCGGACGTCGCCGAACTGCTGCGCGCCGCGCGCCGGATCCTCACCGAGCTGATCACCGACCAGGGCGCGCTGCTCCCCGAGCTCCGCGCGATCGGCGGTCGGTCACCCCGCTGAGCCCGCCGCCCCGACAGAGCCGCAGACCAGCGGCGCCCCGGATCCGCAGCGGCCGGCGAGCCCCGAGGGCCGCACGGCCGCCCCGACCCGCAGAACCCAGGAGAACCCCACCATGAGCGACCGTGCCGGTGACAGCACCGACGAGGAGAAGAGCCGCCGCAAGGCGATGCTGATCCGCGCGGGCATCTACATCTTCGCCACCCACCTGTTCGCCGGCTTCGTCCTGCTGCTCTTCGCGGTCGGCGGCAGCAGGTAGCGGCGGCAGGTAGCGGCGGCACGGGAGGCGCCACCGCTCGCCCCGCGCCGGAGCGGTCACCGCGGCCGCGGGTCCGGCACCAGGTAGCGGTCGCTGGTGCTGGTCCAGAGGTGGACGCCCGCGACCAGCTCCCGGGTGCCGTCCAGGTACCACCGCCCCGCCGGGTGACGGCGGCCCAGCTCGCGGCGCAGCGCCTCGTTTTCCTGCCGGAGCCGGGAGACCCGGGTGCGCACCGCGCGGACGGCCCGGCCGCGGGCGCAGCCGCGGATCCGCTGCAGGGTGAGGACGGTGTTGAAGGCGGCCGCGCTCTGCCGTTCCTCCCGCTCCAGGGAGTAGAGGTCGTTGATCAGCGTGGCCGCGTCGGCGGTGTTGGCCCGCAGGCGGTGCAGCGCGGGCTCCGCGTACAGGTCGGCGGGGATCTCGGCGCCGTGGACCCGTTCCAGTATGTTCATGAACGGATAGACGCAACTGCCGTGGCGGCGCAGCCGCATGGTGTCCGCGAGGCCCAGGGCGAGCGCGGGGACGGTGCCGCGGGCGCGGTGCTCGGCCTCGGCGGGGAACGTGGCCAGGCAGGCCCGCCACTCCTGGGCGGCCCGGTTGCGCCAGGTGGCCGGCATCGAGTCGCTCTGGCGGGCCCAGAGCTCCCGCCAGGCGGTGAGCAGCCGGTCGTCGGCCGGGCCGGCGGTGTCGCCGCCGTCGAGCGCGGCGGTCAGCCGGTCCACCAGGGCGCGGGCTTCGGCGGGGTGGCGCCCGGGCGGCCCGTCGAAGCGGTCGTCCAGGATGGTGAACCAGCCGAGCATGTCGATCAGCAGGTCGAGTTCCGCGCCCCGGACCGCGGGGAAGGCCTGGCCGATCAGCTCGTGCAGCGCGTAGGCCCGGTAGCCGGGCAGCTCGTCGGGGGTGAGCAGGCCGTGGCGGACCGCCCAGTCGGCGTGCCGCTCGGCGGAGGCGTGCAACTCGGAGGGAGCGCGGTGCCGGGCCGGTGCGGCGGGAGCGGCGGTTGGGGCGGCTGGGGCAGTCGGGGAGGAGGCAGGAGCGGCGGCGGTTGGGGCGGCGGTGAACGGACAGCGCGCGGCCGTCGCCCGCGCCCCGTCGACCGCCGTCGCCCGCCGGGCCGCCGGGGCGGCCGCGGGGACCTCCGCCGGCACGGCCGTGCGCGGCGCCAGCCGTACCCGCAGGCCCTGCGCCTGGACGGTGGTCCACACCACCTCCCGGGCCCGCGACCCCGGTAGCGCGACCGGCCGCCAGCGGCGCAGGATCGCCGCCGCCGCGACGGTCAACTCCGCCCAGGCGAAAGCCTCCCCGATGCACTTGTGCTTGCCCGCCCCGAACGGCAGGAAGGACGGCCGTCCGACGCCCCCGGCGTCCTGCCAGCGTTCGGGCCGGAAGGCGAGCGGCTCGGGGTGGCGCACCGGGTCGCGGTGCAGGGCGGTGAGGCTGTAGAGCAGCTCCGTACCGGCCGGGACGCGGTACGGGCCGAGCTCGACCGGCACCCGGGCGGTGCGCATGAGGAAGGCGTTGGGCGCGTGCAGCCGCACCACCTCCTGGGTGACGCTGCGGGTGTACGTGAGCCGCGCGAGCGCCTCCGGGGTGGGGACGGTGCCGGCGGGCAGGTGTTCGTCCAGTTCGGCGAGGAGGCGCGCCTCCACCTCGGGGTGGCGCAGGAGTTCGTCCAGCAGCCAGGTCAGGGTCGTGGAGACGGTCTCCGTGCCGGCGCCGAACATGGTGATCGCCTCGGAGCGGACGTCGGCCTCGGTGAGCGGACGGCCGGTGGCCGGGTCGGTGGCGGCGCGCAGCAGGGTCGGCAGAGTGCCCCCGCGCTCGGTCGGTGTCTGCGAACCGGGCGGCCCGCTACGGCGGTTGACGGCCTGGTCGACGACCCGGTTGAGCACCCGCACGGCGGCGTCGAAGCGGCGGTTGACGGGCAGCGGCAGCCGGGCGAACGCCGGGTGGGGGTAGAGGGACTGGACGATCTGGCCCTTCACCAGGTCCGGCAGCGCCCGGTGGAAGGAGAGGGTGGCGTCCTCGCTGAGCCGGGCGCCGAACAGCGAGCGGGTGACGATCTCCAACGCCAGGTGGTTCATCTCCTTGGCCACGTCGAGCACTTGCCCGGGCCGCCAGCGCCCGGCACGCTCCTCGGTGACGTGGTGCATCACGGCCAGGTACTCGGCCATCCGGTCCGGTCCGAAGGCGGGTTGGATGATCCGGCGGCGGTCGCGGTGGGCCTGGCCCTCGGACATCAGCAGGCCGTCGCCGAAGGCCGTCTTCAGGGTGTCCTGGACGGCGCCGCGCGGACAGTCATGGGCGCGCGCGACCAGCAGGGTGTGGACCAGCCGGGCGTCGGTGACCACGCAGACGGTGCGCGGCCCGAGCCGGATGCGGACCACGCCGCCGTAGCGGGACAGCGAGCCGAGGAAGCCGAGCGGGTCACGCAGCAGGGCGGCAGCGTGGCCGAGGCCGGGGAGCGCGCCGGGGGCGAGCGGGGGGACGGCCGGGCGGCTCGTCGGGGCGGGGGGTGGCGTGGTTCTCGGCGGGACGATCCGTTTCCGTGTCTCTGCCAGCAGGGCATCGGTCAGCAGGTTCATGACACTACCTCTCACCAGAGGGGGGACCGGTGCGGACGGTACCGGGGAAGGGCACCGGGCGGGCCGGCCGGGAGGTGGGGGACCGGCGCGCGCGGACCCCGCGTGCGCCGCTGTGGGAGGGCGCACGTCATGGCAAACGCGCCGGTCTCACGGGCGTTGCGCCGAGCGCGGGCGGATCACTCCAACGGCCGATCGGTGCGAGCATCGGGCCTGACTCCGACACGCCGCGTCGACCTGCGCGGATGTCGCCGCACCGGCGGACGCGCGGGGTGCGCTGGCAGGGCCTTTCGGCCCTCGCCGCGCGGGTGTGCGAGGGCCAGCATGGTGTGCGGAAGAGGAGGGATCTGATGGCCCGTCCGCCCCGTCGTCGTCCCCCGTCATCGCCGCCCGTCGCCCGTGACGGCCACGACGGCCTGATACCGCCGTGTCGGACGGCCCCGACGGGGCAGGAACCCACCTGGCACAGGACTGATCAGAAGGAATCCACCGACTCGGCACGCCACCGACGCCACGACAGGGGACCGGGACCATGGACTGCGACGACGAGGTCATGCTGACCGTCCGGATCACCGCCGCCGAACGGGCCTTGCTGCGGGCCCTGGCGCGCGGCCACGGCGGCGACCTCTCCGACGTGGCGGTCGACGGCCTGCTGGAGGTCGTCCCCGCCCTGTACGACGACGCCTCCGCCCTGCCGCTGCGGCGCGTCCTCGCCCGACCCGCACCCTGCGCGCTGACGCTCTGGCTGCCCGCCCCGGTCGTGGACCTGCTGCCGCTGCTGGGCGAGCGGCTGGCACGCACCGCCGGTCCGGCCGCCCGGCCGGCCAGCGCCGCCCTCTCCGCCGCGCTGCGGCTCTGGCTCGCCGGGGACCGCGCGGTGCTCGCCGCCGGACTGGCCCGCCTGCACGGCGGCTGCGGCGCCGGAACCCCGGCGGCCGGACGGGCCGGGATCACCGTGGCGGCGTGACCCGGAGCCGGTCGCAGCGCTGACCATCACTCACCCTCCGTACACCGACGGCCGGTCAGGGCGCACCCTGTCCCGGCCGGGTCCCTCCTCGGGTGCCTCCCGCCCTCCAATGCCCGGCGGCCCGGCACTTCGAACGCGTTGAAGAATTCCGCAAGAGGTTTCTGTTATTGCCGTCCGTCCCGTCCGCTCTCCGGAGTGTCGGAAGGTCCGGGCGCCCCTCACCACGGGCGCGCGCGGGCCGTCGCACGAGGAAAGGAACGCGATGGGACACCGGAGCAGCGAGCTCCGTCGGCGAAGGCGCCGTCGGCTCACCCGCAGGAGCACCCTGGTCGCCGTGGCGGTGGCGGCCGGACTGGTCGCGGGCACCCTGGGCCTGCGGACGGCGTTCGAGCCGGCGGCCGTGCACGGCGCGGTCGCGGCGGCGGACGCCCAGGCGGACCGGGCCGACGCGGGCACGGACGGCGGCGAGGACGGCGGCCCCGGGGAGACCGGCACCGCCGAGGGCGCCACCAGGGCGCCCGCCCCCAAGCGGGACGAGAAGGCCGCCGCACCCAAGGCGATACCCAAGGACCAGCCCGACCGCGGCCTGGTCTACGCGGGACTGAGCCTGCCCACCGGCGATCGCTGCGGCAACATGCTGGAGGTCACCGGCAGCACCCAGTGCAGCCACGGCCCGGACGTCCCGCCCAAGGACACGGACATCCACAAGGACGTCCCGCCGGTCGCCGCGCCGGCCGCCCAGGCACCCGCGCTCACCCCGGCTCCCAACGCCCAACCGCCGTCCGCCGCCGAGCTGCTGAAGGGCGGCGCGCCCGTCCTGGACGCCACCCAGAAGGCGCTGCTGAGCGACTCCGGCAGCGCGGGAGCCCCGCAGGGCTCGCCGGCCCAGGCCCCGGCCGTCGGCTCGGGGCTGGTCTGCGAGGGTGACGGCAGCAGCGGCAACCGCGTCCAGGTGGTGTACGTGCACACCCCGGGCAACGACCGCTTCGCCCAGTACCTCTCCTCGTTCAGGAAGTGGGCCGCCGACGTCGACGTCATCTACAACGCCAGCGCCCAGGAGACCGGCGGCGTGCGCCACGTCCGCTTCGTCACCGAGTCCGACTGCACCGCCTCGGTGTTGAACGTGCAGATCTCCGACGCCGAGATCCAGGACTTCAACGCGAGCAACCGGGCCCTCGCCGCGCAGGGGTTCAACCGCAAGGACCGCAAGTACATGATGTTCACCGACGCCAAGGTGTACTGCGGCATCGGCACCTTCGCCGGGGACGAGCGCCCGGGCCAGGACAACCTCAGCAACTTCGGCCCCTCGTACGGCCGCACCGACGCCGGCTGCTGGAGCGGCTCCACCGCCGCCCACGAACTCGGCCACAACCTGGGCGCGGTGAACAACAGCGCGCCCAACTCCAGCAAGGCCGGACACTGCACGGACGAGTGGGACATCATGTGCTACTCGGACGCCCCGTACTACCCCCAGATGCGCACCGTCTGCCCGGATCGCGCCCATGACGACCGGCTGGACTGCAACCACGACGACTACTACAACACCAACCCGGCTCCCGGGAGCTACCTCACCACGCACTGGAACGTCGCCAACAACCGCTTCCTCATCGCGGGCAACGGCACCGGCCCGAACCCCACGCCCACCCCGACGCCGACCCCGACTCCGACCGGATCGCCCACCCGCACGCCCTCGCCGTCCCCGACGCCCACCGGCAGCCCCACCGCCACGCCGACCGGGACGCCCTCGCCGACCGCGACCCCGACCACCGGCGGCGGCAACGCCCCCGAGGTGGCGGCCAGTCAGATCACCCAGAACTCCGTGATGCTCAGCTGGACCGCCGTCCCCGGCGCGACCGGCTACGACATCCAGCTGAACGGCCAGACCATCGGCACCGTCCGCTCCACCGTGGTGGGCGTCGTCCGGCTGGCGCCCGACACCTCCTACACCGTGGCCGTCGCGGTCCGCGACGCCGCCGGAGCCGTCGGCAAGCCCGGCCGCGCCGCCACCTTCCGCACCCTCGGCGACGCGGGGCGCCCGCAGCCCGGCACCCACTACACCATGGTCAACGGACTCACCGGCCAGGCCGCCGACCTGTGGGGCAGCTCGATGAACGACGGCACCGTGGCCATCGCCTACCAGCGCACCGGCTACGCCAACCAGAAGTGGACCTTCGAGGACGCCGGGAACGGCGCCGTGCGGATCAAGTCCGTCCGCTCCGGCAAGTGCCTGCAACTCGGCGGCACCGCCGTCGCGGGCCAGTACGTCGCGCAGCAGCCGTGCACCGACACCGCCGCCCAGAACTGGCGGCTGAACGCCGGTGACGGCGGCTTCACCGTCACGGCCGCCGGCTCCGCCCTCGTCCTCGGGCTCAGCGACCGCTGGTACTACGGCGGTTGGCTGCTGGAGTTGCAGCAGCCGAACGGCCGGCCGTACCAGAGCTGGTCACTGCTGAAGACCGCGTAAGCGCGCACGTCCACCGGCCCGGGTGCGGCCGCCGTCATCACTCGACGGCGGCCGCACCCGGCGCCACTGCTCCCAGTACCCGCACCTCACCGCCCGAGGAATGCCCGCCATGCGAACCCGCCAGCTCCTCGCCGCCGTCGCCCTCTCCGCCGCGGCCGTCCTGCCCACCGCCGCACCCGCCGCCGCCCACGGCGACTCCGTCCACCTGGAGGTGACCGGCCAGCAGAACGGGCACGTCAGCACCGAAGCCACCTGGGAGAACGACCACGACCCGGTCACCGAGGAGTTCGCCGGGACGCTCTCCGCGACCGCCGCCGACGGCCGCAGCGTCGGCCCCTGGCGCCTGGTCGCCGTTCCCGGCCACCCGGGCACGTACACCACCCGCGAACTGCTCCCCGCCGGCCACTGGCGGGTGAGCGTCGACTGCGCGTTCCCCTCCCTCGGCCACGGCGAGCGAGAACTCGACGTCGAGGCGGCCGTGATCACCGATCCCGTACCGCCCGGCGCGAGCCCGACCGCCGGGCCCACCCCCGCCGGACCCACCCCCGCGACCGCCGGGCCGACCGCGCCGACGGCGGCCACCGCCGCGACCACCGGGCCCGCCCTCGCGACGGTGGCGGCCACGCCGGCCACGCCGGCCACCGCCACCGGCACCCCCGGCGACGACAGCAGCGACGACGCCACCACCTGGGCCGCCGTCGGCACGGCCGCCGCCGCCGTCCTGCTGGTCGCCGCCGGCTTCCGGCTGCGCCGCCGCACCCGCGGCTGACGGCGAGGGACCTACTTCACGGCCTCGCCGGACTTCGCCCAGTTGTCGTGCAGCCGGTTGAGGTACGACTGCGCCTGCGGGCCGATCTTGACGCCCCGTGCGAAGGCCAGCATGTTGCCCGCGCCCGCGTTGTAGCCGAGGGCCAGCAGCTCGTCCTTGTTCAGCGGCGCGCTCGGCCGGGCGGGCACCTGCCCGGCGAGGTCGTGGAGGTGCCAGGCGGCCGCCCGGATGGCCAGGTCGCGGTCGTCCGGCAGCTCCTCCCACTGGCGGGAGGCGAACGGGCGGCCCGCCTTGGTGTCGTCGAAGGCGGCCCGGTGCATGTTGGCGATGCCGAAGGAGGCGTCGGGCTTGCCGCGCTGCCAGGCCCGTTCGAGGTCCGGATCGTGCGGCTTGTACGACTCGTTGTAGAGGACCGCCATCAGCAGCTGCGGGTCGATCCCGGCCTCGGCGGCGTACCTGCGCACCGGCGCGGCGTAGTCGGCCGGGTCGTAGCGGCCGGAGGGCTTGGACGGCGCGGCCGAGGGAGCGTCGGCGGCGGGCGCTCCGGACTGCGCCCCGGACGGCGCCGTGCCACCCGGGGCGGAGGGGGACGGCGTCGAGGAGGCCGCGGTGTCGTGGCCGCCGCCGCGGACGAGGCCCCAGCCGACCGCGACCAGGACGCCGATGACGAGCCAGCGCCCCCAGCGCGACCCCTTCTGTTCCTCGCTCACCGCTTCCGGCTCCTCCCCGTCCGCCCGCACCGTCGTTCGTCCGTCGTACAGCCGATCCTGCCCCGTGGAGCCCGTTCGGCGCTCTTCCCGTCCTCGTCAGGGTCGCACAGGACGTCCTCCGCCTCCTCGGCACCGGTGCCGATCCGCCCGCCGTCACCTGCGCCCGGGCGCCCGTCCGCGGCCCCGCCAGCCCGCCGGACGCCGCCCCGGCCCGTCGCCGTGCCCGGAGGCGCAGCCGGTCGCCGTGTCCGCGAGGTTCCTCGAACGCCCGAAGACGGTGACGCACTGCTCCCCTGGCGCGTTCCTGTTGATGTGCCGACACAGCGTGGATCATGGTCATCCCGACGACGGCCCACCGGGCCGTGCGCTCCTGCAGGATGACGGTGGGTGACTTTGCTGGAATGGGTTCCGTGTGCTCCGGCCCGGCTTCCGCCGGCCCGGAGAAGTCGGGACCGCCGCAGGACGGAAGGCGTCCCGGCACGTGCGGTGGCGTGGTCGCGCCGCCGCAGCCGAAACGATCGAGGGAAGTGCGCATGGCCGGCCAGCGGGCGAGAACGCCGTACCAGGACGCGGGGACCCGCTCCGAGGAACCCGCCGTTCCCGCCCAGCGCTCCCCGGCGGCCGGCGGCGGCACGCCCGACCGGGCCGGGGGTGGCCGCGCCCAGCGCGGCGCGGCCTCGCGCCGGCGGCCGCAGGCCCGCCGACTCGGCGGACGGCTCGCGGCCCTGGCGGCCGTCGGGCTGCCCCTGCTCGGCGCGGTCGCGGACGAGCTGGGCGGCCCCGGCGTCGGTGTCCTCTTCGCGGTCGGCGCGGTGCTCGGCACGGCCGCCGCGGCCGCGCTGTGCGGCCCGGCCGGGCGGTGGTGGGTCCTCACCGGCGCCCCCATCGTGGTGCTGCTCACGGCCTCGGGCGTCGAGCACCTGTCGAATCCCGACCGGTACCGGGGGAAGGCCGTCGGCACCGGCGCGGTGCGCTGGGTGGTCGGGGCGTTCCCGGTGATGGCGGAGGCGTTGACCGCCGCGCTGCTGGTCATCGTGGTGCGGACCGTGCTCGACCGGCGCCGACCCGGCAGGGCCGCCGCCCCCAGCGGAAGGAGCCGCCGTGGCTGATCGCGGCCACCATCCCCGCCCCCGGCCCCACCCGCGCCCGCGCGCCCGCGGCCGGACGCCGCGCGGCCCCGCCCCGCTGACCGTCGCCGGCCGCACCCTCGCCTGCACCGTGTCGATCGCCGTGCTCGGCGCCAGCGGGTTCACCTGGTACGAGTACCGCAGCCTGGACGACGGCATGATCAAGTCCACCGCGCTGAGCGAGGCCAAGAAGAACGCACCGCGCCACCTGGACAAGTCCGTCAACCTGCTGCTGATCGGCCTCGACAGCCGCAAGGACATGGACGGCAACGACCTGCCCAAGCAGTTCGTGGAGGACGAACTGCACGCCGGATCGAGCGAGATCGGCGGCTACAACACCAATGCCCTGATCGTGCTGCACATCCCCGCCAACGGCGGGAAGGTCGCCGCCCTGTCCGTCCCGCGCGACGACTACGTGCAGACCGTCGGCGCCGACGGCAGGATGCACAAGATCAAGGAGGCCTACGGCATCGCCAAGGAGGCCGCCGAGGCGAAGCTCGCGGGCAAGGGCCTGTCCAAGGCGGAACTGGAGAGGCAGAGCCGCGAGGCCGGCCGCTCGGCCACCATCCAGACCGTGCAGAGCTTCCTGGACGTCCCGATCGACCACTTCGCGGAGGTCAACCTGATCGGCTTCTACGACATCGCCAAGGCGGTCGAGCCGATCCAGGTCTGCCTCAACCACCCGGTCGACGATCCGATCGTCGCCCGCACCGCCACCCACGAGGGCGGCGGCACCGGCCTCAAGCTGCCCGCCGGGATCAGCTCGCTCTCGGCGGCCCAGGCCCTGTCCTTCGTCCGCCAGCGCCACCACCTCACCAACGGCGACCTCGACCGCACCCACCGGCAGCAGGCGTTCATCTCCTCCGTCGAGTACAAGCTCAAACAGCAGGGCATCCTCAACGACTTCGGGCAGATGCAGCGGCTGTTCGGGGTGGTGAAGAAGGACGTCGTCATCGACGACGAGTGGAACATCCTCGACTTCGCCCAGCAGGCGCCCAACCTCACCGGCGGCAACGTCGAGTTCAACACCCTCCCGATCACCGGGTTCAAGACCGTCGGCGGGCAGGAGGTCAACACCGTCAACCCGGACCTGATCAAGAAGATCGTCCAGCAGCTGTTCAACCGCGAACCGGTGCCGGCGGCCCCGGCCGCAGCGCCCAGCGCGACGCCGAGCGCGGCCCCGGGGGAGCAGACCGCCGCCCCCAGGTCCGTGGTCGACGTCAACGCGGCGGCGGGCGCGGGTGCGGCCTCCACCGAGTCCAAGGCGCTCGCCGACCTCGGCTTCCAGGCGGGGAGGATCGGTGACGCCCCGGCGCGGACCCGGGCCACGACGGTGGCGTACGGCAGCGGGGCCAAGGCCGACGCCCAGCAGATCGCCGCCCGCTACGCGGTCACCGCCGTCCCGTCCTCCGCCGTCCCGGCCGGGCACGTCGTGGTCACCCTCGCCGCTCCCCGGACTCCGACGTCCGCTCCGGCGGCGCCCACTGCGGGCACGGCGCCCGACGGCTCCACCGACCCGACCGCGGGGCTGCCGATGCAGGGCCCGGCCGTGAAGGCGGGCGGGATCCCCTGCGTGGACTGAGGGCGGGCACCCCGGGCACGCGCCCCGGCCGGGCCGAGGGAACGTGCCCGGCCCGCCCGCCCGCCCGCCCGTCCGTCCCGGCAGGGCGATCACCTCGTCCACGACGCGGGGTCACGTCACGGCTTCTGGCGAGGGGGCGGTCGGTCACGGGCGGGGAGCCTTCGCACCGTGGACGGCGCGGTACTCGGCGGCCAGCCAGGGCCCGAGGTCGTCGACGAGCGCGGCGAGGGCTGCCCGGTCGGTGGTCGGCGTGCGGGCGATCGCGGCGGCGAGGCGCATCTGGGCGGCGCGGCCGGGGTAGTAGCCGGCGAACACCTCGGCGGAGGCCGCCAGATCGCTGGTCCAGCCGCCCCAGCGGGGCATCACCAGGGTGAAGCCGGTCCGGACCAGCCGACGGGATACGGCGCGGCCGAGGAGCCGGAGTTCGGCGTCGGAGCCGGCGGCCGCCAGCCGGTCGCGCCAGCCGGGGAGCGCGAGCGCGAGGTCGCCGTTGGTCTCCCGGGCGAGCAGGGAGCCCGGCCGGTAGCGGGGGAGCCGCCCGGCGAGGTCCGGGCCGAGCAGCGGCGTGCACAGGCAGGCGACGAACCAGCCCAGGTCGTGGCGCTCCAGGTCGCTCAGCAGCGTGCCGGTGGAGAACAGGAGCACTCCGACGCCGTCGACCTGGGGGAAGGTGGCGTCCAGACCGGCCTCCAGCGCGTCGGCCTCGGCGCGGTCGCCGGCGGTGGGCTCGTGGTGCAGGGCGAGCAGCAGGTCGAGGTCGGAGACGCCGGGGACCGCGGTGCCGCGCGGGACGCTGCCGTACAGGTAGGCGCTGTGCAGCCGTGCCGGGTCGAACGCGGCGGCGATCCGCTCCCGGGCGGTGTCGACCACCGGCGCGAACGCCGCGGACACCCGCGCCAGGGAGCCCTCCCGTGCGATGTACCCGTCCTGGTCCAGTCCCCTCGTGATCATGACGGCACTCTGCCCGTCCGACGCGCCGTCGGCCAGCGAATAACGCGGGTGGCCGCTGCGGCCGGCGGCCGGTCGGGTGTCAGTGGGGTGTGCGAGCATCCCTGGCACACCGACAGGAACGGGGGGCGGCATGAACAGGTGCAGCATCGGCCACGTCGACGACGGCGCCGCGCCGGACGCCGTGGTCGGCCTCGACTGCGCGGCGCGGCACGGGCGGGCGCGGCGTCCCGGCACACGGGACCGGGCGCGGGACCGGGCACGTGGCCGGAGACGGGGCGGGACACGGGTTCCCGCGGACGTCCGGGCGCTCGGGCCGAAGGGCGCCGGGGTGCGGCTGCGCTGAGGCGCGCCGCTGCCACCGGCCGCGGGCGGACGGTGGCAGCGGGGTCGTCGGGCGCGGTCAGGAGGTCGCGGTGGCCGTCGACGGGCACGGCGGCAGGGTCGACGGTGTCGGCGGCTGTGTGGTCGCGCAGGTCGCGGTCGGCGTCTTCGGCGCGGTGGCGGTCGTCGTTCCGGCGGCCGTGGTGGTGGTGGTCTGCCCGGTCGGTGACTTGGTGGTCGTCGAGCCGGAGGCGGAGGAGGCGCCCGTCGTCGCGGTCGTCCCCGACGGCTTGGTCGAACCGGTCGAGGCCGAGGCCGACCCGGTCCCCGTCGAGGCGCCCGAGGACGTCGCGCCGGAGGACGTCGCGCCGGAGGACGTCGCGCCGGATGAGGTCGCACCCGAGGTGCTCGCCGAGCCGGATCCGGACGTGGCGCCCGACGTCGAGGCACCCGCCGACGGCGTGCCCATCTGCCACGGAGCCGGCGGCGGGATCCCCGGTACCAGGGGTCCCTTGGGCGGCGCCACGCCCTTGTCCACCACCTCGGCCCGCCCGGTCAGCCGGGCGAACCAGCCGCCGGTCTGGACGTCGACCAGGACGAGCTCGGTCACCGGCTGCGGCGCCGGGACGACGACGATCAGCGAGGCCGGCTGGAAGCCCGGCCACGGCTTCCCGACGTACTTGGCGCCGGACACCAGCGCCGGCGGCTTCAGCGGGTTGCCGCAGGAGCAGCGCACCCGCGGCACGCCCTGGGCGTCCACCAGCACGGCCGTGCCGGCCTGGAGCGCGGACTGGTACTCCGTCACCATGCCGCTCTTGTAGCTGTGGTTGGTCACCCGGGTGTCCACCCGCAGGTACGCCGAGGTCAGCGAGCGCAGGTAGGACGGGATCGCGGACTGCTCGATGCCCGCGGCGGAGGCCCAGGCCCGGCCCTTGTCGCCCGCGGAGACCATGGTGATCAGTCGCTCGGTGTCGCAGCTCGGCTTGGACATCGTTCCCGCGTAGAGCCCCTCGGAGGTGCCCTTGACGCTGTGCAGGGCGGCGGGGGACGTGCTATGGCCGCCCTGTCCGGTCTGCTGCGTCCGGGAGCTCGTCGGGGCCGCGGGCGATGCGGTCACCGGGGTGGTTTCCACCGAAGGGGTGAACGGATCCGGCCCGGGGTCGGCCGGAGTCTGCAGCGCCACCTCGTTGGCGGTCGGCACCGTCTCGGTCTTGCTCCCGCCGCCCTGGTTGCTGACGATCAGCACGGTCGCCACCACCGCGGCCGCCAGCGTGGCCGCGGCCGCCGCCAGGCCCCTGCCGGAGCGCCACCACGGCCTGCGCGGACCACCACCGCCGGTGCTGCCGTCCCCGCCGCCCGAGGGCGGCCCGGCCGGCCCCGAGGGGCCGGAGGGCGGTGGGGGTACGGACGGCGGTCCGGCCGCACCGCCACCCGAAGGGGGCCCGGCCAGGGGGCCGGACGGGGGACCGGAGGGCGGCCCGAACGGCGGCTCGCTCGGCGGACCGGAGGGAGGCGGTTGGGAACTCATCGAGGCTCCGTTTCGCAGGCGGCCGGCGGAACGGCCGGCACGGGAAGCTCCTGCCATGGGCTTTCCTTTCTCCCCCGGAGCCCCGTCCGCCGCAACAGCAGGTGCGCGCGCGGTCGCCGAGCGTGCCCCCCGGCCGTCGGTCAGGCTGGGAACCGGCACCCGGCACCGGCACCCACGAACCGGCACCCCGGGGCCGAACGGACCCGCTCGGCCAGAGGAGGCGACATGCAGCAGCCCACATCCCGGGCCGCCGGCCCGTCCGGCGCCGTCCGCGGCTGGCTCGACGCGCTCGCCGTCGTGCTGGCCGGCCTGGTCGCGATGGCGGCGGTCGCCGCGCTCGGCCTCTGGCTGGCCGGCGCCGACGACCTCCCCGAGGGCGGCTTTCCACCCGTCCTCGCCGCCACCATGGCGCTCGCCGTCGGCGGTTCCGTCCAACTCGACGGCGCGGCGGGCGGTTTCGCCGCCGTGGACGCCGGGGTCACCGCGATGCCGCTCACCGTGTCGGTGGTCGGCGCGGTGGCGATGGCCGAGGTGTTCCTGCGCCAACTGCGCTTCCGGGCGGTGGCCGGGGGAGGCGAACTGCTGGGCCGGATCGCCCGGACGGTGCTGCTGTGGCTGCTCGCCCTGGTGCTGATCACCGTCGTCGCGAGGCACACCTTCACGGTGCCGCTCGGCGGCAGCCTCGCCCAGACCATCGGCAACGCGCTCGGACTCACCCCGCAGGTCGGCTTCCACGCGGAGGCCGCGACCACCATCGGCATCGGACTGGCCTGGCTGCTGCTGGTGCTCGCCGCCGTCTTCGCGGTGTCCCGGCGGGCGCCGCTGCCCGGTGCCCTGCTGCGCTACCAACTCGCCGTCCGTCCACCCGCCTTCGCGCTCTGGGCGGTGCTGCTGGCGTACCTGGCGATCGGCGCGGTGGTCGGCGTGGTCACCGCGATCGTGCACGGCAACGCCCGGCAGACCCTGGCCGTGGTGGTGCTCGCGCTGCCCGACCTGGCCTGGCTGGCCTTCGGGCTCGGACTCGGGGCCCAATGGCAGGGGAGACTGACCGGCGCGCTGGGCCTGCCCGTCCCGCGACCGCTCAGTTCGGTGCTGCGCGCCCCGAACGGGCAGCAGGCGACGGTCGACCTCGGCACCCTCGCCGACCACGACCCGAGGAGCTGGTGGCTGCTGCCGGTGGCCGCCGTCCTGCTGCTCGCCGCCGCGTTCCTCGCCGCCCACCGCTCCCCGCGCACCGTCCGGCTCTGGCAGCACGCGGTCCGCTTCGCCCTGGCCACGGCCGTCACGGTGCTGCTGGTCGGCCTGTGGACCAGGGTCGACGCCGACTACGGGCTCTCCGTCCTGGGCGTCGGCCTCGGCCAGGGCGGTCTGGCCGACCTGCTCGGTACGGTGCTCGGCGGCAGCAATCCGCTGGCCGGGCTGGGCAGCGGCAGTCTGACGCTGCGCCCGGTGCTGTGGACGGCCGTCCCGCTCGCGGCGGGCTGGGGGCTGGTCACCGGCGCACTGGGCGCGCTGCTGGCGGCCCGGTTCCGGCACCTCGGCGAGGTGCCGGAGGCCGGTGCGGAGGCCGGCCGCTGAACGGCGCACCGGGGGCGGTCGGACGGCCTCGGCGGTGCGGAGGCCGCCTGCTGTACCGCCCGCCGGAGGCGGTCAGACGGCCTCGGCGATCAGGATGACCGCCGCCGGGAGGGCCTGGCCGAGGGCGCCGCGCCACAGCTTCGGCTCCGAGACGAACAGGGTGATCCCGCCGGCCACCATGAACGCGCCGACGTAGACGATGACCGCCCGCCCCGACCCGGCGTGGCCGGTGTGCAGCAGCACCAGGCCGGCCACCAGGCCGAGGGCCAGGAACAGGTTGTAGAAGCCGACGTTGAAGCGCCACAGCCGGACCTCCGGGGCGTCCGCCGTGCTGCCGGTCAGCAGGTAGCGCACCCGCGGGTGGCCGTACAGGTAGCTCTCCAGCGGCCAGACCACCAGGTGGATCGCGGCGGCGAGCATGGCGAAGACCTGGCTCACGGCGTTCATCGTCAGGGCTCCCTCTCGGTCGCGGTGCGGCTCCGGGTTCAGTCCCGGGGTGCCGGGTGGACCACCGGTGCGGCCCAGGCGGGCGGCTCGGGCACCGGCGCGACGCCCCGGTCGGGCACCGGGACGACCTGGGTCGGCGGCCCGGCCCCGGCCCAGGGAGCGGGGATGGCCGAAGCCCGCAGCTCGGCGACGAACTGCAGGCAGTCGGCGTACCGCTCGTCGGGCGTCTTGGCGAGGGCCCGGGCGACGACCGCCTCGACCGCCGGCGAGAGGTCCGGCCGGTGCTCGCGCAGGACGGGCGGCTGTTCGTTGAGGTGCGCCCAGAGCAGGGCGAGGTCACTCTCCCGGCGGAACGGCGGGGTGCCGGCGAGCATCTCGAAGACCACGCAGCCGAGGCCGTACTGGTCGCAGCGCCCGTCCAGCGCTCTGCCGGAGATCTGCTCGGGAGCCGCGTAGTCGAGCGTCCCCACGATCTGGCCGACGCTGGTCAGCCCGCTGAGCGACAGCGACTTCTTGGTGAGGCCGAAGTCCGCCAGGTACAGGTGCTCGGGGTGCTCGCTGTCCGTTCCGGCGGCGACCAGCACGTTGCCCGGCTTGACGTCCCGGTGCACCAGGCCGCGGCCGTGCGCCGCGTCCAGCGCGGAGGCGATCTGCAGGGCCAGCCGGGCGGCGCGTTCGACGGGGAGCGGGCCGTCCCGGTTCATCAGGGTGCGTAGGTCACCGCCCTCGACGTAGCGCATCGCGAGGTAGAGGATGCCCTCGTGCTCGCCCGCCTCGAAGACCGGGATGATGTGCGGGTGGTCGATCGCCGCGGCCGCCTCCGACTCGTGCATGAAGCGCCGGCGGAAGACCTCGTTGCGGGCCAGCTCGGGGGCCAGCAGCTTGACCGCGACGGTCCGGCCGAGCCGCAGGTCCTTGGCCCGGTAGACCACGGCCATCCCGCCGCGTCCGATCTCGCTCTCCAGCCGGTAGCCGGCGACCTTGCGTCCGACCAGTCCGGCGGGCAGGGCGGCTGCGGTGCTCCGGGAGGCGGTCACGGGTCGCCGGTCCGGGTGGGTGCGTACGGGCCGTACGCCGGGGCGGGCGAGGGCGAGGGCGAGGGCGAAGGCGAGGGCGAAGGTGCGGTGGCCGGTCGCGGGCTCGGCCGGTCGGTGGAGGCGTACGTCTGGAGCTGCAGCCCGTCGCAGTAGCACCAGCGGTCGTGCACGGGGTCGAACACCCAGAGCGCCTCGCCGTCCGCCACCAGGCCGAGCCGCAGACCGCGCGTCCGCTCCCGGAAGGACTCCAGGTCCAGGCTGCCCGCCGCGAGGTCCTCCAACAGGGCGCGGTAGCGGGCCAGCGCCGTCTCCGCCTCGGCGAGGGCCGGGCGCGGGTCGGCCGTCCGGGCGGGCGGGGCGCCGGCCGCGGGCGGCGGCTGGGGGAGGGCGACCAGCAGGCGGGCGTCCACCCAGGTGGTCCAGCCGTTGGAGCAGAGCACCTGGGCCCAGTCGCCCTGGCCGGCGATGAGCCGCAGCGGGAGCAGCGGGTCGAGCCGGGCGGAGGGCCGTGCCGGATCCGGGGCCGCCCAGGTCGCCATCCCGGTCGGCGGGGCGACGTGGGTGGGGCGGAACGCGAACTCGTCCATGGGCGGCACTTCCTCCGCCGCGCGACCCGGCCGTCGGACGGCCGGACCCCCGCCGTGCGCGGCACGACTGCACAGGTCGATTTCCACTCTACCGGCGGGTGCCGGGCGCCACCCGGCGCGCTCCCGCCGCCCCGTCCGGAGCGCCTCGCGCCCGCCGCTCCTTCCTCGTCACGGCGGGCTCACTTCCGCATCACGGCGGGCTCGTGCCGCCGCAGCAGGAACAGCACCAGCAGTCCGTAGGCGGCCGAGAGGGCGGGCAGCACCGCGATGTCCCGCAGCCAGCCGGCCCGCTCGGGGCGGAACATCGGGTCCGCGGTGAGCGGGGTCGGGAAGGAGAGCGCGCGCAGGTCGACGGTGCGGGCCATCGCCGACAGACCCCAGCGGGACGGCACCAGCCAGGCGACCTGTTCCAGACCGGGCACGCCGTGGAGTTTGAGCATCAGGCCGCTGAAGACGATCTGCACCACGGAGAGCAGCACCAGCAGCGGCATGGTGGCCTCCTCCTTGGCCACCAGCGCCGAGACCAGCAGCCCGAGCATCATCGCCGAGAAGGCGAGCAGGCCGACCGCGATGATCAGCTCCGGCAGCCGGGGCATCACCACCCCGGTGGTCAGCGCCGGCGGGCTGCCGGGCGGCAGCCGCGGTTCGATCCGCACCCCGGCCAGTCCGACGACGGTGAGCACCGCCGCCTGAGCGACCGTGATCGCGCCCAGCACCACCACCTTGGACACCAGGTAGGCCGATCTGGACAGGCCCACCACCCGCTCCCGCCGGTAGATGGCCCGTTCCTTGACCAGCTCGCGCACCGAGTTCGCCGAGCCGGTCAGCAGGCCGCCGATGCAGAGGGTGAGCAGGCAGTTGATCGCGTTGTCCTGGCTGATCCGGGTGCCCGCGATCACCCGGCACATCAGGCCGATGATGAAGGGCAGCGCGATCATCACGGTGAGGAACAGCCGGTCTGCGGCGAGCACGGCGGTGTACCGGCGCACCAGGGTGCCGAGTTGGGACAACCAGCCCTGGGGCTTCTCCGGCCCGATCCCGGGCTCGGCCCGCCCCTGGTCCGGCGGCGCGGGGGCGGGCAGCTGCGCCGCGGGCACGGACTCCGAGGCGACGTAGCGGGCGTACAGCGGGGAGGCCCGGAAGCGCTGCTGCCAGGCGGCGTGGTCCTCGTTCTCGAAGGCCTCGAAGGCCTCCGGCCACTCGTCGAAGCCGAAGAACCCGAGCGCCTCGCCCGGTGGCCCGTAGTACGCCGTGCGGCCACCCGGGGCGAGCACCAGCAGGCGGTCGCAGACGCTCAGGCTCAGCACGCTGTGGGTCACCACGACAACCGTCCGCCCGTCGTCGGCCAGTCCGCGCAGCATGTGCATCACCGAGCGCTCCATGCCCGGGTCCAGGCCCGAGGTCGGCTCGTCCAGGAACAGCAGCGAGGGCTTGGTGAGCAGCTCCAGCGCCACGCTGACCCGCTTGCGCTGCCCGCCGGAGAGGCTGGCGATCACCTGGTCGGCCCGGCTCTCCAGTCCCAGTTCCCGGATCACCTCCAGCACCCGGGCCTCGCGTTCGTGGGCGGCGGTGTCGCCGGGGAAGCGCAGCTCGGCGGCGTAGGACAGGGCGCGGCGGACGGTCAACTGGGTGTGCAGGATGTCGTCCTGCGGGACGAGGCCGATCCTGCGGCGCAGTTCGGCGTAGTCGCGGTAGAGGTCCCGGCCGTCGTACAGCACGGTGCCCTGGTCGGCGGGGCGCAGCCCGGTGAGCGCGTTGAGCAGGGTGGACTTGCCCGCGCCGCTCGGGCCGGCCACCGCGAGCAGCGCCTTCTCGGCGAGCGGGAAGCTGACGTCGTCCAGCAGTACCCGGTGGTCCGGGCCGACCCGGACGACCAGGTGCTGGACGTCCAGCGAGATCTCGCCGGTGTCGGTGTACTCGACCAGTCGGCCGTCGGCCAGGCAGAGCGCCGAGTGGCCGATGCCGACGACGTCCGCCGGGCCGACCCGCGCCCGCTTGACCGGGGTGCCGTTGAGGTAGGTGCCGTTGTGGCTGTCCAGGTCGACGATCTCCTGGCCGCCGTCCGGGAGTTCGCGCAGCTCGGCGTGGTGCCGGGAGACCACCAGGTCGTCCAGGACCAGGTCGTTGTCCTCCGCGCGGCCGATCCGCACGGTGCGGCCCGGCAGGGGGAGGACGGCGCTCGGGCTGCGGAAGACGGCGGAGGACTGCGGGGCGAGCAGCACGGTGCGCTCGCCCGGGCGGGCCGCGGGCTCCGCACCGGGGGCAGCCCCGGGAAGCCCGGCGAAGGTGGCGGACGGGCCGGTGGCCGGATCGCCGAACCGCAACCGGGTGCCGGGGCCGACGTCCTCGCGGACGATCCGGTGGCCCTGGTCGTAGGTGCCGTTGGTGCTGCCGACGTCCTCGAGCAGCCAGTGGCCGTCGTCGGCGCGCAGCACCGCGTGGTGCCAGGAGACCCGGGGGTCGTCCAGGACGATCTCGCTGGTCGGGTCGCGGCCGAGGTGGTAGGCCCGGGTCGGATCGATGAGCCGGGAGTCGCGGTCGGTGACCAGCACGAGGGGCGGCGCGGTGGGCGCGCCTGGGCGCTCTCCCATGATGCGTAGTCTATCGCCGCCCGGGCGGAACGGCCTTGTCGGGCCGGGGGATTGGACTGGACCACTGGGAAGGGGCGGCACCGGCCGCCCGGCATGCCGGACGGGTCACCCGGACGAGTGAGCGCCGGTGATCATCAACGGTCTCACCCCGACGTGCCCTCGGCGAGCCCCCGCGGCGGCTCCCAGGAGCAGGCCGCGGTCGCGCCCGAGGTGAGCCCCCAGGGGCTCGGCACCTCCTGCTCGTCCTCGTCCTCCCCGCCCTGGACCGGCAACCGGTCGATCACCGCGACCAGCGCGGGCGGCAGCCGGGGTGCCAGGCCCCGGTGCACCCTGGAGAGGACGTCGCGCCGTACGTCCTCCGGCAGCAGCGGCCGGGCCCCCGGCGGCGGCTGCGGCCCTGGCGGGTGTTCGGCCGCGGCCAGTTGCTCCGACCAGGCCCGCCAGTAGTCCGCGTCGTCGGTCTCGCCGAGCCTGAGGTGGTGCAGGTGCAGGCAGTACGCGGCCGTCCCGCTGCCCGAGCCGGCCGCGAAGCGCCACCAGAACTCCGCGCCCTCCTCGTTGCCGGTGGCGTACAGCAGCGCGCCGAACACCTCAGCCCCCTCGGGCTGGATCCGGCGGGCGTCGACCAGCAGGTCGAGGCCCCGGGAGGCGCACGGCGCGCCGAGCACCAGGGCGACCACCAGACCGAGTTCGAAGGAGGCCTGCTCGTGCTCGGAGGGCAGGTGCGCCGGGGCCGCCGTCAGCCTGGCCTGCCGCAGGGCCGCGATCCGTTCGGCGTTGGCGCGTTCGGGCCGGGGCACGTGGAAGGCCGTGCGCCCCCCGCCGGCGGCGCACGCCCCACCCGATGCCCCGTCCGGGCGGTCGACGGTCACAGTCCGTCTCCGTCGTCCGGCAGTTCGCGCACGCCGAGGCGGCGCGCCAGTCGTTCCCGGGCGTGCCGGAGGTTGGAGTGCACCGTCGCCACCGGCCGTCCCAGGTAGGCCGCGATCACCTTGCTGTGCAGACCCAGCAGGTACCGCAGGATCACCACGTCCCGCTGGCGGTCCGGCAGTTCGAGGATCGCCGCGTACAGCCGCACCTCGTCCGCCTCGCTGTGCAACAGCCCGCTGGCGACCTGCTTGAACGCGCCGATCACGGCGGCGAAGGTGACCGCCTCCACCTCCACCGGCTCCTCGGCGGCGACCCAGTCCGCGACGTGCCGGGTGACCAACCGCCAGGCGTACGCGGCCGGTTCCTCGAACCGCAGCACCTGCGGCCAGCAGCGGGCCAGGTCGGCCTTGACCGCCTCGACCACCAGCGCGGCGTCGCCCTGACTGCCTATCCGGGTCAACGCGAGGGCGTGCCAGGCTGGTTGGTGCGTCTCGCAGAAGGCGGCATAGGTCAGGTCCAGGCGCGGACCGGCCTCCACCGCGGTCGGCTGCCCGGGCCATGCGGCGTCGGTGCCCACCGCCTCCCCTTCCCGGTGCGTGCGCACGGGAGCGCCCCTGTCGATCGTCATCGAGCCTGCTTTCCGTGGCCGCCGGCTGCTCGCCGCGCCACCCGAGGGTCGGGCTGTCTGCGCCCATCCTCATCACGTCGGGCCCGTCACTCCAGGCTGTCCTGCGAATACGGATTGTCATCCGATGTGATCCGGCCACCGGTTCGGCCGGGGCAGGCACGGCTGTTCGGGCCGTCGGGAGGGGCGATTGGCCCCCGGGCCCGCGGGGCAGCAATCGGACGGTGTCCGTCCTGGCGAGGAGAAGCGCGATGAGCCTCTACGACGGGGTCGACCTGCGGCTGAACGTGCCGCACTCGGCCCGGATGTACGACTACTACCTCGGCGGCTTCACCAACTTCGCCGCGGACCGCGAGGCCGCCGGGCACGCCCTCGCCGTCGCGCCGTGGCTGCGCCACGCCGCCCGCGCCAACCGCGCCTTCATGCACCGCTCGACCCGCGCCCTCGCCCGGGCCGGGATCGACCAGTTCCTCGACATCGGCACCGGCATCCCCACCTCGCCCAACCTGCACGAGGTCGCCCAGGGCGTCGAGCCGCGCGCCCGGGTCGTCTATGCCGACAACGACCCCATCGTCCTGACCCACGCCCAGGCCCTGCTGACCGGCACGCCCGAGGGCCGCACCGCGTACATCGAGGCGGACGTCACCGACCCCGTCGGCCTGCTGAACGCCCCGGAGCTGCGCGCGGCCATCGACTTCGGCCGTCCGGTCGCGCTCTCCCTCAACGCGCTGCTCCACTTCGTCCCCGACGCCCGCGGCGCGTACGAGCTGGTCGAGCACCTCAAGTCCGTCCTCGCCCCGGGCAGCGCGCTGGTGATGACCCACCTCACCGCCGAGTTCGCCCCGGCCGAGATCGGCCGGGTGGTCGGCGTCTACGAGGCGGGCGGCACCGCCCTCCAGGCCCGCAGTCGGGCGGAGTTCGCCCGGTTCTTCGACGGCTGGACACTGCTCGCCCCGGGCATCGTCCCCACCCCGCACTGGCGGCCCGCGCCCGGCGAGGCGGCCGTGTCGGCCTCCGACGCCTCCGCGTACGCGGCCGTGGCGCTGCGGCCCTGAGCCGGTCGGCGGGCCTGCCCGCCGCTTCCTCTGCTTCCTCTGCTTCCTTCCGCTTCCGCGCCGCTCGTGTCCGGTCGATGAGTTGCCGACGAACCGTTCCGGACGGTCGGCGCGTCCTGTCCGTCGAAGGACGCGGCGCCGCAAGCCGCGCGATCCGGAGAGGGGAACCATGTACGCGAAGCCTTCGGAGCCCGGGCGCAGCCGCCGCTCCGTCCTGGCCCTCGGCGTGGGCGCCGCGGCCGTCGCGGTCGCGGCGTCGACCGGCGGAACGGCCCACGCCGCAGCGGAGGACGGCATCCAGCGCTCGCTCGCCGCGCTCGAACAGCGTCACTCCGCCCGGCTCGGCGTCTACGCCCGCAACCTCGCCACCGGCCGGACGGTCCGTCACCGGGCGGGCGAACTCTTCCCGATCTGCTCGGTGTTCAAGACCGTCGCCGTCGCCGCGGTGCTGCGGGACCTCGACCGCGACGGCGAGTTCCTCGCCAAGCGCATCCACTACACCCAGGCCAATATCGAGCGCGCCAAGGGCGCGCCCGTCACCGGCCTGCCCGCCAACCTGGCCGCCGGCATGACCGTCGGAGAGCTCTGCGCGGCCGCGATCGACCACAGCGACAACACCGCCGGGAACCTGCTGCTGCGCGAACTCGGCGGCCCGACCGCCGTCACCCGCTTCTGCCGTTCGATCGGCGACCGGACCACCCGGCTGGACCGCTGGGAGCCCGAACTCAACACCGCCGAGCCGGACCGCATCACCGACACCACCACCCCGCAGGCCATCGCCCGGACCTACCGCCGACTGGCCCTCGGCGACGCCCTGCCGCCCGGGCAGCGCGCACGCCTGCTGACCTGGCTGCGCGGCAACACGACCAGCGTCCACCGGTTCCGCGAGGGCCTGCCGCAGGACTGGGCCCTCGCCGACAAGACCGGCACCGGCAGCCACGGCACCACCAACGACGTCGGGATCGCCTGGACCCCGGCCGGCGACCCGGTGGTCCTGGCGGTGCTGACCACCAAGCCCTCCGTCCCGGCCGCCCCGATGGACGAGCCGCTGGTCGCCGGGACCGCCGCGCTGCTGGCCGCCGCGCTCGGCTGACCCGCGCGCCGCGGGCCGCGGGCCGCCGCGCCGCCCGGCCGAGCGCCGCGGCGGCGTTCGCGATCAGGGTGCGGGCGGGCCCGCCGGCCTGCCCGCACCGGCCACACCGGCCCGTCCGGCGGCTGCCGCTGCTTCCGCCGCCCGTGCGCCCCTGCCCGTGTGCCGGTGCCGACCGCGCGTCTCCGCCGCCCGCGCGTCTGCGCCACCCGTGCGCCCCCGCCGCCCGCGCGTCTGCGCCACCCGTGCGCCCCCGCCGCCCGCGCGTCTGCGCCACCCGTGCGCCCCCGCCGCCCGTGGGCTCAGACTGGTGGGTGACCGATGCTGCCGGCGAGGCTGGGAGAGGCATGCTGCTGGGACTCACCACCGCCCTGGTCGCCACCGTCTGCTTCGGCTTCGGGGCGGTCGCCCAGGCGCGCGGAGCGCGGTCGGCGCCGCGGGCGGACCGGGTGCGGGCGGGGCTGCTGGCCGCGCTGCTGCGGTCCTGGCAGTTCATCCTCGGCACCCTGCTGGACATCCTGGGCTTCGTGCTGAGCATCGTCGCCCTGCGCAGCCTTCCGCTCTTCCTGGTCCAGGCCGTCACCAACGCCAGCCTGGCCGTCACCGCGCTGGCCGCCGTCTGGCTGCTGGGCGCCCGGCTGGGCCGGAGCGACGTCGCGGGGATCCTCGCCGTGGTCGCCGGCCTCTCCCTGCTGGCCCTCGGCTCCGGCGAGGAGGGCCGCGAGTACGCCCCGGCGGCCTTCCACTGGGCGCTGCTGGCCACCACCGCCGTGATGCTGCTCGCCACCCTCGTCCTGGCCCGCCGGGACGGCACCGCGGCGGCGGCCGGGCTCGGGCTGCTGGCGGGCGTGGGCTTCGGGATCACCAGTCTGGCGGTACGCGTCCTCGACACCTCGGGCTTGGCCGGCGTCCTCACCGACCCCGCCGCCTACGCCCTGGCCGTCGGCGGCCTCGGCGGCTACCTCGCGTACGCCCTGGCCCTCCAGCGCGGCACGGTGACGGCCGCGACCGCCGCCGGGACGGTGGCCGAGACCTTCGGCCCGGCCCTGGTCGGAGTGCTGTCGCTGGGCGACGCCGCGCGTCCGGGCTACGCCTGGTGCGCGCTGACGGGCTTCGCCGTCGCGGTGGGAGGAACGTTCCTGCTGTCCCGGTTCGGCGAACTGGAGGGCGAGTCCGCGGAGCCGTCCGCCCGGCCGGCGGACGCCCGCACCCAGCCGGTCGTACCACCCCGGTAGCCCGGACGGCTCTGCCGTGCGAAGGTGACTTGCCGGACAAAACGGACGGCGGATCGCCTACGGAGCGGCAGGTGCGCGATGGCGGAGGAAGCCCAGCCCGGAACCCGACGGCCGGGAACGACCGGCCGGCCCGTCGTGCTGATCACCGGCGCCTCCTCCGGCATCGGACTCGCCACCGCCACCCGCCTGGCCGACGCCGGGTGGCACACCCTGCTCTCCGGCACCGATCGCGCCCGCCTCGACGCACTCGCCGAGCGCACCGGCGGCAGCGCCCTGCCCGAGGACCTCAGCAAACCCGACGGCCCCGCCCGGCTCGCCGAGGCCGCGCTCGCCGAGACGGGGCGGGTGGACGCGCTGATCGCCAGCGCCGGCCTCGGCTGGCGCGGCCCCTTCGCCGAGACCCCCTCCGACACCCTCGACCGGATGATCGAGGTCAACCTCGCCGCCCCGCTGCGGCTGGTCCGCCACCTGCTGCCCGGCATGCTGGAGCGCCGCCACGGCCGGATCGTGCTGCTCGGCTCGATGGCCGGGCAGGTCGGCGTGCGCGAGGAGTCGGGCTACTCCGCGACCAAGGGCGGGCTGGCGATGTTCGCCGAAAGCCTCTGGTACGAGCTGCGCGGCACCGGGGTCGGCGTGCGCCTGGTACTGCCCGGCGCGGTGGACACCCCGTTCTTCGACCGTCGCGGCACCCCGTACCAGCGCGCCCGGCCGCGCCCCGTCCCGGTGGAGCGGGTCGCCGACACCGTCCTCGCCACCATCACCACCGGGCGCGACCGCCTCTACGTCCCGCACTGGCTCGGCCTCCCGGCTCGGATCCACGGCGTCGCACCCGGCGTGTTCCGGCGGATGGCCTCCCGCTTCGGATGACCGCCCGGGCGGCCACGGCGCTGGCCGCCGCGGCCGGCGCCCAGTTCCTGCACCTCGCCCCGGCGGCCGTCCGCCTCCCACCGGTGCGCCGCACCCTGGCCCGCCGCACCGCCGGGTACGGCACCGACCCGCGCCACCTCGCGCTGACCTTCGACGACGGCCCGGACCCGCGCAGCACTCCGTACGTCCTCGACGCGCTGGACGAACTCGGCGTCCGCGCCACCTTCTTCCTGCTCGGCACGATGCTGGAACGCGCCCCGGCCCTCGGCCGCGAGCTGGTGCTGCGCGGCCACGAGGTCGCCGTGCACGGCTGGCACCACCGGCAGCAGTGGTACCCGGCGCCCGCCCGGGACCTGCGCGAACTGCGCCGCGCCACCGAGGCGGTGGCCGCTCTCTGCGGCGCCCGCCCGGTCTGGTACCGCCCGCCGTACGGCGTGCTGACCGCCGGCCCGGCCCTCGCCGCCCGCCGACTCGGCCTGCGCAGCGTGCTGTGGACGGCCTGGGGCCGCGACTGGACGGCCGAGGCCACCGGCGAGTCGGTCTACGCCACTGCCCGCCCCGGACTCACCGGCGGAGCGACGCTGCTGCTGCACGACTCCGACTGCACCTCCGCCCCCGGCTCCTGGCGCGCCACCCTCGCGGCCCTCCCGCTCATCGCCGCCCACTGCCGCGCCCACGCCCTCACCCTCGGCCCGCTGCGGGACCACGCCGTCCCGCCCGTTGCCCTCCGGCCGGTCCGGCTGGGACGATCGGTACGCCGCGCCCCCCGCAGGGGCGGGCGCGCCGACGACGGGGGAGACGACCATGCCTGATTGGACCGGCGGACTGGCCCACGCGATCGCGGCCACCGGCCTCGCCGCCGCGGCCCTGGCCGGGGCGACGGCCGCGCACGACGGGAACAGCCCGTCCGCCGGGGCGAGCGCGATCGCCCAGGACAACCCGAAGCACGTCACCACCGGCGCGGAGCCGGACGACGGCGCGCTCCTCCTCCCGGGCGCGTCGAGCGGTCAGTAGGCGAGCGGGCCAGTAGGAGCGTGGGCCGCAGCAGTCACGCGAACGACGGCCACCGGTCGGCGGCCCACTCCCGCCAGTCGACCCAGCCGGGCGGCGGGCCGGCGACCCTGCGGCCCTCCAGCTCCGCCGCGTCGGGCTCCTCAAAATGCGCCCGCCCGTGCAGAATGTCGGCCTCGGACATCGGCAACGTCTCCTCGGGCGTGGTCGCCCAGCGGTGGGCGATACGGGCGCGTTGGGTCTCCTCGTCCACCGGCAGGTAGACCATGCGGAAGCACGCCTTCTCGGCCTCCACCAGCCAGCAGATCGCAGACCGTTCGTCCCGTGACCAGCAGCCGTAGTCCACGACGACGTTGGTGCCCAGTTTCACCGCCTCCAGGGCGAGCCAGAGCATGCGCCCCTCCAGCACGTCGCGCTTCCCGTCCGCCTCCGCAGCGCCGAACAGGGGAATCATCCAGTCGTCGGGCGTCAAGCGCAGCGCGCCGTGCTCCGCGGCGAGCTGCCGAGCCCGCGTGGTCTTTCCGGCCCCGGGCAGGCCGACCATCAGGAACAGCGTGGTCACACCCAGATCCTGGCAGGGAAGCCCATCAGGCGACCACCCTTTTATCCGCCCGATCACAGGCTGAGCCACAGGCGGAGGGGACCACGGTGACAGTGCCGTGGATCGTCACCTCATCCGCCGGACAGGACCTGGGCGGACGGGCGGTAGGCGGCGGGGAACCGGGGCTCGCTAGCCGAGCCCCGCCCGCTCCAGCGCCGCCCCGAAACCCTTGCGCCACCCCTCCGGCGAGGCCCCGGCCGACGGCTGGGGCTCCGGCCGGCCCAGCGCGGCGAGCGCGTTGCGGACCACCTCGGCCGGCCGGGCGGTGGCGACGTCGGCGTGGCCGAGTTCCAGCTCGTGCTGGAGGTTGTCCCGACCGTGGCCCTGGACGACGTCGAGCAGCAGCAGCCGCCGCCCGAGCGCCCGGGCCTCGCTGCAGGTGTCGCCGGAGCTGGTGACCACCAGGTCCGCGGCCGCCATCAGCGCGGGGATCCGGTCGGTGTGGCCGAACGGGTGCAGCCGGGGCCGGCTGCGGGCGGCCGCCCGCAACCGCTGTTCCAGTTCGCCGTTGCGCCCCGCCACCGCGAGCACGTGCGGCCCGGCCGCGGCGAGCGAGGCGGCGGTGCGGGCGATCGGCCCGAGCCCCCAGGAGCCGGACATCAGCAACACGCAGTCGGCCTCCGGCGGCACGCCCAACTCGGCGCGTGCCGAGGCCCGGTCGGGCGGCCGGTAGAACGGCCGGCGCAGCGGCGCGGGCACCACCAGGATCTCCGCGTCCGGGCGGTAGCGGCGCACCGCGCAGGCGGCGACCTCGGAGGTGACGAGGAACAGGTCGGTGCCCTCCTGCACCCACAGCCGGTGCGGCGTCACGTCCGTGCAGAACACGAAGTGCCGGAAGCCGCGGTCGTGCAGTTGGTTGACTGCCGAGGTGGCGGTGGCGAACACCGACACCACCAGCTGGGGGCGCTGAGCGGTGATCAGCTCCCGCAGCGCCGGGACGAGCCGGGCGCGGGCCGCCGCGTCGGCGAGCAGGGCGAGCCGCGCCCCCGGGCGCAGCGCGGAGAAGTGGAAGGCGTCGTAGACACCGGGCAGGTCGAGCAGGCGGCGGAAGACGGCCTCTCCGGCCGCGCCCGAGCGTTCTCCGAGCAGGGCCATCGCGTCCACGGTGCGGGTGGTCCAGCCGCGTTCCCGCAGGGTGTCCGCGCAGGCCTGGGCCATCACGTCGTGGCCCTGGCCGAGCGAGCCGGAGACCAGCAGGGCGTGCGGCATCGGGGCGGCCCCGGTCAGCCGGCGGCGGGCGTGGCGGCCCAGGCGCGGTACCAGTCGGCGTACCGGCGCACGCCGTCGGCGAAGTTGGTCCGGGGGGACCAGCCGAGCAGCCGCTTCGCCTGGGCCGAGGAGATCCGCCGTCCGGCGTAGTCGGCCTTGCGGCCGTCGATGTGCTCGATGGTGACCGGCCCAAGCAAGCGGTCGACGGTGTCGGCGATGTCGCGCACCGAGACGGCCGTGGAACCCTCCAACGCGAAGGTCTGGTCCTCGGCGGCGGGGGAGAGGGCCCGGACGTGGGCGTCGGCGAGGTCCTCGACGTACACGAAGTTGCGGCTCTGCCGCCCGTCCCCGGCGATGGTGATCGGCCGGCCGGCCAGCGCCGCCTGCACGAACCGGGCGACCACCAGCTCGTCGCGCATCCTCGGCCCGTAGGGGATGCCGTAGCGCAGGATGGTGAAGTGCTGCCCGTACAGCTCGCGGTAGCTGTGCACCAGCATCTCGGCGGCGAGCTTGGTGGCCACGTACAGGTGCCCGCTGTGCTCCAGCTCGATCGGCACGTGCTCGTCCAGCTCCTGCTCCCCGCCGTCGAGTTGGTCGTCGGCGAGGGCGGCCCCGTAGACCCACACGGTGCTCGCCAGGACGGTCCGGCTCAGGCCGCTGCGCCGGGCGGCCTCCAGGACGGCCTCGGTGCCGTCGATGTTGACACGCACGGCCCGGACGGGGTCGGCGCTGACCTGTTCGACGTCGGCCATCGCGGCGAGGTGGTAGACCACCTCGCTGCCGGCCAGCGCGGAGGTCAGCGCCGGGAGGTCGAGGACGTCGATCCGGGCGTGTTCGGCGTCCGGGTTGAGGTACTGGTCGGTGGTGTCCACGGCGAGGACCTCGTGGCCGGCCGCGATCAGGTGGTCCACGACGTGTGAGCCGATGAACCCGCAGCCACCGGTGACGGCTATCCGCACGGTCTTGCTCCCTTCGCTCCGGCTACCCGGCCATCCGCCGGTGCACCGCCGAGACGGCCTCGATCACCAGCTCCGCCTCGTCCTCGGTCATGTCGGAGTGCACCGGCAGGCAGACCTGCCGGGCGCACACGTCCTCGGCCACCGGAAGGGGACCGTTCCGGTACGGGGCGAACACCGGCTGCAGGTGCAGCGGCAGGTCGTACACCTCGCCGGACAGCCGCACTCCGTACTCCTCGGCCACCGCCCGCTTGAACGCGGCGCGGTCGACGCCGGGCGCCAGCAGCGCCACGTACTTGTAGTAGTTGCCGCGGCAGCCGGGCGGTTCGAGCACCGGCTCCAGTCCGTCCACGGCGGTCAGCGCGGCGTCGTACCGGCGGGCGACGGCGCGGCGGGTCTCGATGAACTCCTTGAGCCGGCGCAGGTGCACCGCACCGATGGCCGCGTGCGGCTCGCTCATCCGCCAGGAGTAGCCGAGCCGGACGTGGTGGTTGGCGCCGAAGGAGCCCTTGCCCTGGTCGCGGTAGATCCGGGCCTCGTCCCGCAGCTCCGGCGACTCGGTCAGGATCATCCCGCCCTCGCCGCTGGTGGTGACCTTGGTCGGGTAGAAGGAGAAGGCCCCGGCCAGGCCGAAGGTGCCGGCGGCGCGGCCGTCGTGGCTGCTGCCGTGGGCGTGCGCGGCGTCCTCGATCAGCGGGACGCCGCGCTGGTCGCAGAGCGCGCGCAGGGCGTCCACCCGCGGGGTGACCAGGCCGCCGATGTGGACCAGGACGACGGCCGCGGTGTCCGGGGTGAGGGCCGCCGCCAGCGTCTCGGGGGAGAGCGCGAGGGTGGCCGGGTCGACGTCGGCGAAGACCGGACGGCCGCCCGCGTGCACCACCGCACCGGCGGTGGCGTAGAAGGTGACGGCGGGGACGACCACGTCGCGGCCGCGGACGTCGACGGTGCGCAGGATCACCTCCAGCGCCGCCGTTCCGCTGCTCATCGCCACGGCGTGCGAGGCGCCGTGCTCGGCGGCGAAGGCCTGCTCGAAGCGCTCGGTCCACGGCCCGAGGGTGAGCGCACCGGTGGTGAGCATCTCGGTCACGGCGTCGGCGACGGCCGCGCGGTCGTTCTCGTCGAACACGATGCGGGCGGCTGGAACGCCCATGTGGCACCTCCGGCGGCGGGCTGGGGTCAGCACCGATCGGGACGGATCCTCCCGAACCGTACGGAAACGGTCGGGCCAGGCACATCACGCTACTGCGCCCGGGCGGCCCCGGCCCGTCGTCGCCCCCGCACGGGTGATGCCCGGCCGCTCCGGGCTGCTCCCGCCGCGGACCGCCGCCCCGTCCCGTCCGCCGCCGGAAGGAGTGCCGACTGCTCCCGGCGCAGGGCGTGCGCTCCTCCGTACGGGGGAGCGCCGTACTGCGTCCGCAGTACGCAAACGGCCTGCGCTGGGACGACGACGGAGCAGGGGGCCGCGATCAAGGATTGGCCATGCTGCGGGCGGACCAGGTCCGCCTCTCGCGAACCCGTGCCCGAACCCGTCCCCGAACCGTCTCCGAACCGTCTCCGAACCCCGATCCACCGAAGGAGTCCGCTCTCCCGTGGCCACGTTCCTCTACCGCCTGGGCCGATGGGCCTTCGTCCGGCGCCGGCTGGTGACCTTGCTCTGGGTCGCCGTGCTGGCGCTGTGCGGAGTCCTCGCGGCCAAGGCGCCCGCCGCCCCCGACGACGGCTTCTCGATGCCGGGCACGGAAGCGCAGAAGGCCTTCGACCTGATGAACGAGCGCTTCCCCGGCGGCCACGCCGACGGGGCCTCGGCGCGGCTGGTGTTCGTCGCGCCCTCCGGTCAGAAGATCACCGCCCAGGGCAACCAGCAGGCCGTGGAGAAGACGGTCGCCGAGCTCGCCCACGCCGAGCAGGTCACCGGCGCGGTGGACCCGTTCAGGACCCAGGGCGCCGTCTCCAAGGACGGCACCACCGCCTACGCGACGGTCAACTACGCCGTCAAGGCGGGCCACCTGTCCGAGGGCGCCACCGACGCGCTCCAGCAGGCCGCCCGGCACGGGCGGGCGGCCGGGCTCACGGTCGAGGTCGGCGGCAACGCCCTGATGGCCAAGCCCGAGACGGGCGGCAGCAGCGAGGCGATCGGCATGGCGCTGTCCGCCGTCGTGCTGGTGATCACCTTCGGTTCGCTGGTCGCCGCCGGCCTGCCGCTGCTCACCGCCGTGATCGGCGTCGGCCTCGGGATGGCCCTGATCACCGCGCTCGGCAGCACGCTCGGCCTCTCCTCGACCACGGGCACCCTGGCGATGATGCTCGGCCTCGCGGTCGGCATCGACTACGCGGTCTTCATCGTCTCCCGCTACCGGGCCGAGCTCGCCGAGGGCCGCAGCCCGCAGGAGGCGGCCGGGCGGGCCGTCGGCACCGCCGGCTCCGCGGTGGTGTTCGCCGGGCTCACCGTGGTGATCGCCCTCGCCGGGCTCTCCGTGGTCGGCATCCCGATCCTCGCCAAGATGGGCATGGCCGCCGCCGGCACCGTCGTCATCGCCGTGCTGGTCGCGCTGACCCTGGTGCCGGCGCTGCTCGGCTTCATCGGCCGCAGGGTGCTGCCCCGCAAGGTCCGCAAGGCCGAGGGCGGGCTCCGGTCGGCAGGGGCGAAGGAGAACGGCGGCGCCCGCTGGGCCCGCTTCGTGCTCCGCCGCCCGCTCGCCGTGCTGGTGCTCGGCGTGATCGGCCTCGGCGCGCTCGCCGCCCCCGCGCTCGACCTGCGGCTCGGCCTGCCCGGCGACGAGGCCAAGCCGACCTCCACCACCCAGCGCCGTGCCTACGACCGGCTCTCCGAGGGCTTCGGCCCCGGCTTCAACGGCCCGCTGACCGTGCTGGTGGACGCCAAGGGCACCGCCGATCCCAAGGCCGCCGCGGCCGAGGTCGCCAGGACCGTCTCCGGGCTGCCCGGCGTGGTCGCGGTGACGCCGCCGATCTTCAACAAGGCGGGGGACACCGCCCTGGTGAACGCCGTACCGGCCACCGGCCCGGCCGAGGCCGCGACCAAGGACCTGGTCCACGCCATCCGCGGCCACGCGGCCGGTTTGAAGGCCTCCACCGGGGCGACCGTGCTGGTCAGCGGTACGACGGCGATGAACATCGACGTCTCGCAGAAGCTCACCGACGCTCTGCTGCCCTACCTCGCGGTGGTCGTCGGCCTCGCCGTCCTGCTGCTGCTGGTGGTCTTCCGCTCCGTCCTCGTGCCGCTCAAGGCCGCGCTGGGCTTCCTGCTCTCGGTGGCCGCCGCGCTCGGTGCCGTGGTCGCGGTGTTCCAGTGGGGCTGGCTGGCCGATCTCATCGGCGTGGAACAGACCGGTCCGGTGATGAGCATGATGCCGATCTTCATGATCGGTGTGGTCTTCGGGCTCGCCATGGACTACGAGGTGTTCCTGGTCACCCGCATCCGGGAGGCCTTCGTGCACGGCGAGCAGCCCGGTGAGGCCATCGTCACCGGCTTCCGGCACAACGCCCGGGTGGTCACCGCCGCCGCCTTCATCATGATCGCCGTCTTCGCGGGGTTCATCGGGATGAGCGAGCCGATGATCAAGATGATGGGCCTCGGGCTCGCGGCGGCCGTCGCCTTCGACGCCTTCGTGGTCCGGATGACCATCGTCCCGGCTGTCCTCGCCCTGCTCGGCCGCCGCGCCTGGTGGCTGCCGCGCCGGCTCGACCGCCTGATACCGGACGTCGACGTCGAGGGCAGCAAGCTGCACACCGTCGCCGCTGAACCTGCTCCGGTCCGAGAGACCGTCACCGTCTGATCCCGGTGCCGCCCGGCCCGAACGGGCTCCGCCCGCGCCGCCCGGCGCCCCCGGCTCGCCTGCTCCGCTCGGCTCGCCAAGGCGGCCGGGCGGAGCGGGCGGCGACGGGGCTCTGCGGGCCGCTGCCCGAAGCCGTTCGGGCCGGGCCCTGCCCCCGCTAGGGGAGCGGCCCGGCGGCGGCCGGCCCGGACACCGGTTCGACCCCAACCGTTACCGTTGCTGTTCGGGCCGCCGCTCGGCGGCGGCCCCCAGCGGCCCGCCGCGCCCCGCCCGGGCGCGGCGCGGCACGAGAACTGGCGGAGCCCGGCCGAGGGTGCGGCCAGGGCCCCGACCGGAGGCCCCCGACCGGAGAGCACGACCATGAGCGACACCTGGCAGCGCCTGCGCCGCGACCACCCCCGGCTGCTCGACGCCGTCGGCGGCGCGGCGCTGATCGCGGTGACCGCCCTCGGCGCCACGGTCGACCAGACCGGTGGGCACCTCACCCGACTCGACCCGGCCACCGGCGCCCTCGCGCTGATCGCCGCCGGCGCCGTCTTCCTCCACCGCCGCCACCCCCGCGCGGTGGTCGCCGTCACGCTGCTCTGCACCATGCTGCTCACCCTGAGCAGCCCCCGGCTCACCCCGATGCTGGCCACCCCCCTCCTGCTCGCGCTCTACTTCCTCGCCGTCCGCACCGACCGCGCCACCGCCCTGCGCGCCTCGATCGTCACCGCCGTCCTGCTCACCGGGACGACGCTGCTCTTCGGCCACGGCGGCGCGATCGGCGAGCGGATCGGCGTCCTCGCCTGGGCCCTGCTGCCCGGCGCACTCGGGGACTCCATCCGCAACCGCCGCGCCCAGCTCGCCGAGATCCGGCAGCGCGCCGAACACGCCGAGCGCACCCGCGAGGAGGAGGCACGCCGCCGGGTCGCCGACGAGCGCATCCGGATCGCCCGGGACCTCCACGACGTCGTCGCCCACCACATCGCCCTCGCCAACGCCCAGGCCGGCATCGCCGTCCACCTCATGGACAGCCACCCCGTCCAGGCCCGCGAGGTGCTCAGCCACATCACCGACGCCACCGGCTCCGCCCTCCAGGAGCTGCGGGCCACCGTCGGCCTGCTGCGCCGGGCCGAGGAGCCGGCCCCGCTGGAGCCCACCCCCGGGCTGGACCGGCTGCCCGAGCTGGTCAACACCTTCGAGCGGGCCGGCCTGAGGGTCCGGCTCACCGTGGAGGGCGAGCCCCGCCCGCTGTCGCCCGGCGTCGACCTCACCGCCTTCCGGATCCTCCAGGAGTCGCTGACCAACGTCGCCAAGCACGCCCACGGCGCCGACGCCGAGGTCGCCCTCTCCTACAGCGGGAGCCGGGTCGCCGTCAGCGTCGCCAACGGCCGCCCGCCCGCCGCCGGCCGCGTCCGCACCGTCCTGCTGCCCCGGCCCGCCCCCGGTGAGAGCGGCTTCGGCCTGATCGGCATGCGTGAGCGGGCCGCCGCGGTCGGCGGCCGGCTCACCGTCGACCGGCGCCCCGACGGCAGCTTCCTCGTCCTGGCCGAACTGCCGCTGCGCACCGGCGCCCGTGACGACGGCGCCCGTGACGACGGCGCTCGTGACGACGGCGCCGGTGCGGACGGCACCGCCGGGCAACCCGGCCGGGCCACCCGTCCCGAGCCTCGGCCCGAGCCCGGCGGCCCGGCGCGCCCCGCCCGCGCCACCCGGCGGGACTGCCCGCTGCGGCCCGACCGCGGCGCCGCCCGGACTGACCGCGCCGCCCAGGCCGATCGCGTCGCCCGGAGCGATCACGCCGATCGCGCCGACCACACCGCCGGCTCGACGCGCTCCACCGGGACCGGCCTCCCCGTTCCGCCCGACCGCACCGCCCCGAAGAACCAGGACCCTGCATGACCATCCGCGTGTTGCTCGCCGACGACCAGGCCCTGCTGCGCGGAGCCTTCCGCATGCTCATCGACGCGGAGGAGGACATGGAGGTGGTCGGTGAGGCCGCCGACGGCCGCGAGGCGGTGGAGCTCGCCCGGGCCACCAAGCCGGACATCGTCCTGATGGACATCCGGATGCCCGGCGCCGACGGCCTCGGCGCGACCGCCGAGATCTGCGGCGACGCGGAGCTGTCCGGCACCCGGGTCCTGATCCTCACCACCTTCGAGATCGACGAGTACGTGGCCCAGGCGCTGCGCGCGGGCGCCGGGGGCTTCCTCGGCAAGGGCGCCGACCCCAAGGAACTGCTCGCCGCCGTGCGGACCGTCGCGGCGGGCGACGCCCTGCTCTCGCCCGCCGCGACCCGCGCGGTGATCGACCGGTTCCTCGCCCAGCCCGGGCCGGCCGCCGCCGAGGCCTCCGCACGGCTCGCCGTGCTGACCGCCCGCGAGCGCGAGGTGATGTCGATGGCCGCCACCGGGCTCACCAACGAGGAGATCGCCGAGCGGATGTTCGTCAGCCCGTTCACCGTCCGCACCCATGTGCACCGCGCGATGGCCAAGCTCGACGCCCGCGACCGGGCCCAACTGGTCGCCATCGCCTATCAGTCCGGGCTGGTGCCGCCCGGCCGCCCGGCCTGAGCGCGATCGCGCCCGCAGCCCGCAGCCCGCAGCCCGCAGCCCGCAGCGCGAAGCCCGCAGTCCGAAGCCCGCGACAGGCCGGGCGCGCTGAGCGTCCGTCACATCGCTAACGGGCCTACCGCCCTGGGGACCGGCCTGCCCGAAACGACCTCCGAACTGATGTGTCAGCCAGTAGTCTGCCGGTGACTCAGAATGAGGAGGGTGTTCGTGGAAACCAAGGACACGGCCGGCGAGGTGCGGGTTCTCCAGCCGTTGCCCGGGCGTACGGAGGACGGGTCGCAGGCGTTCGAGCTGCGGCTCGCGCGACTGCTCCTCCTGTTGGGGGTCGAGGTGGCACCGGGCGCGGACTACCAGGGCGCGGCCCGGTGGGAGGTCCACAAGGCGCTCGCCGGGCGTTCCGAGCTGCCCGAGGAGTACTTCGAGGCGCTCATCGAAGCCGCAGTCCACGACCCCAATCCGAGCTTCAACCGCCGCTTCGTCGAACCCGCCCTGATCGCCTTCGGCCAGCGCCGGGTCCGCCAGGCCCTGCTCGAGCGCCTGCGGACGGGCACCGATTCGGAGCGCGCCGGCGCCGCTCGGGCCTGGTACTGGACGGCCCTGTCGGTCGCCGGCGGCCGCAACGCGACCGCCGACGAGGGCGCGGCGGTCCGGGACAGCTGGAACGCGGCCGCGCTGCGGGAGTTCGTCGCCAACGAGGACCTCGACGTCCGCCGCTGCATCCTTCCCGGGCTCCCGCTGGTGCCGCGCGCCTACCCGGCGGAACTGCACCCCCTGGTCGAGGTGGCCGTCTCGATCGCCCGGTCGCACCCGGACGAGTACCTCCGCCACCGCGCGGAGATCCAGACCGGCCTGTGAGCCGGCGGTCCCGCCGAGCCGGCCCGTCCCGCCTGGCCGCTCCGCCCGCCCGGCCGCTTCGCCCGGCCGCCCGGCGAGGCAAGGCGAGGCGGTCGGCGGCGCGGGCCGGGCCGGGCCGGGCCGGTGGCGAGGGCTCGGTCAGCCGGTCTTCACGGTGATGTCGCCGATGTCCGTGCCCAGGTCCAGCTTGTACGCGCCGTTGGGGTCGTTCTGCACGCCGATGTGCTTCTCGCCGATGTCCGTCCCGGCGCTGACGTGGTAGGAGGCGGCCGGCACGGTGAGGTGGATCTCGCCGTTGGAGGTCCTGGCCTTGACGTCCTGGGCCTTGCCCGGGGTGAGGGTGATCCCGCCGTTGTCGGTCTTGGCCTGGATCCGGTCGCCCTTGAGCGAAGTGCCCTTGATCTCACCGTTGTTGGTGCGCACGTCGACGCCCCCGGAGGCCTGGTCGACCGAGATGTCACCGGAGTCGGTGTGCACCGACACCTCGCCGACCTGGGAGAGGTGGACCCCGCCGGAGGAGGTGCCGCCGCTGACCGGCAGGCCCGGCGGCACCTCGACGGTGTAGTCCACCGAGCAGTTGCGCCCGCAGCCGCCGAGCACCAGCACCCCGCCCTCGACCCGGGTGGTCGCGCCCGGCTTGTCGCTGCGGTACTCGATGCTGCGGTGCACGGAAACGCCGCCGGCGCCCGGCTTGCCGCGGACGGTCACGTCCCCGGAGGAGTTGTCGAGCTTCACGGCGGTGATCCTGTCGGTGACGGTCGCGTCGTCGCTGAACTTGGTGCCCACCGGGTTGCAGGCGGTGAGCGCCCCGGCGGCGAGCCCGGCGAGCCCGGCGACCACGACGGCCCCGGCGTAGCGGCGGAAGTGGAGCATGGTGTTCCCCCCCATGTCATGCGCGTTCGTCGCGTGATGGCCCCGTATGACCGGCCCTGTCCCGAGCCGTCCCCACGACGGTAGCCGGGAGGCACCGGCCCGGTCGGTGGTAATAACCCCCCAATCCGCTGCCTTCCGTCGGCCCGGGGAGTCCCGGCCGCCGAGGCCGGGGTGGCCCCGGATGTCCCGTTCGTCGCGCCGCCGGGCCCGTACCGGAGCAGGATGGAAGCTCCGGGCTGTGCAGCCGCGGCAGACGCGACACGGGAGGTTCGAGGCCGTGGGGATCGCTATGGCAGACATCCGAGAGTGGCGCGGCCACCATGTGGTCGACGAGAAGGGCCACCGCATCGGCACGCTGGAGTCGGTCTACGTCGAGACGTCCACCGACGAGCCGTTCTTCGCCACCGTGACGGTCGGGGTGATGGGCCGACGTCGCCTGGCCTTCGTCCCGTTGGAGGGAGCGGTGGTCGGCCCGGACTACGTGCGGGTGGCGTACCCGAAGAGCAAGGTCAGCAAGGCCCCTGCGATCGGCACCGACGACATCCTGCCGGCCACCGACGAACCCGAGGTCTTCGCCTACTACGAACTGCCCTACGCGCCCGGTGCCTCGGGAGAGCGCCGGCTGGCCCGGCGCTGATTCGCGGCGGGCGGGGCCGCGACGGATCGTCCGTCGCGGCCCTTCGGCCTGCCCCGGTGGTCTGACGGCGCTTCCGCCACGGTGTTCCCGAACCGCCCGATGCTCCGTCACGCGGCGTTCACGTCCCGGTCGCTGGTCTTCGGATGAATGAGGGGCGCCCACAGTTGTACAGCCAACTATGGGCACTCTCCCCTCCCAGCCTCCGTGACCAGCCGCGCGTGGCCCCGGTACCCGTCCCCCGGCGGACCGTGCCCCGGCGGCGGACAGGACTCCCGTGGCCGCAGGCAGCGCCCTGACCCTGACCTCGTCCAGCAGCCCCGCCGAAGGCGACCGGCTCAGCTTCCACTGGACCACCGACACCCCCGACGCCAAGAACTGGGTCGGCATCTACGACGGCAGCCGCCGGCCCGGCACCGGTTCCTCACTGCTGTGGAAGTACACCCCGGGCACCTCCGGCGACGTCCAGCTCGACACCTCCGCGCTGACCGGCGGCCCGTACACCGCCTACCTGCTGGCCAAGGACGGCTACGGCGTCCTGGCCCAGACGGCCCCGTTCAGCTTCCGCCCCAAGCCCGCGGTCGTCCGCCCGCACGCCGCTGTCGACTCCTTCACCGCCACCCCCGTCGCCCCGGGCGCGGCCGTGCGGATCAAGCTGGGCGGCCTCTGGTGCCGCCCGGCCGGGAACGCCGCCGGCTCCGCGAGCTACCGCAAGATCGGCGGCGCGGCCTGGGCGTCCGTCGACGCCGCCGGCACGCTCACCGGCACCGCCCCCGCCACCCCGGGCCGGAACCCCGAGGTGGTCGTGGTCGGCGTCAAGGACAGCACCGGCGCCACCGACACCCTCACCGTCCTCGTCCCGGTCGCGGATCCGGCGGCCCCGCCCCGGCTCAAGGCCGCCAGCTGGAACCTGCACGACGCGGGCGCCGCCTACGGCGACGCGCTGGAGAAGCAGCTGCGCGTCGTGCTCGCCCAGGGGCTGGACGTGGTCGCGCTCCAGGAGACGGCCGGCGAGCGGGCCAGGACGCTGGCCGACGCGCTCGGCTGGTACGCCCACCAGAGCGCCGGCAGTGTCGGCATCCTCAGCCGCCACCCGCTGACCGACCTCACCCCGGCCACCGCCGAGCTGCCCGCCCTCGCCGCCACCGTCCAACTCCCCGGGGGACGCAGCGTCCGCTTCTGGGCCGCGCACCTCGACGAGACGGGCTACGGCCCGTACGCCGTGCAGGACGGCAGCAGCGCCGACCGAATCACCGCCGCCGAGAACGCCTCGACCCGGCTGAAGCAGGCCGAGGCGCTCGCCGACGCGGTGCGCGCGGACCTGGCCCGGCACCTCCCGGTGGTCCTCGGCGGCGCGCTCTCCTCGCCCTCCCACCTGGACTGGACGGCCGCCACCGCCGCCGCCCACAACGGCGTCGGGGCCCTCAACTGGCCGGTCACCGCGGCCCTGCAGACCGCCGGGCTGACCGACAGCTTCCGCGAGGAGAACCGCGACCCGGTCAAGCACCCGGGCACCACCTGGTCACCCACCCGCAAGCGGCGCGGTGACCGGCCGGAGCCGCAGGACCGCATCGACTACGTCCAGTACGCCGGCCCCCTGAAGCTGGTCGAGGCGCACACCCTGGTCGCCGACTGGCCGCAGGCCGAACCGAACTCCGCGGTCAACGAGTGGCCCTCGGACACCGCCGCCGCCGTCGCCACCTTCCAGCTCTGAGAGGCCAGTCCGTGATGCCCGAGCTCTCCCGCCGCACCTTCGTCGGCGCCACCGCGGCCGTCGGCGCCACCGCCCTGACCGGCCTGTCCGCCACCCAGGCCGCAGCCGCCCCCGCCGGCGGCACCGCCCTCACCGGGACGATCAAGGACGTCAAGCACGTCGTCGTCCTGATGCAGGAGAACCGCAGCTTCGACCACTACTTCGGCACGCTGAGCGGCGTGCGGGGCTTCGGGGACAAGCAGGCGCTCCAGTTCCCGGACGGGACCGACGTGTTCCGCCAGCCCGACAGCCGCCGCAGCGACGGCGGGGTGATGCTGCCGTACCGAATGGACACCGCCAAGTACAACGCGCAGAACGCCGGCGGCCTCGCCCACGACTGGGCGACCGGCCACCAGGCCATCAACAACGGCGCGATGAACAAGTGGATCGCCGCCAAGGGCGAGCGCACCATGGGCTACTTCACCCGGGACGACATCCCCTACCAGTACGCCCTGGCCGACGCGTTCACCCTCTGTGACGCCTACTTCACGTCGCTGGCCGGCCCCACCGACCCCAACCGGCTCTACCTGTGGACCGGCACCGCCGGCCCCGGCCGCGACGGCACCACCGGCCCCTGGATCGACAACACCCCGGTCACCGACAACCCCGTCGCCGACTGGACGACCTACGCCGAGCGGCTGGAGGCGGCCGGCGTCAGCTGGCGGGTCTACCACAACCCGAGCAAGGACGACCGGACCGGCGACTACGACGACAACGCCCTCTCCTACTTCAAGCAGTTCCACGCCTTCCCGCACGACGACCCGCGGTACGTCAACGCGATGACCAAGTTCGACCCGAGCGACTTCGACCGGCACTGCAAGGACGGCACCCTGCCGACCATCTCGTGGCTGGTCGCGCCGTACCTGTTCTCCGAGCACCCGGAGGCCGGCCCGGCCTACGGCGCGCACTGGGTCGACCAGGCGCTGCAGTCGCTGATGTCCAACCCGGACGTCTGGCGGCACACCGTCTTCCTGGTCATGTACGACGAGAACGACGGCTACTTCGACCACATGGTCCCGCCCACTCCCGAGCCGGGCACCCCCGAGGAGTTCGCCCAGGGGCGCGCCATCGGCCTCGGCAACCGCGTGCCGCTCTGGGTGGTCTCGCCCTGGTCGCGCGGCGGCTGGGTCAACTCCCAGGTGTTCGACCACACCTCGGTGCTGCGCTTCATGGAGCTGGTCACCGGCGTCGCCGAGCCCAACATCTCGCCCTGGCGGCGGGCGGTCTGCGGCGACCTCACCAGTTGCTTCGACTTCGCCGCCCCGGACCACTCGCTGCCGAAGCTGCCGGACACCAACGCCCTGATGGCCAAGGCCGACGCGGGCGCCAAGCTGCCCGGCGTCGCCCTCCCGGCGGTCGGCACCCAGTCGATGCCCGTCCAGGAGCGCGGCGAGCGCCCGCACCGCCCGCTGCCGTACCAGCCGTGGGCCGACGTCTCGGTGGACCGCGTGAGCGGCAAGGTCACCTGCGTGATGAGCAACGACGGCTCGGTGGCGTTCCCGTACACCGTCTACCCGAACATCCTGCTCCCGTTCGCGGGCACCCCCTACACCGTCGCCCCCGGTGCGAGCGCCACGTACGTCTGGGACGCGGCCGCCACCAACGGCCGGTACGACTTCACCGTGCACGGCCCGGACGGCTTCGTGCGCCGCTTCGCCGGCACGGTGGTGCGGGACGGGCAGGACGGGCAGAACGACGTCGGCGTCCCGATCGTCACCGCCGACCTGCACGGCAACCTGAAGCTGACCCTCCAGGTGGCCAACGACGGCATGACCGACGTGGGCTTCACCGCCGCGCCCAACGACTTCGCGGGCACCGCGCGGACGGTCTGGGTCAGGCCCGGCCAGCAGGTCGACCTCGCCTGGCCGCTGGACGCCCAGGGCCGCTACGACGTCGTCGTCACCGCCCACACCGGCCGGCGCTTCGTGCAGCGCTACGCGGGCTGGGTGCACTGACGCGGGACGCGGTACGCGGCCGGCCGGTCGGCCCGGCCGGTCGGCCCGGCCGGGGGCGCCGATCCGGTGACCCCCGGCCGTGGCTGGCCCGCCGTGGCGGAGCCCGCCGTTACCGTCGGGCGCATGCAGAAGATCACCACCTTCCTCTGGTTCGACGACCAGGCCGAAGAGGCCGCCGGCTTCTACACCTCGCTGTTCCCTGACTCCGGGATCACCAGGGTCACCCGCTACGGCGAGGCCGGCCCCGGCGCGGCCGGTTCGGTGATGACCGTCGACTTCCGGCTCGCCGGCCGGGAGTACACCGCCCTCAACGGCGGCCCCGAGTTCAGGTTCACCGAGGCCGTCTCGCTCCAGGTGGAGTGCGAGGACCAGCAGGAGATCGACGAACTGTGGGCCGGGCTCACCGCCGACGGCGGTCAGGAGGGCCCGTGCGGCTGGCTCAAGGACCGCTACGGACTCTCCTGGCAGATCACTCCGCGCATCCTGCTCGACCTGATCGCCGACACCGACCGGGCCAAGGCCGACCGCGTGATGGCGACCATGCTGCGGATGGGGAAGATCGAGATCCAGCCGCTGCTCGACGCGGCCGGGGGCTGACACGGTGACCGCCTTCACGCACCGCAGCATCCTCTACCTGCGCGCCGACCCCGAACGCGTCTGGCACGCGCTCACCAACGCCGACGAGTCCGGCGTCTACTGGGGCCACCGCAACGTCTCGACCTGGCTGCCCGGCGCCCCCTGGGAGCACCAGCGGGCCGACGGCTCCGGCATCGCCGACGTGATCGGCGTCGTCGAGGTCGCCGTGCGCCCATACCACCTGGTCACCAGCTGGGCGGGACCGCAGGAGCAGCGCCCGGGCGGCCCCTCCAGGGTCAGCTTCGTCATCCAGCGCTGGCAGGACCTCACCCGGCTCACCGTCACCCACGAGGACCTCGCGGACGAGACGGAGCGGGCGGACGCCGAACAGGGCTGGTCGGCGGTGCTGTCCAACCTCAAGACCTACCTGGAGACCGGCCACCCGCTGCCGCAGCAGCCCTGGCTGATGCCCTGATTCCCTGACACCCCGGTGCCCCGATACCCCGCGCCCTGACGCCCCGGCGTCCCTGATGCCCCGTGCCCCTGGCGCCCCGGTACCCCTGGTGTTCCGGCGTCCGCCGGCCCCGGCAGCGGGGCACCGGGGCGGGATCAGCGCCCGGCCCTCGCCGCCGGGCGCTCCGCCGCCGCGGGCGCCCGGCGGCGGCCGGGGCTCCGCTCGCCCCGGACGAAGCGGCGCAGCCCGGCGAGCCGGGTGAACCGCTCCCGGTTCGCCACCGACGCCCGGTCGAGCTCCTCCATGAGCCGCCGGCTGCGGTGTTCGAGGTCCAGTTCGTCGAGGATCCGGTCCACCTCGGCCAGCATCGAGCCGTGCAGCTGCCAGGCCTCCGGGTGCTCCTGGACCTGGCGCAGCAGCAGCTGGGCGACGTTCTCCCGGCAGGCCCAGGCCGCCGCCAGTTCGGCGGTCAGCCGCTCCTCGGCCTCCTCGGCGTTGCGGCTGACCTGGGTGGTGATCAGCACCGCGAAGCCGACCATGGCGCCGCCGACGTGCTCCAGCAGCTCCTCCAGGGCCACCGCGACGTCCGGCGGGAAGAGCCGCTCGCCGGGCCCGCGCCGCTTGGCCAGGTCGGTGAGCGAGCGGGCCAGCACCCTGATCACCACCACGCAGATCTCCAGCGTGTCCAGCCCGGTGCGCAGCACCAGCCGGGAGAGCAGGCCCTCGCTGATCCGGGGGTTGAACCGCAGGCTGTCCTCCGCCTGGCGCAGTGCCGCGTCCACCTCGGCGATCGCGTGGTCGAGCCGCCGGGCCTCGTGCAGCCGCTCGGCCGCCCGGGCCACCGGGATGGGCCGGCCCAGCTCCTCGGCGATGTCCACGAGCAGGTGCCGGGCCCGCCGGGCGAGGTCCTCGATCGACTCGCCGGCGGTGTCCACCCAGACCGGCGGGGCGAAGAGCAGGTTGAACAGCAGCCCGACGGCCGCGCCGATCATCGTCTCCAGGACCCGGTCCCAGGCCTGGGAGGCCAGTTTGGTCACGCCCAGGATCAGCATCGCGCTGATCGCGACCTCCTGGACGAACTCCTCGACCCGGACGAAGCGGCCGATCACCAGGGAGGCGAGGATGATCATGCCGAGGCTCCACCAGGACAGCCCGACCACCGCGCTGAAGCCGATCGCGATCAGCACGCCCACCACCACGGAGTTGACCCGGCGGATGCTGGTCTTGAGCGTGGAGTAGACGGTGACCTGGACCACCAGCAGTGCGGTCAGCGGTGCCGTCAGCGGCGCGGGCTCGCTGCTGAGCCGGGTCGCCACCGCGTAGGCGAGGGTGGCGGCCACGGTCGCCCGCACGGTCTGGACGACGAAGGGTTCTCGGGCGCCGCGGCGGACCAGGGTCGTGAAGGACTCCGGGAGAAGGGGCATGACGGCCTTCTTTCCCCACAGCCGCGGCTGACACCGCCCCCCGGCCGGGTTGCTACCCGAATGACCACGTCGGAGGGGGCCGGTTGCGCCGCGGCGGCGCTCGCGCGCGGTCGTCCGCGGGGCCGCGCACGCTCGTCCGCGGGGCCGTGCGCGGTCGTCCGCGGGGCCGTGCGCGGTCGTCCGCGGGTCGCGGACGGACGACGGGGCGTCAGTCGCGCCCGGCGGGTTCGCCGTCGCGGTTGAAGCGGAGCTTCCAGGGCGCGAGGGCGGACTCGACCTGCACCCCGACGCTCATCTTGGAGGCGCCCACGACCCGCTCCTCGAACCGGATCGGCACCTCGCTGATGGTCAGCCCGCGCTGGATCACCCGGTAGTTCATCTCGACCTGGAACGAGTAGCCGCTGCTCCGGACGGTCGGCAGGTCGATGGCCCGCAGGGTGCTCGCCCGCCAGGCCTTGAACCCGGCGGTGGCGTCCCGCACGCCCAGGCCGAGGATCGCGTTGACGTAGAAGTTGGCCCAGGCGGAGAGCGCCTTGCGGTGCCAGGGCCACTCCGCGGCGATGGAGCCGCCGGGCGCGTAGCGGGAGCCGAGCACCACGGCGGTGTCGTCGGCGAGCAGGGCCCGCACCATCTCCGGTATGGCGGAGGCCGGGTGCGAGAGGTCGGCGTCCATCTGGACCACGACGTCGGCGCCCTCGTCCAGGGCGCGCGCCATGCCGGCCAGGTAGGCGCGGCCGAGGCCGTCCTTCTCGGTGCGGTGCAGGACGCCGACGGTGCCGCCGGAGTCGGCGGCGAGCTTGTCGGCGAGCTCACCGGTGCCGTCGGGGGAGTTGTCGTCGACCACCAGCAGGTGCAGGTTCGGCACCGGGAGTTCCGCGAGGTGCCCGGCGAGGACCGGAAGGTTCTCCCGCTCGTTGTACGTGGGGACGACGACAACGACCTTGGGGGAGGCCTCGACCATGTTCTGTTTCCCTCGTGCCCTTGCCGGCCGGCATCGGCGCCACACCGGTCGGTTGTCCTGGACGGCTCTGCTGGTCCGCTCGTCGGCGTTCGACGAGACCGTGCGAGTGTAACCGGGGCGCGCGCCCGTCTCCGCCCCGGCACCGGGACCGGTCGCTGACGGGGCGTCAGGTATGGAGTTCCGCCGCTCAGGCCGGGCCGTAGACGGCGGCGAGGTTGTCCGCCGCCGGGTGGGTGCGGCCGGCCGGGCCGGCGGCGAAGGCGCGCAGGACGTTCTCCGTGACCTTGCGGACCAGGTCCCCGGCGCTGGAGTCGATGCCGTGGACGGCCTGGCCGCCACCCGGGCCGTGCGCGTCGAGGGCCTCCACCCAGCGCATCGTCCCGCTGGCGAAGACCCCGGCGCCGCTCGGCACCGTGTAGTAGGCGGTGTCGGAGTGGGAGTGGCGGCCCTCGCAGATCACGGGGGAGTGGGCGATGACCTCGATCGGCCTCGGGGTGGGGAAGCCGGTGTCCACCCGGTCGTACTCGACGCCGACCAGGTGCGGGAAGGACGCCCCGGCTGCGACGCCCGTCCCCTCGAACGCCCAGTGCCCGGGCGAGGTGACCACGTACGGGGCGTCGACCGGGTAGCCGTCGTAGATCACGCCGAGCATCGAGCTCTCCGGGTCGGCGCCCGGGCCGACCCGGAAGTCGGTCGTCGCCGGCGCACCGGCCTGGTGGCCCGGATCCTGCGCCCAGGCGTCCTTGTAGCAGACCACGGTACGGTCGGGGCCGAGGGCGGTGGGCTCGAAGCGCACCCGGCGGAAGCAGCAGTTGGCGCCCAGGACGGCCAGGTTCGTCCCGGCGTCGCGGGCCGCCACCACGTTGGCGCGCTGCTCCGGGGACCAGTACTCGTCGTGGCCGAGCGAGAGGACGGCGGCGGCGCCGTGCAGCAGCCCCGGGTCGCGGGCCACGTCGATCCCGGTGGTGTAGGCGAGCGGCAGGCCGAGCCGCTCGACGAGGGCCACCAGCGGTGCCTCGTAGACCAGGAACAGTCCGGCGCCGTGGTCGTAGTCGTACGGGCGGTCGAAGACGACCCGCAGCGAGCGGGTGGCCAGGGTCCCGGACGGGCCGTTGTAGAGGCTGTAGCCGCCCCACTCGTTGTAGGCCTGCCAGGTCGCCGGGGCGCTCATGACCACCGTCCTGCCGGCGGTGCTCGCCGAGCGGACGGTGAGCGGGACGTAGCGGCGGCCGGGGCCGCCCTCGGCGTCCAGGCGCAGCAGGTAGGCGCCCTCGGGCCAACCGGAGGTGTCCACGCTCACGGTGCGCTGCCAGTCGGTCAGCACGGTGCGGGTGCCCTGGTCGACGCGGGGAGCGGCCTGCTTGGCACCGGGGACGTGCTCGCGGCGCCAGACCAGACGGGCCCGGGCTCCGCCGTACCAGCCCATCCGGTACGCGGAGACGGTGAAGGCGGAGGCGGTGGTGGAGACGTGCAGTCCGAAGGGCTCTCCGGGCAGCACGCTGACCCGGTCGGCGAAGCCCTCGATGGCGTCGGCGGGTCCGGGGTCGGTGATCTCCCAGTCGGGGGTGCCGGGCTGGGACTGCTCGCTGCCCGGGCCGGTGTGCCGGTCGGCGGTGGGGTCACCCTCGCGGGGGACACCGTGGGCGTCGGGAGTGGCCTGGGGCGCCGCCTCCGGGTGACGGGCGCCGCAGGAGGTGGCGGCGGCCGCCAGCAGGCCGAGGCCCAGAATCCCCCGTCGGCTCGGTTCCACCACTGCGGCCTCCCTGTGGTCCGTCGTCGTCCGTCGGTGCCGGTCGCTGAGCGTTTTCCGTCGGGCCTCCTCGCGGGAGCGCCGACCGTGCGGGGTGCGTCGACCCGATGGGCACCGTCGCGCGCGGCTGTCGCGCGTCCGTGCGATCCGTCAATGCGAGGCGTCAACACCGTGCGTCAAAGCCTGCGTCAACGCGCGCGGACATCCTCGCCCGTTCCGGGGGATTCATGCCGACCGCCGCGCCGGATCCGCGGCCACCGCCCGGAGGGGCCGTCACCCGGCGGGGCCGTTCGGGCGCATCCCGGTGCGCCGGCCCGCGCGGTTGCCGGCCGCCGGCGATCCGGTCACCTAACCTGACCGGGCCCGCCGTCCGGCGGCCGCCAGGGGGGCCGGAGCCGCACGCGGCCGGCCGACGTCGTGGACAGGGGTGTACGTGGTTTCCTCGGGTTCGGCCGAACCGGTGGCGGGTCCGTCGACGCGGGGCGCCCGGTTCCGGGCGTGGATGCTGGAAGGCCTGGCCGACATGGCCAAGCAGCACCCCGGCCCGCACGCCGAGGCGCCGCACGAGAAGGGCCAGCGCTGGTGGCGGGTGATGTGCCTGACCGGCCTCGACTACTTCTCCACGCTCGGCTACCAGCCCGGCATCGCCGCCCTCGCGGCCGGCCTGGTCTCACCGCTGGCGACCATCGTGCTGGTGATCGTCACCCTGCTGGGCGCGCTGCCGGTCTACCGGCGGGTGGCCCAGGAAAGCCCGCACGGCGAGGGCTCGATCGCGATGCTGGAGCGGCTGCTGTCGTTCTGGCAGGGCAAGCTGTTCGTGCTCACCCTGCTGGGCTTCGCGGCCACCGACTTCATGATCACCATCACCCTGTCGGCCGCCGACGCCACCGCGCACCTGGTGGAGAACCCGCACCTGCACAGCGCGCTCACCGGCAAGCAGGTCCTGCTGACGCTGATCATGATCGCGCTGCTCGGCGCCGTCTTCCTCAAGGGCTTCGGCGAGGCGATCGGCCTGGCCGTCTTCCTGGTGGGCGTCTACCTGACGCTCAACGTCGTCGTGGTCGCCAACGGGCTCTGGCACGTGCTCAAGGCCCCGCACCTGTTCAGCGACTGGACGGACGCGCTCACCGCCGAGCACGGCAACGTCTTCGCGATGATCGGCGTCGCCCTGGTCGTCTTCCCGAAACTGGCGCTGGGCCTGTCCGGCTTCGAGACCGGCGTCGCCGTGATGCCGCACATCGAGGGCGACCCGGACGACACCGAGGAGAAGCCCACCGGCCGGATCCGGGGCGCGCGCAAACTGCTCACCACCGCCGCCGTGATCATGAGCTGCTTCCTCATCACCACCAGCCTCATCACCACGCTGCTCATCCCGCCCGACGCCTTCAAGAAGGGCGGCGAGGCCAACGGGCGGGCGCTCGCCTACCTCGCCCACGAGAACCTCGGCAGCGCCTTCGGCAGCGTGTACGACCTCTCCACCATCGCCATCCTCTGGTTCGCCGGAGCCTCCGCGATGGCCGGCCTGCTCAACCTGATGCCGCGCTACCTGCCCCGGTACGGCATGGCACCGCACTGGGCCCGGGCGGTGCGCCCGACCGTCATCGTGCTCACCCTGATCGCCTTCCTGGTCACCTGGCTCTTCGACGCCAACGTGGACGCCCAGGGCAGCGCGTACGCGACGGGCGTGCTGGTGCTGATCTCGTCGGCGGCGATCGCCGTCACCATCGCCGCCCACAAGGCCGGGCAGCGGCGCTGGACGGCCGGTTTCGCGGTGATCGCCGCGGTGTTCGTCTACACCACGGCCGTGAACATCGCCGAGCGGCCGGACGGCGTCAAGATCGGCGCCTGCTTCATCGCGGGCATCATGCTGGTGTCCTTCCTGTCCCGGCTCAAGCGCGCCTTCGAACTGCGCGTCACCGACGTGGTGCTGGACGACGTCGCCGAACGGTTCGTCCGGGACTACCTGCACCGCCCGCTGCGGCTGATCGCCAACGAGCCGAACAGCCGGGACCTCGCCGAGTACCGTGACAAGCTCCACCAGATCCGCCGGGACAACGACATCCCGGCCGAGGACGACCTGGTCTTCGTCGAGGTGACCGTCCTCGACCCGTCCGACTTCGAGGCCGAGCTGACGGTGCGCGGCGAGGTGCTGCACGACCGCTACCGGGTGCTGTCACTGGAGAGTTCCAGCGTGCCCAACGCCCTGGCCGCCCTGCTGCTGCAGGTCCGCGACCTCACCGGGCAGCAGCCGCACATCTACTTCGAGTGGACCGAGGGCAATCCCTTCGCCCAGTTCCTGCGGTTCTTCCTCTTCGGGCAGGGCGAGATCGCGCCCGTCACCCGCGAGGTCCTGCGGGAGGCCGAGCCCGACCGCACCCGCCGACCCGCCGTGCACGTGGGCTGAGGCAGCGCGGGCCGGGGAGCGCGGGGCGGGCCGGGTCAGCAGGGCGGGCCGGGTCAGCGGGGCGGGTGGGACCTGCTCCAGGCGGGCGCGACGATGGCCACCAGGGCGACGGCGAAGGCCAGTTGGAGGATGTGACGGATCCAGTCGATGCCCGAGGTGTGGCGGACGCCGATCCAGCCGGAGACGGCGTTGCCGAGCCAGGCGCCGGCGGCGCCGAGCAGCATGGTGAGCCACCAGGGGATCGACTGGGGGCCGCGCAGGATCAGTTTCGCGAGTACGCCGAGCACGAAGCCGATGAGCAGGATCCACAGGAGCTGGAACATCGCGGTCCCTTCCGGGCGCCGCCGGGTGGCACCGGCACGCCTGATCGCCGAAGTCACGGTTCGTCCCATGATCACCCGGTTCGGCCGGACGGGCACCTCGACCGGGAAACCGCAGGTCGCGGGCCTGCCGCCGGTGTCGTCCGGGCCGGTGTCCGGCCGGGTCGGACGACGTGCGGGAGGTCATGCGGCTCAGCGGCTACCCCGTCGGGCCGTGGTCAATGCCCGGGCGGCCGCGAACGTCGCCATCGGGCCGAAGGCTCGCCGTGCCCGGGCCGCCCCTCGCGTGGTCAGCGGGCCTGCGGCCGCTCCGTCCGGCGGCTGATCAGGGCGGCCAGGCCGTCCAGGATGCGGGCCAGGCCGAAGTCCAGGGCCTGGTCGTGCCCGCCCGGCTCGGCCATGGCGGCGGCCAGCGCGGGGTAGCGGTCGGCGTGGTGGTGCACCACGGTGCCGAGGGCGGCGAGGAGTTCGGCCTCGGGGGAGCCGTTCGGGCGGGTGGCGCGGACCTGCTCGGCGATGCCGCGCACGTGTCCGGCGAGCAGGACGGCGGCGTCCATGCGTTCGGCGCCGGTCAGGCCGTGGCCGTCGAGGGCGGCCACCACCCGCTCCAGCCAGGCGAGCTCCTTCGGGCCGGGCACCCGGGGCCCGACGGTGGCGTCCAGCAGCCAGGGGTGACGGCCGAAGCACTGGGCCAAGTGGTGCGCCCAGGCGGTGAGCTGTTCCCGCCAGTGGCTCCCCACGGTGGGTGCCGGGGGTTCCTCGAGGGCCGACTCGACCATCAGGGCGATGAGTTCGGCCTTGCCGGGCACGTAGCGGTAGAGCGACATCTTGGTGAAGTCGAGCAGTCCGGCCACCTTCTGCATGGAGACGGCGCCCAGCCCCTCGGTGTCCGCCACCTCGACGCCCGCCGCGGCGATCCGCTCCAGGCTGAGGGCCGGCTTCGGCCCCCGGGTCGGCTTGGCCGGGGGGCCCCAGAGGAGCCGCACCGTGTCGTTCGCCGCCTCGCCCATCCATCCGCTCCCGTCCCGGGGGTTGCCCGTCCGCGCCAACTGTGTCTACCGTACACAGCAGCGAACAGTGTCCGACAGACACAGTTATTCGACCTCGGACGGGGTGGTTCCCATGAACGATCTGCTCGACCGCGCCCACGGCGGTTCCCGGGACGGCGTTCCGCGCGGCTCCCGGCGCACCAGGGTGCTGATCTCGGGCGCGAGCATCGCCGGCCCGGCGCTCGCCCACTGGCTGGGCCGGTACGGCTTCGACGTGACCGTGGTCGAACTCGCCCCGGCGCTGCGCGGCGGCGGCCAGGACGTCGACTTCCGGGGTGCCACCCACCTCACCGTGCTGGAGCGGATGGGCGTCCTGGAGGAACTGCGCGCGCTCGCCACCGGCGGCAGCCCGATCACCCTCGTGGACCGGCGGGGGCGCCGACTGCTGCACCTGCCCGCGGAGTTCGCGGGCGGCGAGGTGGAAGTCCCGCGCGGCGAGCTGGCCCGGCTGCTGCACCGGCACAGCAGCGCCCGCGCCCAGTACGTCTTCGGCGACTCCGTCACGGCCCTGGAGGAGATGGCGGAGGGTGTCCGGGTCGCCTTCCGGCACGGCGCGCCGCGCGAGTTCGACCTGGTGATCGGGGCCGACGGCCTGCACTCCAACGTCCGGCGGCTCGCCTTCGGCCCCGAGCGGCGCTTCGTCCGCCACCTCGGCTACTACGCGGCCACCTGGCAGCTGCCGAACCGCACCGGACTGCCGGTCGGCGGAGTCGGCCTCAACGTCCCGGGCCGGCTGATGTCCGTCGGCGCGGACCACCGGGACCCGGCCCGGGCGGGCGCCTTCTGCCTGTTCGCCTCGCCCGAGCTGCACTACGACCGCCACGACCCGGAGCAGCAGAAAGCACTGGTGCGGACGGCCTTCGCCGGCTTCGGCTGGCGGGTGCCGGAACTGCTGGAGAGCCTGGACGCGGCCCCGGAGCTGTACTTCGACTCGATCAGCCGCGCCGACGTCCCCCACTGGTCGCACGGCCGGATCGCCCTGCTCGGCGACGCCGCCTGCGGCGCCACCATCGGCGGCATGGGCACCGGGACGGCGGTGGTGGCCGCGTACGTCCTTGCGGGCGAGCTGGCCCTCGCCCGGGGCGACCACCGGGCTGCCTTCACCCGGTACGAGCGCCTGCTGCGCGGCTACGCCCAGGGCTGCCAGAAGGGCGGGGACCGGACCGGCCCGTTCCTGGCGCCCCGCACCGCGGCCGGGCTGCGGTTGCGCAACGCCGTGCTCAACCGCCGGTGGGCGCTGGAGCGGATGCTGGAGCTGGGCAAGCAGGTGTCGAGCGTCGAACTGCCGGACTACGAGCAGGCGTTGGCCGGAACGGTCAGTGCGGCGGGGTGATCCGGGTGCCGTTGTCGAGGACCGCCTCGACCTGCACGGCGGCCCGGGCCGGCCGCTCGACGGCCAGGGTGTGGTCCGGGGCCGGGCGGTCGGCCGACCAGTCCGGACCCCGGACGGTGAGCCGGGCGACCCTGCGGCTGCCCGCGGCGAGCAGGTACTCCGAACCCTGCGGGGAGCGCCACCAGGTGGAGGCCACGGTGTCCTGCTCGAACCGGCTGCACGCCCGGCCGGGACCGCCACCGGTGCGCTGGGCGCCCCGGGCGGCCGGCAGCAGCACGGCCGTGGCCGCGCTGCCCTCGCCCGTCCAGCGGTCGGTGCGCAGGCAGAACCAGGCGGCCGAGCCCGCGTTCTGCGGCAGCGGCTGGACCGCGAACGCCCACAGGTTCACCTGCTTGACGCCCGGGCCGCCGTCCGGGACGGCGCAGCCGGCCCGCGCCCAGGCCTGCAACGCGTCCTGGGCGACCGCCTCGCGCGGATCCCGGTCGGTCGGGCCGCGGTCCGGCTGGGCGCGGTCGGCCGGCGTGCGGTCGGCTGCCGTGCGGTTGGACTGGGCGCGGTCGGGCGGCGGAGCGTAGGTGAGGTGGGCCGGGACGAGCCCGCCCACGTCGGCCAGCAGGAAGGCGTGCTTCTCGGCGATCACCGGGGAGGAGCGCAGCTGCAGCACGGTCGCGCCCTGGCAGTCGGCGAGCCCGCCGCCGGGCACCGCCGCGCTCAGCCCGTCGGGGTGGTCCAACGGATGCCCCGGGGCGTCGGGCTGGTCGATCCGGCGCGTCTCCGCGCCGTCCACCCAGGGCGCCAGCAGGTACCGGACGGCCGTGCCCGTCCGGTGCAGCGCCACCGCGCCCGCCGTCGTCGGATCGGAGCCGTCGACCCGGGCGAGGTCCAGCCCACCGCCCCGGCCGTCAGGACGACCGTCCGTCCAGCGCGCGATCCGCCGGCCGTCGGACAACAGCACCACGTCGGTGCCGTCCACCGTGCCCGCGTAGAGCAGGTTCGGTGGAGCGGCGGGCGGGGCGGTGTCGGTGCCGGGCTCGGCGCGGGTCCGCGGTCCGGGCTGCGCCCAGGCGGCCAGGGCGCGGCCGAGCAGGGCGTCGTCCCCGCGGCGGTCACCGCGCGCGGGCCAGGCGGTGAAGTCGACCCGTGCGGTGTGCTGCCAGGCGTCCGGAGCCACCCGCACCAGCCGGGCCGGGTCGGTCTCCACCCGGACCGTCGGCTCCGGGCCGCTCGGCGCCCGCCCGGCGTCGCCCAGGACCGCCGCCGTCGTGGTCAGGCCGAGCAGCCCGACCGCCAGCGCGGCGGTCAGCGTCCGGCGGCGGCGCAGCAGGTCGGTGGGCTGCACCCGCACGGCGCACGGGTCGAAGGCCGGGGGCTCCGCCGCCGGCCCGGGCAGGAGGTCGGCGACGGCCGCGAGTGCCTCCGCCGGGAGCGCCACCCCGGCCTGCCGCAGCACCTCGGCCGCCTGGTCGGCGTCCAGCCCGTCGACCACGCGCAGCGCGAAGGCGGCCCGGGCCGGGGCGTCGAGCCCCGCGAGCGCGTGGTCCAGCGCCGCGTCCTCCTCGCCCCCGGGCGGGGTGAACAGCCGCAGGCCCCAGACCCGGGGCGCGGACAACCGTGCGGCCGGGTGCGGCCGCAGCGCGGCGCGCAGGAGCCGCAGGCGCAGGGCCGCGTAGACCGGGTCCACCGGATCCCCGCCCGGCGCTGCGGACTCGCCCCGGCGGCTCCAGCGGAAGGGCAGCGCGCGCTGGACCGCGCCGTGGGCGGCGAGCACCCGGCTGTGCCGGTCCCGGTCCGCGGGCAGCGCCAGGTAGGCGAGCCGGGCCAGCCTCCGGTAGTGGCGCACCAGCGCCGCCTCGGCCTCCGCCACCGGATGCGCCGCGGCGCGCTGGGCGGTCGGCGCCGCGCCCGCCGTCCGTTCTGCCAAGGGGGCCCTCCCGGAGCCGTGCGTGCTGTCGTGGTGGACGGTCCAACGAGTCGATCATGTGATGGTTGCGCCGTTCGTGGCCCCGGGGCGCGGCCGAGGGGCGCGCGCCCCGGACGTGGGCGCCGTGTTCGCACGTCAGAGCCGTTGGCCCCACCCGTTCAGCCCCTTGGTCCCTGGCGATCTAGCCCGTTCGGGGTCATGCTGCGGGTACCGGCCGGGACGGTCCGCGCCCGGACCTACAGCACCGTTGGACGAGGTGAACCGGCGTGCGGCATGCCACCGTCGAATCCGTGATGACCAGCCCCGTGGTCCGGGTGACGCCCGAGACCGGGTTCCGGGAGATCGTCGCGCTGCTGACCGACTACGACATCACCGGGGTGCCGGTGGTCGACCCGGACGGGCGGCCGCTCGGCCTCGTCTCGGAGGCCGACCTGCTGCGCACCCTGGCCGCGCAGGAGGACCACGGCAGCCTGCTGCCCGCGCCCGAGTCGGTGCAGGCCGGGCCCGGTGGCGAGATCACCGCGGCCGACCTGATGACGACCCAGCCGACCTGCACCACCCCCGGCACCAGCGTGGTCGCGGCGGCACGGCTGATGAGCCGGCACGGGCTGAAGCGGCTGCCCGTGCTGGACGAGGAGGGGCGGGTCATCGGGATGGTGAGCCGCGGCGACCTGCTGCGGGTGTTCCTGCGCGAGGACGGGGTGATTCGGCGGGAGATCGTCGAGGAGGTGCTCGGCCGGATCGAGGGCGTGAGCCCGGCGGAGATCGGCGTGGAGGTCACCCAGGGTCGGGTGGTGCTCAGCGGCACCGTGCCGGAGGCGCACCTGGTGCCGGTCGTGCTGAACCTCTGCCGCTCCGTGGACGGAGTGGTCTCGGTGACCGACCGGCTGCGCGCCGGGGGCGCCACCGCGTCGGTCGGCTGAACCGGGTCACGGAAGGGTCGCTCCCCAAGAGCCGTTGATACGCTTCGCATACTGCGGAGCGTATCGGGTAACTCACTCTGTGTGCCCGGCGGTTCGGAGTGCCGGGATCCCGGAGCATTGGGGAGACGGCCGTGGCAGTCGTGTTCGACGCGGACTTCACTTCGACCAGGCAGTGGATCGCGGGGCGCAGCAGCGCCTATCCCCGGATGGGGCCGACCAACAGAAGCGACCACAAGCTCGACTACCTGAGCCGCCAGTACTGCCCCGGCGGGGTGTTCGCCGCCGTCCGGCGGCCGACCGGCGGCCTGTGGACCTGCAACCTCCTCACCACCGAGGGGAGTCCGGAGGGCTTCCAGGTCCGCACCGGGGACACGCTGTCGGCGCGGGTCACGCTGCCCGTCGAGCTGGGCGCCTGGCCGGCGATCTGGACCTGGCGGGACGGCGGCAACGAGGTGGACGTCTTCGAGTACCACCCGGACAACCCGGACCTGTTGGAGATCTCCAACCACGTCCGCGGCGGATTCCGGTACTGGCACGGCGGCAACGCGGGGGTGGGACCGGGATCGACCGTCGACCTGAAGGTGGTGCTCGGCGCCCACTCGGTGGACTGGTACGTCGGGGGTCAGCTGGTCTATGCGGACCTGCACGGCGTGGGCACCGGCTGGCACGCCTACCTGATCGTCAACCTCTCGGTCGCGGACGGGAGTTACCACGCCCGGCCGCCGGCCGACGGCCCGAACCGCCTCAGCTGGGTGTGCCACAGCCTGCGGGTCGAACGCTGAGGGCCGAAGCCGGCTCCCGAGGAACGCCGGGGCCGGGCGCAGCCGCGGCAGGCGCGCCCACCCCCTGCGCGCGATGCGCGGCCGCCCGGCGGCAGGGCGACCAGGTGCTGCCGGTCGGCCTCCTCGACCCGGGCCGGCTTCGGCCGGCGGCCGGCACCTCCGTCACGAGGCCGGCGCCTGCGGCTGGAAGTGGTGCAGGAGCACCTCCAGGTACTGGCCGCGGATCCCGCACGGGTGCGGCCCTGGCTGCCGGCGTGCTGGACGCCGGGCACGCCCACCACCTCGGCCGCGAAGAACTCGGCCGGCTCGCGCGCGGTGCCGAAGGACCAACTCTCGGACGGGGCAAGCGCATCGGGAAAGTCGATCACGCGAGGCGGCATCCCGCGCCGAGGACCGCCTGGCCGTCGCGAGCTCTTCGCTCTCCTCCTGGGGACGGCGCTTCGCGACCCCGCCGCACAGGCCGGGGATTCCGCTAGGGCGCGAAGGCGGCGGTGATGGGGCCGCCCGGGCCGTAGCGGCGGAACCAGACGGCCCGGCGGTGGGGGCCGATGTGGGCCGGGTCGGCCACGTACAGGTCGTGCCGGGGGGCGCGTTCGTTGCCCGGGGCGAGCGCCGCGTCCACGGCTCCGTCGGCGATGGCACGCAGCAGGGCGGTGGCGGTGGCCTCGGCGGCGGAGGGGGCGATGGCCAGGGCGGTGAGTTCGGCCCAGAGCGCGGTGGACACGTAGGCGATCGGGGAGTGGCCGAGCGCCGGGTGGGGGCGACCGTCGGTGTGGTGGCGGAGCAGTCCGGCGGCGACGAGCTGCTCGGGGGAGCGGTGGTCGTCCGGCGGGTGGTGGTTCATGGGCGGCAACGTTACCGGGTGCCCGGGCCCGCGATCGCAGGAACGATTTCTCAGACTTTCTTCACGGCGCTTTGACCGGTCCCGGGCGCAGGATGGTGATAAGGCGCTGATCACCTCGGGCGGCTCCGGCTCCCCGGCGGACCCGCTCACCAGGCGTGACGGCACCTCCGGCGGCACGGCGCCTCGTGCGGCACGGCGCCGGTCACCTCGGCGGGCCCCGGTCGGGGCCGAGGAGGAGGTCTCGATGAGGCATTGGCACGGGTACGGGCCCGGCCACGGGCCGGGCGGTTGGGGCATCGCCATGATGGCGATCGGGTCGCTGGTGGTCCTGGCGCTCCTGGTGCTGCTGGCCGTCGCACTGTTCCGGTACCTCTCGCGCTCGCGGCAGCCGGTTCCGCACGGCGCCGCCGCTGCGGGTGCCGCCGGGCCGTGGGCCGGCGGGTCCTGGGCGGGCGGGCCGCGTGGCTGGGCGCACGGGCCGACCCCGGAGCAGGTGCTCGCGGATCGCTTCGCGCGGGGTGAGATCGACACGGAGGAGTACCGGCACCGACTGGAGACGCTGCGGTCGGCGAACGGGCCGGGTGGCAGTGGTCCGGGCGGCAGTGGTCCGGGCGGTGGCGTCGCAGGTGGCGGCGGTCCGGCCGGTGGTGGCCCGGGCGGCGGCGGTCCGGACGGCGGCCTGGCGGGCGGCGGCCGACCGAGCGGTGTCTGAGCCGGTGGTACGCGACGAGGCCCGCCGCACGGGGGTGCGGCGGGCCTCGGTGCTCGGGCCGGACGGGCGACGGGCGCCCGCGCTCGGGCCGGGGCGTGCGGCTGCGGTCCGCGCTGCTGCCCGGCCCGTGCCCTGGACCTACTCGGCGACCTACTCGACGACCAGCTCGACCGGGATGTTGCCGCGGGTGGCGCGGGAGTACGGGCAGACCTCGTGCGCCTGCTTGACCAGCAGCAGGCCGGCCTCGCCCGCGAGCGCGTCGGGCAGCTCGACGCGCAGCACGACGGACAGGCCGAAGCCCTCGCCGTCCTTGCCGATCGACACCTCGGCGGTCACCGAGGCCTCGCTGGTGTCCACCCGGGCCTGGCGGCCGACCAGGCCGAGGGCGCTGGCGAAGCAGGCGGCGTAGCCGGCCGCGAACAGCTGCTCGGGGTTGGTGCCCTGGCCGCTGCCGCCGAGCGCGGGGGGCATCGCGAGGGCGAGGTCGAGCTGGCCGTCCGAGCTGACGGCGCGGCCCTCGCGGCCGTTGGCGGTGGCGGCGGCGGTGTAGAGCGCGTCCATGAGGGGTCCCTTCGTAGTGCTGCTCGTCTGGCGGTGCGTCGGTCGCGGACAGCCTGTGCCCGGGTTCCCGGGTTCCCGGGTTCCTGGGGTCCGGGGGCCGGTCCCAGGTCAGGGCTCGAGCGGTTCCCCGCCCGTCGGGCGGCGGCCCGGTCGTCGCTGTCCGCCCGATAAGTAGAGCACGCAATTCAATTGCGCACAACTCAGTGGCGCGATGGCCATCGGTACCATGGGTCCATGACCACGCTCCCCCCGGGCCTGGCGGACGAGGAACTGCTCCGCCTCGACCAGCAGATCTGCTTCTCGCTCAACGCGGCCTCACGCGCCTTCGGCGGCGTCTACCGGGTCCTGCTCCGGGATCTCGGGCTCACCTATCCCCAGTACCTGGTGATGCTCGTGCTCTGGGAGGGCGGGGACCTGCCCGTCAAGCGGATCGGAGAGCGCCTGCGGCTCGACTCGGGGACGCTCTCCCCGCTGCTCAAGCGCCTGGAGTCGGCCGGCCTGGTGCGGCGTGAGCGCAGCGCGGAGGACGAGCGGTCGGTGACCGTCGGCCTCACCCCGGAGGGTTCGGCGCTGCGCGAGCGCGCCGGGCAGGTGCCGCGCCGGCTGCTCGCGGCGACCGGGCTGCCGGTCGAGGACCTGGCCGCGCTGCGCGAGCTGCTGGAGCGCGTGACCGGGGCGCTGGACTCGGCCGTGGTGGAGCCCGTGCCGTAGGGCGGTCATGGGGTGAGCGCGGACGGGCGCGCCGCGGGGTCGCGGCGGTTGTCAAGTCGGGCCTCGGGCTGCTGTGATCTGGGTCACGTATCCGTCGCCGGTGGTGGACTGCGCCGCCCGAACCGGCAGGTCAGCGGGGCTGTTCAGAAGTGAACGGAAACGGTCGCCAATTGTCCGCCCGATCCGGTCGACAACGCGGGCCCGTCGGACGGTTACACCACGAGCCCCCGAAGGGGCCGTCGGCGTGCCACCCGGTGGGCCGGCCAGCTGACCCAGGAAGAGGGGGCGCGTGTGAACACTCCCGGGCCGGGCGACGAGCGTGGTCTGCGGGCGGACCCGCTCGACGACCTGCCGACCGACTTCGAGGCCTTCTTCACCCGTGAGAACTCCGGCTACCTCCGGTACGCCCAGCAGCGGCTGCGCCACCGCGAGGACGCCCAGGACGCCGTGCAGAATGCCGGCACCACGCTCTACCGGAACTGGCGCCGGGCCCTGGCCAGTGAGGACCCGCAGGCCTTCGCCTTCAAGATCGTCAAGGACGCGGTGGTCGACGTCATGCGCGAGCGCCGCCGCACCGAACGCAAGCGACTGCGGGTGATCGCCCAGCGCCGCCCCGACACCAGCCAGGACGAGCTGGAGGAACTCGCCGAACTCGACGCGCTGGACTGGGCCATGGAGGAGCTCGCCCGCGCCGCGCCGGTCCAGGCGGACGTCGTCCGGCTGCGCCAGGCGGGCCTGTCCTACCACGACATCGGCCGGGCACTCGGCCTCGCGCACACCACCGCCCGCACGTACTACAGCCTCGGGCGGCGCCACCTGGAGTACCTGCTGGAGCACCCGGACGACGGGCAGGCGACATGAGGATCACCGAGCTGCTGCGCGCGCACGCCACCGACCTCGACCGGGAACTCCGCGACCACGACCCGGCCGCCTTCACCCGGCGACTGGCCGAGCGGCTGACCGCCGCCCGACGGAGCGCCCCGACCGCGCGCGAGCGGCCCGCCCGGCCGCCCGCCGCTGCCCGGCCGCCGCACGTCCCGTCCCCGGGCGGGCGCCCCCGGACCGACGGGCGGGCCGACCTGCGGCGCGACCTGCGGCAGCTGTGCGCGGGCGTCGCGGGAGCGGCGGAGCCGGGAGAACTGGCCCTGGACCTCGAACTCGCCGAGAAGACCGCCCTGCGCACCCTCGGCTGCCTGCTCTACGGGATGGGCCGTACGGCGGACGGCGTCTTCTGGTGGCGGATCGCCGTCCAGTACGGCGACGAACTGGCCGTGCACTGCCTGGCCGTGCACTACGCCGCCGAGGGCGCGTGGGACGACGCCGCGCGCTGGGCCGCCGAGGCCGAGGACCTCAGCGGCCCCGGGCGGCTGCCGGAACTGGCCCCGCACGCCCGGCCGAGCGGGGCGGCCGAGCTGGCGCGGCGACTGGCGGAGCGGTACGACGGCGAGATCCTGCTGACGCTCCGGGACGCGGTCGGTGCCGGGGCGCGCGCCGGCGGCGGCGCGGGGGACCGGCCCGGAGCATGGGACGGCGATGGCGACGGCCATGGCGGCGGGCGGCTGGGAGCGCGGATGGTGCGGGGCCGGGGGGCGGCGCGGACCCGGTGACCACGACCGGCTGCGCCGCCCGGCCGCAGCGCCGCCGCAGGGCGCGTGCAGGGGGACCGGTCCGGGTGGCAGCGGCAGGCAGGGCGGGTGTGGTCAGGTGAGCCCGGCGAGCGCGTCGCCGAGGTAGGCGGCGCCGAGGACCGCCGGCACGGTGGTCGTGATCGCCGCGCTGTGGGTGGCCGCCCAGGCGCGCCACTCGCCGAGGGCGCGGATCGAGCGTTCGGTGCCGCGCCGGTGCACCGTGAGCGGGACGATCGCGCCCAGTGAGCCGATCAGCACCAGGAGGGCGGCGGCCACGGCCTTCGCCCCGGCGCCGGTCGGAGCGGCCGCGATCGAGGCGGCGCCGCCGACCGCCGGGAGCAGGGTCCTCGGGTGGCCCACCACCTGAGTGACGGCCAGGCCGGCCGCGCGCGCCGCGGTGAGGCGGTCGACCCCCAGGAGCCAGGTCGGGGGCGCGGTGATGTGACCCGGTCGCGGGCGGTCGCGCCACTGCCGTACGGCGAGCAGCAGGAGCAGGGTGCCGAGTCCGAGCTTCAACCAGTACGACCAGGTCGGCCGGCCGTCGTCCGGGTCGAGGGCGTTGCCGGCCACCACGACCACGGTCGCGACCACGCCCAGCCCGAGCACCCAGCCGGCGGTGAAGGCGAGCCCGTTGGTCCGGCCGCGCGGCGCGGCGAGGATCAGCAGCACGGCGATCAACGGCAGCGGGCTGAGTGCGACCGCCACCGCCGAGGCCAGCATCGGGCCGATCGCCTCGCCCATCCCCGCACCTGCCTTCCCGTGGCCGGGCGCCGTCCGCCATTCAGCTACGGCCGGGGGCGGCGCGCACGGCCGGTTGGACCGTCCGGGTGAGTCGTGACGGGTCAGTCGGGGTGGCTCAGCCGTGGCGGGTCAGCCCTGGCGGATCGGCGGGGAGCGCGGCAGGGCCGCCGCACCGGTGGGTGCGACGGCCCTGCGCAGGTGCGTCCGGCGGCCGGACCGGCCGGCCGGTCAGTCAGCCGGCCCGCCGACCGGTCAGTCGGCCGGCCCGCCGACCGGTCAGTCGGTGCCGGACTCGATCGCCGCGTGGTCGAGCGCGGTGGAGTCCTCCTCGTCACCGTTGCCAGCCGCGATCGGCGCGGCGCCACCGGGCGCGAGCTCGCCGATCAGGCCGCTCCACGGGGCCAGCTGACCGTGCCCGGCGTACTGCTCCAGCTTGCTGCGGGAGTCGGCGATGTCCAGGTTGCGCATGGTCAGCTGGCCGATCCGGTCGTCCGGGACGAAGGCGGCGTCCACGCTGCGCTCCATCGACAGCTTCTCGGGGTGGTAGCTGAAGTTGGGGCCCTGGGTGTCGATCACCGAGTAGTCCTGGCCGCGCCGCAGCCGCAGCGTCACGCTGCCCGTGACGGCCTGGCCGACCCACTTCTGCAGGCTGTCGCGCAGCATCAGCGCCTGCGGGTCGAACCAGCGGCCCTCGTACAGCAGCCGGCCGAGCCGGCGGCCCTGGGCGTGGTAGGTGGCGAGGGTGTCCTCGTTGTGGATCGCGTTCAGGAGGCGTTCGTAGGCGATGTGCAGCAGCGCCATGCCCGGGGCCTCGTAGATGCCGCGGCTCTTGGCCTCGATGATCCGGTTCTCGATCTGGTCCGACATGCCCAGACCGTGCCGTCCGCCGATCAGGTTGGCCTCGTGCACCAGCTCCACGGCGGTGCCGAACTCCCGGCCGTTGATCCGGACGGGGCGGCCGAACTCGAAGTCGACGGTGACGTCCTCGGTCTGGATCTCGACGGCCGGGTCCCAGAAGGCGACGCCCATGATCGGGGCGACGATCTCCATCGAGGCGTCCAGGTACTCCAGGCGCTTGGCCTCGTGGGTCGCGCCCCAGATGTTGGCGTCGGTCGAGTAGGCCTTCTCCGCGGAGTCCCGGTAGGGCAGGTCACGCTCGGCGAGCCATTCGGACATCTCCTTGCGGCCACCGAGCTCGGTGACGAAGGCCTGGTCCAGCCACGGCTTGTAGATCCGCAGGTTGGGGTTGGCGAGCAGGCCGTAGCGGTAGAACCGCTCGATGTCGTTGCCCTTGTACGTGGAGCCGTCGCCCCAGATGGAGACCCCGTCCTCCTGCATGGCGCGCACCAGCAGGGTGCCGGTCACGGCGCGGCCGAGCGGAGTGGTGTTGAAGTAGGTCTGCCCGGCGGAGCGGATGTGGAAGGCGCCGCAGGCGAGGGCGGCCAGGCCCTCCTCCACCAGCGGTGCCCGGCAGTCGACCAGGCGGGCCTGCTCGGCGCCGTACGCGCGGCCGCGGGCCGGGACGTCGGCGAGGTTCGGCTCGTCGTACTGGCCGATGTCGGCCGTGTAGGCGTAGGGGACGGCGCCGTGCTCGCGCATCCACGCGACCGCGACGGAGGTGTCCAACCCACCCGAGAATGCGATGCCGATCCGTTCACCGACCGGCAGCTTGCTCAAGACCTTCGACATGCATGCACCCTTGACCCACCCGCGCGGCGCGGGCTCCTGATGTAGCGACGTGTGAGGGGATTCGGCGTATTCGATCCGATGCCCGCACTCTGGCATAGATTTGCAGAGTAGCGCAAGAGCATACGGAGCGGTGGGGTGGAAGGCAGCGCTCCCCGTACCGTTCGGCGAGGGCTGCCCGCGCGGTCAATTCCCTGCTGCGGAGCGTGAGTTCGGGTGGCCGACCGGCCGGGGCGCGCGCCGGGTGGCGGCCGGTACGGCTGGGTGGCACCGACGGGGCCGCAGGGCGTTCCGCCGTGAGGAAGGGGCGCCGGGCGCGCGGAGGGTCAGCCGCTGTGGGCGCCGCTTCGGGCAGGTTCGCGATCGGGGGCGGCGCCGGACCCGCTGCCGGGCTCGCCGCCCCAGGGCTGGGCGGCGCAGGCCCGGAGCCAGGGAGTGCGGGAGGCGAGGACGCCGAGGCCCAGTGCGACCAGGTGCCCGGCGTCGGCCAGTTGCTGGTCCAGCGCCCAGGCGGCTGCGAGGGCCACGGCGAGGGCCGGCAGGGCGTACCGGCGCAGGGAGCGGTGGCCGAGCGCCAGCAGGCAGGCGGCGGTGGCGACCAGCCCGTAGCTGATCCCGACGTCCCGGGCCCGGGAGAGCGCGCCGGGGATCCGGACGGTGAGCATGACCCACATCGCGCCCTCGGTGAGCAGCGTCGCACCCAGGTGCCCGAACACGAAGACCGCGCCCGCGCGGGCCGGGCCCCAGCGCCACTCCGCCAGGCCCAGGACGGCGGCGACGCCGGCGATCCCCACCCAGGCCGGGACCCCGTCGACCACCAGGCCGCTGGTGAACATCGTCCACCACTTGCCGACCTCCATGTGGTGGACGTTGCTGCTGTTGTGCCGCATGAAGCGGACCCGTTCGGCGTGGCTCCGGGTGGCGAGCCAGCAGGCGGTGACGGCCAGCAGGATCACGTAGGTCGCGGTGAGCCGCAGGCGGAGGGCGCTTCGCAGGGCAGGGTGACGGACGGTGTCGCCGGCCGTTGGTCCGGTCGTCCTGAGGCGGTCCGTCATCGTGCCTGGTGCCCTTGCTGTCGCGTGTCTCAGGTGCCGGCCGTCCCGCGGAAGGCCGGAGGATCAGCTTATGCCAGGGCCCGGTGGCCGCCGGGCTGGTCGGCAGCGCCGAACGAGCCGGGCAGTGGTGCGGGGCCGCGGCCGGATCACCCGAAAGGGCCGCCGCGGCGGCGACCCGCGGGGACGCCGGGCGAGGGTGGGGACGAACCGTCGAGGAGGCGCCGATGTCCGGCAGCACCACCGGGGTGCCCGAGACGCGTCGGCGGCGCTGGTGGGCCCGCGCGGCCCGCGCGGTCCGGGCGTACGTCAGGCGCGCCCCCGGCACCTACGTCTGGCTGGCGATCCTGCTGGTCACCACCGAGGTGATCCGGCACGTCGACACCGCCACCGCCGACCGCATCCTGGAACGGCGCTCGACCAACCTGCACCACCTCCAGGTGTCGCCGGTCCGCGTGCTCGCGACGAGTGCGCTGTGGATCGCCGGTGGCGGCTGGCTGGGCTACTTCGCGCTCTACAACGTCTTCCACGTGCCCGCCGAACGCTGGCTCGGCACCCTGCGCTGGATCTCGGTGGCGATGGTCGCCCACGTCGGGGCGACGTACCTCAGCGAGGGGGTCCTGGGCTGGGCGATCCACCGGGGCCTCGCCCCGCCCAAGGCCGTCTACACCCTGGACTACGGCGTCAGCTACGCGCTCGTCGGGGTGATCGGGGTGCTCACCTACCGGATCGCGCGGCCGTGGCGGTACGCCTACCTCGCCGGGGTGCTGGCCGTCTACGGAGTCGCCCTCCACCAGAACCGGGACTACACCAGCATCGGACACCTGAGCGCGGTGCTGATCGGGCTCGCCTGCTACCCGGTGACCCGGGACCGGCCGGGCGTCTTCGATCCGGTCGCCGCGGCGCGGGCGCTGCTGCGACGGCGCGGCGGAAAGTGAGCTCCGCCCGGTGGGCGGGCGGCCGGTCGGTCGCCGTACGGGGTGGGCAGGGGAAGCAAGCGCCGGGGCGGCGGGGCAGGGGAAGCAAGCGCCGGGGCGGCGGGGCAGTGGCGGCGGCGGGGCGGCAACGGGCCGGCGGGCGGTTCCCGGGGAGCCGCTCGTCGGCCGGGTGGGGTGGCGGGAGCCGGGCCCCCGGTCACCGGTCGGTCACTGCTTGACGCGCTGGGCCACGCAGAGGATGTTGCCCTCGCTGTCCTTGAACCAGGCCGCGCGCATGTCGTCGTTCTCGGCGACGCCGTTGACGGTCTTGAGCCCTGGGAAGTCGTACTCCTCGAAGGTGATGCCGCGCTCGCGCAGCGCGGTCATCTCACGGTCGAGGTCGGCGACCTTGAAGCTGGCGAGGGTGTGGGCGGCCTGTCCGCCGCTGGGGGTGTGGTAGATCGTGAACTCGGTTCCGCCGCAGTCGCAGGTCAGTTCCTCCTCCGTTTCCGCGGTGAGCTTGAGGCCCAGCGTGTCGGTGTAGAAGGCCTTCGCGCGGGCGAGATCGGCGGCGGGGATGACTGCTTGCAGCGGTCCGTCTCCAAGCATGGTGTTCGCCTCCTCTCAGTTACCAGGCTAGGGAGTTCGAGTGCCGGTCGCCCGGCGAGCGGGCGGCCGGTGCGAGGAGTTCGCGAGGAGTTCGCGAGGAGTGTGCGGGGGGTCGCGAGGGGTGGCGAGGGGTCGCCGCGCAGGGTGCCCCGCGGGGGAGGCGGGTGGGGCGACGTCGCCGCCCTGGGGCCGCCCGGCCGCTCCCGGCAGCCAGGGTCCCGCCCGGGCTCCGAGGGCAGCCGTCCTTGCCCCCGGTTGTGGCCGCCGCGGCCTGCCGCCCGCCGCACGCGGGGCCTACCATCGCCCCTGACCGCCGTCCCGAGCGATCCCGGACCGAGGGAGCGAGCCCATGCACGCGCAGGAAGGCCGCCGGACCCGTAGGACGCCGCGGCCGGCGACATCACCGGCCACCGCGGCACCGTCGCGGTCCCGCTCGCTGGCGGACCTCCAGGGGACGGTCGGGAACGCCGCCGTCGGCCGGATGCTCGCGGGCCGGGCGACGGCCGTCCAGCGGATGCCCGGCAGCGACGGGCAACAGGAGCAGCCCTCGACCGTGATCAGCGGGCACGGGCGGTTCGGCGACAACCAGCGCCTGCCCAAGAACCCCGACAACCCGCGCAGCCGCGCCCTCAAGGCCACCTTCACGGTGCCCGCGGGCGTCGAACTCGTCGTCTACGCCCCGCCCGGCGCGTGGCTGGAGAACGAGGTGGCCAATCGCGTCGAGTCCGGCAACCCCCCGACCACGGACGAACTCGAACTGGTCGGGGACAACAACAAGCGCAAGCCCATGCCGCCGGACTACCCCAAGACCTTCCGCGCGGGCGAGGAGGTCATCAACTACAAACTGATGCCCCTCGACGCCAGGCACCTGGCCGAGGGTGCGGTCTCGGTCGACGCCGGCACGCTGCGGGACAAGGTGCAGGAACTCCTCGAGGCCCGCGAGGACCAGGGCGAGGACGCCCCGCCGCTGACGATCCACTACGCCTGCTGCGGAGTGGGCTCCTCCAGCGTCCCGGAGATCGACCGGCTCTTCGTCCACCGCAACTACACGGTGATGATGCGCACCACGCCGAGGACCCCGAGCCCGGAACCGGAGGCGCCGCCCAAGCGCCGCCGGAAGGGGTAGCGGCTGCACGCAGACGGGTCAGGGCCGCGTGGCGGGCGCGGAAGCGGCCGCCGTGACCGCCTCCCAGACGAACCCGTCCGGGTCCGCGAAGGAGCCCGCCGTGCTGCCGAGGACGATCCGGTGCGAGCCGGTGCCGTCGGCGGGCACGCCCACCTCCTTGGCCAGCGCGGGGCGCTTGTACAGCGCCAGCTTCACCGCGCCGGGCCCGCCGGGGGCGAACTCGGTGTACTTGCCGCCGAAGCTCCTGGCCACGGTCAGGCCCTGACCGACGTAGAACTCCCTGGTGGCCTTGACGTTCGCGACGCCGAGCAGCAGGACGACGTCGTCGATCTCGCGGGTGGCCGGGCCGGAGTCCCGCTTCGCCGAGGTCGCGACCTTCCAGGCGGTCCCGTCCGGCGCCTGGACGACGCCGCCGTAGCCCCACAGCGACCTCGCCGCGGGCTTGAGCAGCGTGGCACCGGCGTCCACGGCGGTGGCGAGGAAGGCGTCGACGGTGGCAGGCCGGGACACCGTGAGCGCCAGCGCGAAGCCCCGGAACCCGCTGGAGGGCGCTCCGGACTCCCGCATGCGCACGTACTGCTCGACGCCGAAGGTGGTGTAGAACCGGTGGGCGGCCCCGGCGTCGGGCACCTCGAGGGTCACGGACGCGAGGGACACGGCGGACGTGGTGGTTTCGTTGGTTCCCATGGGCATCACGCTACGAGCGGGCCGGTGGGCGGGGCTTCTCGAATCCTGACCGGTGTCCTCCGGTCCCGCGTGGTCCCGTCCGGTCCTGCCCCGTGCCTCGCCCGGCCCCGCTTGGTACCGCCCGGGCCCGTCCTCCGCCGTCGGCGTCGCCGCGTTCCGGCTGGGGCCGGCGCGAAGGCCCGTGCCCAACAAGGGAGTTGCGCCCTGGGCCGCATCCGGCGGGGAAGCCCGGCCGTCGTCGCGAACAGGTGGGCACGGTGCAGGGGCCGGGGGCGACCGGGAGGTCAGACCTGCGCCATGCCGCCGTCGACGAAGAGTTCGACGCCGGTGATGAAGCTGGAGGCGTCGCCGGCCAGGAACGCCGCGGCGGTGCCCATCTCCCGGGGGTCGGCGATCCGGCCGGTCGGGTTGCCCTCGCCCATCGTCCGGACCGCGGCCGGGACGGCGTCGGCTCCCTGCGCCATGGCGAGGGCGTGCCGCAGGGACTCGGTGTCCACGGCGCCGGGGCTGAGGACGTTGATGCGGATGCCGGAGCCCTTGATGTCCTGGATCCAGGACCTGACGAAGGCGCGCACCGCGGCTTTGGATCCGCCGTACAGGCCCATGCCGGCCGGGGGCTGGACGGACGCGGTCGACCCGATGATGACGATCGTGCCGCCGGGCGGCAGCAGGGCGATCGCCGGCTGGACGGTGAACAGCACGCCCTTGGCATTGACGCCGAAGGTCCGGTCGAACTGCTCCTCGGTCGTCGCGCCGAGCGGGGCGTGGGCGCCGATGCCGGCGTTGGCCACCACCGTGTCGAGGCGCCCGTGCCGCGCCATGACCTCGCGGTACATCGCCTCCATGTCCGCGAGCCTGGTGACGTCGGCGACGATGCCCGAGCAGTTCGGGCCGATGGTGGCGACCGCCTCGTCCAGCGGCTCCCGCTCGAGATCGGTGATGACCACGCGGGCGCCCTGGTCCGCGAACTCCCGGGCGATTCCCAGGCCGACGCCGGACGCGCCGCCGGTGACCACGGCGACTCTGCCGTCGAGGGGGAGGTTCATCGTGTGCTCCTCGGGGGGTCGAGTGCCCGCACGGTGCGGGCGCGACGGCGCGTCCTCGACACTCGTAGACTTTCGAAGTGGAGGCGCCGCCGGTTGCTTGGGACTATAAGCGGCGACGCCTCCGGTTAGCTACCCCAGGCCAGGAAGGAACGTGTCGTGACCGCGGACACCGGGCGCCCACTGCGGGCCGACGCACGGCGCAACCGGGAGAAGATCCTGTCGGCGGCCGTACGCGTCTTCGCCGAGGACGGACTCGAGGCACACCTCGAACGCATCGCCAAGGAGGCGGGCGTGGGCTCCGGCACCCTCTACCGCAACTTCCCCACCCGGGAAGCGCTGATCGAGGCCGCCTACCGCAGCGAACTGACCCGGCTGTGCGACTCCGCCCCCGACCTCCTGGCGGCCATGCCGCCGCGTGAGGCGCTGCGCGCCTGGATGGGGCGCTTCATCGACTACGCCACCGCGAAACTGGGGATGGCCGAGGCCCTGCGCGCCGTGGTGGCCACCGGCGTCAACCCCTACGCCCACAGCCACGAGCTGATGATGACCGCCCTCACCTCGCTCCTGGACGCCGCCACGGCCGCCGGCACCATCCGGCGGGACATCAGCGCGGCCGACCTGTTCGCCGCCCTCACCGGCGTCGCCCTGGCCGCCGGAAGACCCGAGCAGCGCGAGCAGGCCGAACGCCTCCTCGACCTCACCCTGGACGGACTGACCCACGGAACGGGTGTCTGAATTCTGTCCGGCCGATCTTGGGCTGTGGGAGGATTCGGTTCATGACATGCATCCGAAGGGGCCGTGCCTCGTAGAACACCAGCTTCGATTCGGTCGCGGGAACGCGGCCGGGGTAGCCCCTGGATGCGGTATCGCGATGTCCCAGGTCTGTCGGGAGCGGCGAATGCTGCTGTCCGTGTGCTTGAACGGGAACGATTGTCTCCGGGCATCGTGGCGGTGGCGCTGAGCGTGTGGTCCGTGCGCGTTCACGGCACGAGGCGCCGGTGGAGACAGTGGGAGGCGGAGTTCACCTGCTCCTGCTGCGGCGAGGGTTGGGCTAGGGACAAGCTGCAGGATGCTTTGTTCATGCTTCCGCCGAGGGCCGCGGGCGAACTTCGGTTGCAGGTCGAGCGCCTGGACGCGGTGCTCCTGAAGCGAACGCATCACGAACCGACGGAAGACTCGCGGCTGGCGTGGTGGCATCGCAGATGCTGACCGTACCCACTGAGCCGGGCGAGGGCCTGCAGAGTGCCTGTGGGCCCGCTTCCGAGTGGCCCCCCATGAGTCACCTGGGGTCACTTGCGGCGGTGCAGCGGCAGTTGGGAGGGGAGCGGGCGTTCATGATCGCCAGGACAGTACCCAGTGGTACCAGGCGCTGCCGGTGCTGTCATGTCCGTTGGATATGGCGCACTCGCCCGGGGGATGACGAGTTGGCCCGGTGCGGTCGGCGCCGCGATGATGCGGGGATGCACACCTTCGAAGAGCTGATCGCCGAGGCCGAGTCCGTGCCCGTGGACGGCTGGGACTTCTCCTGGCTGGCGGGCCGGGCCTCCGAGGAGCGGCCCTCCTGGGGCTACCAGCGGCTGCTGGCCGAGCGGTTGGGCACCGCGACGGCCGCCCTGGACATCCAGACCGGAGGGGGCGAGGTGCTCGCCGGCGCCGTACGGCTGGGCGGGGGCCCGTCCACCCTGGCGGCCACCGAGGCCTGGCCGCCGAACCTGGCCGCCGCCACCCGGCTGCTGCACCCGCTGGGCGCGGTGGTGGTCGCCGACCCGGACGAGCCGCCGCTGCCGTTCGCGGACGGGGCCTTCGACCTGGTCACCAGTCGGCACCCGGTCCGCGCCTGGTGGTCGGAGATCGCCCGGGTGCTGCGGCCCGGTGGCACGTACTTCGCCCAGCACGTCGGCCCGGCGTCGGTCTTCGAACTGGTCGAGTACTTCCTCGGACCCCAGCCGGAGGCGCGCGAGAGCCGACGGCCCGAGGCGGAGGCGGCCGAGGCGCGGGCGGCCGGGCTGGAGGTGGTGGACCTGCGCTCCGAGCGGCTGCGGATGGAGTTCCGCGACATCGGCGCGGTGGTGTACTTCCTGCGCAAGGTGGTCTGGATGGTCCCGGGCTTCACCGTCGACGCCTACCGGGACCGGCTGCGCGAGCTGGACGCCCGGATCCGGGCCGAGGGGCCGTTCGTGGCCCACTCGGCGCGCTTCCTGATCGAGGCGCACAAGTAGATCGACCGATCGGGCCGGGAGGGTCCGGTCGGCCGTCCCGGCCCGGGTGAGCATCCGTTATTCCCGGGCGACGGCCTGTCATACCCCCTAAGGTGGGTCCGGCGGGTTCGCGCGTCGAGAGCGCTCGGACAGCTGCTGACCGGTCGGCTGGAGCCGGCGCGATCGGGCCTGTCGGCCTCCTGCTGGGTGTCCTCCGGCCCCGCAGACATCCCTTCAGGAAGGACGACATTCGTGATACCCCCCACGCCCGCCGACCCGACCGTGCTGCACCCGATGCCCGAACAGCCGCGGGTGGTGCTGCTGAAGCCGCTGATCACCTCGCCACTGATCGAGGTCGGAGACTTCTCCTACTACGACGACCCCGACGACCCGACCGCCTTCGAGTCCCGCAACGTGCTGTACCACTACGGACCGGAGAAGCTGGTCATCGGGAAGTTCTGCGCGCTGGGCGAGGGCGTGCGGTTCATCATGAACGGCGCCAACCACCGCATGGACGGCCCCTCCACGTTCCCCTTCCCGATCATGGGCGGTTCCTGGTCCGAGCACTTCGACCTCATCACCGGCCTGTCCGGGCGGGGCGACACCGTGGTGGGCCATGACGTCTGGTTCGGCTACCGGTCCATGGTGATGCCCGGCGTCCGCATCGGCCACGGAGCGATCATCGCCTCCGGCTCCGTCGTCGTCGACGACGTCCCCGACTACGGCATCGTCGGCGGCAACCCCGCCCGCCTCATCCGCCGCCGCTACAGCGACGCCGACGTCGACCGCCTCCTCGCCCTGGCCTGGTGGGACTGGCCGCTCCAGCACATCACCGAACACATCCGCACCATCATGTCCGGCAGCATCGACGACCTGGAGAACGCGGCGCCCGGGCACGTCGAAGAGGCACCTCAGGACCCGACGTCCAGCAGCGCCACGGGCCGTTGAACGGACCCGGCCCAGGACGACCTGCGCGGGTGACCTCGCCCGGCGAACCGCGATCCACCGTTCCGGCACCGAGAACCAAGCCGTCAGTACGTCTGTTCGGCTCCACCACACCACGGTCGCCGACCGGCTCCGCACCCAGGCCGTCGCCTTTCCGGAGGCGCTCGGCTGTGCGCTGACTCTGCGGGCGCGGCCGGTCGTGGACCACGGGGCTGCCTGTCGAAAACTTCTTCGGTGCGGGCCGAATCCTTCCTGCCCGTGCGCGCCTCCTATGGGCGTACCGACAGACGTCGGGACGCAGACATGATGGAGGAACTCGTGATCATCGGAATCGGCATCGCCGTCGTCCTGGTGCTGCTCTGCACCTGCCTGGTCGTCATGAGGCGCAAGCGCGCCGGGCGGGGTTGAGGGCACCGTGGCGAAGTACACCTGGCCGGGTGAGCAGTTGGTGCTCGCCGCGCAGAGCGGACACGTCGACTCGATCGCCGCGCTGGTGTCGGGCTCCCACCCGAACGTGCAGCGCTTCGCCCGCTCCCTCTGTGCCACACCGGAGGACGCGGAGGACGCGGCGCAGGAAGCCCTGATCATCCTGTACCGCAGGATCGGGACGCTGCGGGCCACGGCCGCGCTGTCCTCGTGGATGTTCCGGATCGTCCGCAACGAGTGCCTGCGCCGGGCCCGGGCGGCGCTGCGGACCACCCCGGTGCCGCTGCCGGGCGACACCGCCGTCGCCTCGGCCGAGGACGAGGTCCTGCAACTCCTGGAAGCCGGCAGGGTGGCGGCCGCGGTCGCCGCCCTGCCGCCCGACCAGCGTCGCGTGCTGATCATGCGCGACATCCAGGGCCTCAGCGGCCGGATGGTCGCCGACGCCCTCGGCCTCACCACCGCGGCGATGAAGTCCCGTCTGCACCGGGCCCGGCGGACGGTCCAACTGGCCCTGCTCACCGGCCCGGAGCCGACTCCTGGGGGGAATGATGACCGGATCGAAGCCCGGCACGACGTCTGACGGAACCGACTTCTCGAGCAGGTCCCTGCCCGAACACATCGTGCGCGGCGTGGTCGGCTTCGGCTCGCTGATCGGCTCGGTCGCCCTCGTGCCGGTGGTCGGGCCGATCAGCCTGGTCCTCCTGCCGGTCGGACTGGTCGCCATGCGCGGCTGCCCGACCTGCTGGGCCATCGGCCTGATGCAGACCGTCTCGCGGGGCCGGCTGCAGCGCTCCTGCCGGAACGGCGCCTGCAGGCTGAGCGTCGCCGGCCGGCATCCGGAGAAGGTCGGCTCCTGAGCCCGTCCATGCCGGGTGAGCGCCGCCGCCCGTACCGTGGCCGGGAAGGCGGGCGGCGGTCGACGCCCTTGCGGCGAGGCCCCCTCAGCAGCCCGAGTCCGGCGGAGAGGGCCGCAGCCGCAGTCGCCGGGGGTGGCGCTCCGTACCGGTCGCGGCCGAGGCCCGTGGCCGGGCCGGCGCGGCGGTGTCCGGGCGGTAGCTGAACCGGGGCAGGAAGTACTGGGTGACCGGGCCGACCAGGAGGGCGTACAGGACGGTGCCGATGCCGACGCTGCCGTCGAGGAGCCAGCCGATGCCGAGCACGGTGAGCTCGAGCAGGGTGCGGACCAGGCGGATCGACCGACCCGTCACGTCCGCCAGTCCGGTCATCAGGCCGTCCCGGGGACCGGGGCCGAGACGGGCGCCGACGTAGACCGCGATGGACAGGCCGTTGAGCACGATGCAGACGGCGACCAGGGCGATCCGGACCGGCAGGCCGAGGTGCTCGGGGACGAGCGCGAGGCCGAGGTCGGAGGAGGCGCCGACCACGGCGATGTTCGCGACGGTGCCGAGGGCGGGCTTCTGCCGCAGCGGGATCCACAGCAGCAGGACCAGGACGCCGAGCACCGCGCTGATCATGCCGAAGCTCAACGGCGTGTGGTAGTGCAGCCCTTCGTACAGCACGCTCCACGGGTTGACGCCCAGGGAGGTGCGCACCATCAGGGCCAGGCTGAACCCGAACAGGGCGAGGCCGACGACGAGTTGGGTGAGGCGGAGGAACGGCCGCTCGGCCAGCGGCAGGTAGCCGAGCGCGGGCGGCCGGGGGCCGGCGGCGTGCTCCGGATCGTGCTGTGGGTCGCGTACCGGCCGACGGCGCTGGAGGCGCGGGACGTGGTGGCCGCTGGTGTCCACGGTGGGTCGCCTCCCGGCGCTCGTCGGGTCGTACGTGGATCGGGTCGTGCATGGATCAGGTGGTGCGTAGAGCAGGTGGTGCGTCAAGCGGGTGGTGCGCGCAGGTCGGGACGGTCCTACCCCCGGATCAGGGGCTCAGCCGCCCCACGGCGGCGCGGATCCGCCGGGCGGCCTCGCTCAGGACGGGGCCCGAGCGGCCGCAGTTGATCCGCACGTGGTGGTCGAGCGGGTGCCCGTCCGTGAAGTGGGTGCCGCTGAGGGTCGCGACCCCGGCCTCGGCCAGCAGGAACTGCTCGGCGGTGGCGTGACCCTGTTTCCGGTACGCCTCCGCGTGCGCCGAGAAGTCGGCGAACAGGAAGTAGCCGCCCTGGGGGAGGTCGATGTGCAGGGACGGGACGGTCCGGAGCTCCGCCAGCACGGACTCCAGGTTGGCGCGGGCCTCGCGCGCCCGGGCGACCGGCACGTCGTCCAGGTCCGGGCTCAGGGCGACGTGGGTGGCGAACTGGCCGTAGGTGGAGGCGAAGGAGGTGAGGTTGACCTGGGCGCGGGCGGCGGCGTCGACCAGGTCCGGCGGGCCGTGGAGGTAGCCGATGCGGTCGCCGTGCATGCCGTAGGTCTTGCCCGGCCCGGTGACGTGCAGGGTCCACGGCCGCACCGGTACGGGCGTGCCGTCGGGCAGTCGGGGCTCGATCGCGGCGAAGGTCGCCGCGCGGGGGCCGAGGACGTGGGCCTCGTACGGGGTGTCGAAGAGGACGTGCACGGGGCTCCGGCCCTCCGCCTCCCGCCGGGTGTTGTGCCTGGCCAGGACCTCGGCCAACGCGGTCAGTTCCGCGGTGGAGTAGACCTTGCCGGTGGGGTTGATGCAGTCGCCCAGGATGACGATCTTGGTGTCCGGGCCGAGCGCCCCCGTCAGGGCCGACGCGGTCAGCCCGCTGGCCGCGTCGGCCGGCACGGTGCGTGGAACGGCCCCGTGCAGGCGCACCATGTCGGCGTAGTGCGGCCAGTTCGGCACCGGGATGACGACCTCGTCGCCGGGGTTCAGCAGGGCGTGGAAGACCACCGAGATGGCCCCCTTGACGCCGCCGGGGGTGACCAGGATCTCGGACTCCGGGTCGTAGTCGACGCCGTACAGCCTCCGCGCCCGCGCGACGATGGACTCCCGGAGGAAGGAGAACCCGCGGACCGGCGCGAAGGAGTGGGCCAGGTCCGGGCTGTCCCGGACGAACCTCACCAGTCCGTCGTCGATCCGGGTGTCGGCCGGGGTGTCCAGCGCCCCGATGCTGAGGTCGATGACCTGCTGCCCGGCGGGCCGGTGGCGGTTGAGCTCGGCGAGCCGCGCCGCCGTCCCGTGGGTGACGGAGTCCGGCAGGTTCAGGACGGCGTCCGCGATGCCGCGGTTCTTCTGCACGATGACCGGGTCCACCTCTCCGGCTCCGGCCGTCACCGTGCCCCCACGGCCTTGGCCATCGCGCTCCACATGGCCAGCTGGACGTCCAGGGTCCGCTCGGCGCCGAGCGCGACCTCGGCGAGGTCGGCGTCGGTGCGGCAGTTGTTCAGCACGCACTGCCGCGCGTCCGCCGCGTGGCGCTCCTCGACGCCCTCGTCCCCGACGTGGACGTTGAAGTAGACCTCGACGGTGTCCACGAACGCCTTCTCGGGCAGGTTCTTCCGGGCGTTGCGGAAGGCCGTGCGGCAGGTCCTCAGCATCGGGTCGGCGTGCGACTGCAGGGCCATCGCGACGCCCAGCATGCGGTGGTAGTTGGCGGTCAGCAGCTCCAGGGTGCGGTCGCGGTACTCGACCGTCTCCGGGATCAGCAGCTCGCTGTCGCGTGACTCCCGCACGGTCAGCGCCGGCAGGCCGAACTCGACCTCGCCGTAGTGGTTGTGGGCCTGTTCCATGAGCACCTCGTGGCAGTGCTCGGCCCGGCCGTCGCCGGTCTCCTCGTTGAGGATGTGCGAGAACAGCACGAGCGTGTCGCGGTCGTCGTGGGCGGCCGCCTGGGCGCAGACGTAGGCGATGCCCTTGACGGTGCCCTCCGTCCGGTGGAAGAAGTTGGCACGGTGGAAGTCGTAGACCGGCCCGGTCCACGGGTCGTCGCGCAGGATCCGGAAGTACTCGTTGCCGTAGACCGGATGGTCGCCCAAACCGTTCATCAGTGCGGCGACCCGGTCCCGCATTCCGCTGTCGGTGGTGGCGGTCATAGCGCTGCTTGCTCCCTTTCTGGGCAGGCGGTGCACGACGGATGGGAGTGCCGGAGCGCGGCCGGGCGTGCCGGAGCGGACGGCCGTGGCGTGGTCGGTCGACCGCCGCCGGACCGGTCCGTCCCCCTGGGAGTCGTCGCTCGTCCGCGCACGCTGACGTGGCGTCCGCCGTGCCCCCCGGCCCCGTCGGCGGGGCGACCGGGAGCGGCCCCGCGCGCTGGTGCGGCGGAGCCCTGAGGCACGGCGGTTCGCTCACGACCATGGTGCCCGGGAGCCCTTGACGGGGGCAGGTCATTTTTGGCCGGTCCATCGGGGCCGTCTGCGGGGCGGTGGCCCGCCCGGGCTCGTTCCCGGTCAGGCCCGCCCTTCGGAGCGGAGAGTCCCAGCTCGGCGGCGACCCGGGCGGGTCGCCGCCGGACCGTCGCCGAGCCGCCCGGACCGGGCCGGCCTCGTGGTGTCGCTGAGCCGCTCGTGAACAGCCGGGGCGCGGCGCGGCCCCCTGGTCCCGCCCGTCACCGCCGGGCGGGCGGCCGATTCCGGCTGTCGTTCGGTCGCCGTTCGACCGCCGCCGCCGGGGGTCGGGTCCTGCGGCCGTCGGGTCGACGAGGTGGGCCGCCTGCCGAGGTCGTTCCCGAAGCGGTAGGTTACCAGCCAGTAGTTTGGCTGATCATCGGCTCCTCTGATGCAGCGTCAGATCGCTAGGCTCCCTGCGATCGGATCGTATGAGCAGTAGGGAGAGCAGTGTGATGGCACGACCCCGCCGCAGCGGTGGACAGCGGGCGGTGAGCGTCGCGCTGGCCGCGGCACTGGCCCTCGGCGTAGGCGCCGCCGCCCGGCCTGCCGTTGCGGCTCCCGCGGTGTCGACCGCGGCGTCGGCGTTCGGCGGGTTCCGGCTGGCGAGCATCACCGCCTCGGACGGGGTGGTGCTGAAGGCCGACGTGTTCACCCCGCCCGCCGGGACGCCGGGGGCGGACGCCCGGGGCCGGTACCCGGTCGTGGTGCAGCCGGCGAGCTGGGGGCAGAACGACCTGGAGTACGTCGCCCAGGGGCACAGGTTCGCCGCGGCCGGGTACGTCGTCGTGACGTACACGGTGCGCGGGTTCTGGGGGTCGGGCGGGCAGGTGGACGTCGCCGGGCCCAAGGACGTCGCCGACATCTCGACGGTGATCGACTGGGCGCTCGCCCACACCGCCGCCGACCCCGACCGGGTCGGCATGATCGGGCTGTCACTCGGCGGCGGGCTCACCCTCCTCGGCGCCGCGTTCGACCCGCGGATCAAGGCCGTCGCCTCGCTGAGCGGCTGGGCCGACCTGGCGGACGCGCTGTACAGCGGCCGGACCCGGCACACCGCCGCCGCCACCAGGCTGGCCGACATCGAGCGCCTGACCGGCCGCAAGAGCCCGGAGTTCGCGGAAGTCCTGGACGACCTGTTCGCCGACCGCGACCTGCCCGATGTCATCACGTGGGCGGACGTCCGCTCCCCGGCCAGCTACCTGGACCGGATCAACGCCAACGGCGCCGCGATCTACCTCGCCAACGGCTGGAGCGACAGCTTCTTCAACCCCGGCCAGATGACCGACTTCTACCAGCGGCTGACCGTCCCCAAGCGCCTCGAACTGCGCCCGGGCGACCACGCGAGCCAGGAGTTCACCGGCCTGCTCGGCTTCTCCGACGCCACCTGGGACAACGCCCGCGGCTGGCTCGACCAGCACCTGATGGGCACGGCGGGCGCGGGCCTGCCCCCGGGCGTCGACCTGGAGGTCCGCCCGACCGGCGCCCACGAGGCGTACCCGGACTGGCGCTCCGTCAGCTCCCGCACCGAGCACCCGGCGTTCGGCGGCACCGCCACCGTGCGCGGCGGCGAGACCTCCGGTGCGAGCGGCGGCACCGTCCTGCTCTCCGGCATGGTCGACCAGTGGTTGCACCAGCCGCCGACCGTCGCCGTGCCGCTCATCGACCGCTCGGCAGCCGCCGTCCGCCAGTCGGAGCCGTACGGGCAGGGACTGCGGGTACGCGGCGCGGCCCGGGTGCACACCACCGTCACCAGCTCCGCGCCGCAGGGTACGGCCATCGCCTACCTCTACGACGTGGACGCGCTCGGCGTCGGCCGCCTGGTCACGCACGCCCCGCAGAGCTGGACCGGACGCCCCGCCGGGCAGCCCTTCCCGCTCGACGTCACCCTCTTCCCGACCGCGTACGACCTCCCGGCCGGCCACCGCCTCGCGCTCGTGCTCGGCACGCGGGACGACCTGTACGGCGCCGAGACGCCCCCGGGCAGCACCGTGACCTTCGGCCCGGCGGACGTCTCCCTGCCCGTCCGCTAGGCTCCCCGGGCGCGCTCCGGGCGGCCGGCCCCCGCGGTCGGCCGCCCCGGCCCCTGAGCGCTTCCGACCAGCAGTCAGATTCCCGCGCGAGCACCGCGTACCCTCCCGAGTGCGCCGCAGCACCAGGACCGGAGCCGCCCGTCGACAACCGTCGCCCGCCCGACGTGCGCGCCTGCCGGCGTCACCGGCAGCGGCTGCGGCCGTGGCTCAGCCGTCAGTAGTAGGTGCGCTCCCAGACAGGAGGCTCGTCCGGCTCCCCGCAGCCGCACTCCTCGCACGCCCGGTCCAGGTGGAGGTGCCTCGCGTGCTTGCACCACAGGCACGGCTCCGGCCCCCGCTCCACCGACTGCTCCTCCGGCCGGAACCCCTCGCACGGACACCCGACGGCGCAGCGCCCCCGGTAGGACTCGTGCCCCTGGCGGGAATGCCCGCACTGCTCGCACGCGGTCCTTCCCCAGCTGTACACCGCCATCTCGCCCTCCCTCCGTACGGGTTCCCCCGTCCTCGCGAAGGGCAATCCCGCACCCACGACCGGGAAAGGACCCCGGCGACGTGCGGGACGACGTCCGGCGCGGGTCGCCGTGGCGCACCTGAGCCCAGGGGCGAGGGCATTTCAGCCCGCCTGCGCCCGACGCGCGGCCGGAACCGGCGCGCGGGCGCCGCGGGAGGGGAGGTGGTCGACCGATCGGGTCGACGGCGGCCCTCCGGTCGCCGCGCCCGTCAGCCCGCGTCGAACGCGTTCGGCAGGCCCCGGCGGTAGCGGGCCTCGTCCTGCTGTTGGAGGGCGGCCAGCTCGGGCGGCTGGTAGAGCGGCCACACCGTGCAGCGCGGGGCCGGTGAACCGTCGGCGTCGAGCAGGGCGTTGACCGCCCGGCGGGCGGATTCGTTGGCGCCCTCCATGGTGGCCAGGTCGATGTCGGTGGCGACGTAGTCGCCGGCCAGGAAGAGGTTGGGCACGGCGGTCGCGGCGGACGGGCGGTTGTACAGCGTGCCCGACGGGTGGACGAGCAACTGTTCGCGGTTGGCCGGTTCCGGGCCGCCGAGGCCGGTGACGGCCGGGTCGACGAACCAGGTCACCAGGTCCGCGTCGTCCAGGACGCGCCGGCCGCCGCTGTTGAGGGAGTCCTTGAGCTGGGCCCAGGTCTCGCGCACCACCTCCTCGCGGGAGCACTTGAGCGCGGGCTTGCCGTAGACGATGCCCGGGGTGTCCCACTGCGAGACGATCGCCGAGAGGCAGTCGGCGACCTGCCCGTCGCCGTAGTCCCGCCGGAAGTCCCGGCCGGGCCAGAACTGGGCCTGGCCGATGCAGGTGACGGCCCAGGGGGAGTCGACCAGGTCGACGTGGCCGTGCACGATCGGGGTGCGGCGGCGCAGGTAGAACTGCACGCCGACCATCCAGTCGGTCCGGAGCCGGTCGCAGCGCGCGAGCTGCGGGTCGGCGGCGCGCAGCGCGGGGCCCCAGGTGGCACGGGCGTGTTCGACCGGCAGGGCGCTGAGATAGTGGTCGGCGAGGACGGGGGTGTCCGCGTTCCGCAGCCGCACGCCGGAGATCCGACCGCCCTGGTACAGCAACTCCTCCACTTCGGCGCCGAGTTCGAACCGGACGCCGAGGGAGCGCAGATGGGCCTCCCAGGGGCCGATCCAGGCCTCGCTGGTCGGGGCGTTGAGGACGCGGTCCGGCTCGCCGTCGGCGCCCCGGCCCAGGACGTTGTAGACGAACGCCTGGAGGACCCGGGCGACGGTGCGGGTGCTGGCCTCCTCCGCCCTGGTCGCGACGACGTTGCGGGTGATGCCGACGCCCAGCAGCCGCTGGTAGTCGTAGGACATCTCGCCGGCCCGGATGAACCGCCACCACGGGACGCGCTCCCACTGCTCGTAGCGGCGCAGCTCGCAGCTGGTGAAGTGGACCAGCATCCGGTTGGCGAAGTACGCGACCTCGGTGGCCGGCAGGTGCAGCGCGGTGTCCAGCAGACCCGTCAGCGTCTGGAGCAGCGCGTCGGGCAGCAGCTCGCCGAGCAGCGGCGGCGTGGTCACGGTACGGAACGGCAGCCGCAGCGCCGGGCGCCCTGCGGCGCGGGGGAACAGTTCCTCGGTGGCGTCCACCAGGTTGTCGTGGACGGTGCGGCCGGCGTCCCCCGGGGACGAGGGGATCCGGCGCAGGGTGTCGGGCAGGTTGCGGTAGAACCCGGGGAAGAAGCGGAAGCCGTGTTCGCCGGGCAGCGGCCGCCGGCCGCCCCGGGCGGTGCCGGGCACGTCCATGCTGCGCGCCTTGCCGCCCAGCACGTCGTTGCGCTCGTACACCGTCACCCGGTAGCCGCGCTCGGCCAGTTCCTGTGCCGCGCTCAGACCGGCGACTCCGCCGCCGAGCACGGCGACCCGCCGCCCCGGCCGCCCGTCGGACGGCGGCGCCGCCCGCGCCGGCCCGGTGGCCGCCAGCGCGAGACCGGTGGCCGTCCCGGCCGCCGTGGTGAGCAGAGCGCGCCGGGTGTGTTCGACTGCCGTGATCGTTCGCATGCCCCGTCAACGAGCCCGCGCAGGTGGGAGGCACGGTCGGGGCCGCTCCCGGCCGCGGCTCCCGGGCTGCCGACCGGGGAGCCAGGCCCTCAACGGACGTCGAGGGTAACGTTCCAGAGGGCGACGGCACGGGGACAGACGTGCCCAGGAGCAGTGACGACGCAGCGGCGGTGCGCGGTGACGGCGGCGCGCCCGGCGGCTTGGGCGTGGAAGGTGGCTTCGGCGTCCCCGTTGGCCACGGTGCGGACCGAGGACCGTGACAGCACCTGGCCGTCGGAGGTCGTGGGTTCGTCCCACACCCAGTTCATCCCGTCACCCGGTACGGCCTTGAGGCTGACCCGGACCGTGTCGCCCGACCTGACGGTGACGGCCCTGCCGGCGTCGCCGTTGCCCAGGCCCACGGCGCGCCGCACCGCCGCCTGGGCGTCGGTGAGCGCCGGCGGGGCGATCAGTGCGGTGGCGGCGACCACGGTGGCGGCGAGCCGAGTACGGCCGAGCATGGCAGTCCTTCCTGGAGGGCGTGATGTGTCCAGCTGCTCAACGGACTCCACCGCCGCCGGGGCTCCTCGACGCGGAACCGTTCACCCGTATGGGGGTACGGGAGTTCGGCGGCCCGGGTCTGCTCGGCCGTGACGGCCGCACCGCGCGCGTCCGAGCCGCTTGCAGGTCACTGCCGTGCGCTCCGGCTCCCGCTGCTACGCGCTCCCGCTGCCGTCAGCCGGCCTCCGGTCCCGACCCGGGGCCGGTCCCGGTGGCGGGGGCCTCGATGAACCGCTTGAAGCGGCGAAGGTCGCCGCGAACCTGGATGCCGAGGACGCCCAGCCTGTCGGCGGCCTTCTCGGCGAGGCCGGTGGGCTGGAAGTCCATGGCCATCCGCACCCGGGTCCGGGTCGCGCCGAGCGGCTCGAACTCGACCGTGCCGGTGTGCTTGACGCTCCGGCCGGTGGTGCGCCAGGCGACCCGCTCATCGGGGACCCGGTCGACGACCTCCGTTTCGAACTCCCGGGAGAGGCCGGCGATCCTGGTGCGCCAGTGGGCGTGGCGCTCGTCCAGTTGCGTGACCTCCTCCACGCCGTCCATGAACTTCGGGAAGTCCTCGAAGGTCGCCCACTGGTCGTAGACCACGCGGACGGGCGCGTCCACGTCGATCGACTCCTCCACCCGGCTCATCTCCGCACCTCTTCCGCGCCGTCCTGCCGGTCGACCCGCGGAGCGCCCGCCGCGAGGGAGCGGGACCGGGCAGCCGCTGTCAGCCGTTGTCCCTGCCAATCTGGGCCGTGCGCCGGACCGCGGCAACCGGCGGGCCCCCGGCCGGGCCGGCCCGGCCCACGCATGACGCACCACGGGACGACGACGAGCCGTGTCAGTGGGATGCCCTACGGTGGCGCCCATGGACGAGGGTGACGAATGCGACGAGTACGCGGTACCGATCCTGCCGAGCCGGGACCTCGACGAGACCTCGGCGTTCTACTCCCGCCTGGGGTTCGAGCCGCGCGGGCGCTGGGAGGGTGCGGACGGCTACCTGATCGTCGTCCGGGGCACGGTCGAACTGCACTTCCGCCACGACCCCGGGGTGGACCCGCTGGCCACGGCCGGCAGCTGCTACCTGCGGGTCCGGGACGCGGACGCGCTGCACCGCGACTGGGCGCGTCTCGGCGTGCCCACCGACCGGGCCACCGGCAGCCGGCTGACGCCGCCCGTCGACACCGCCCACCGGATGCGGGAGTTCGCGCTGGTCGACCGCAGCGGCAACCTGCTGCGGATCGGCAGCCCGTACGAGCCGCGCTGAGGCCGCCGACGGCGCCGCGCCCACCGGAACGAACACCGCGCGGGGGAGACGACGACCCGCGCCGGTGCCTCTGCGCCTCCGTGCCTCCGTTCCTCCGAGCCGGGGCACTGCGCCGTGACCCTGCCGACCGCGATGTCCGACCCACTGCCTAGGCTGGGCCGACACCGATGATCAAGGGGGCAGGGGCCGTGCGGATCGAACGTCACCAGGTGGACGAGGAGCGGGTGGCACGCGCCCGCGAGGACTTCGTGGACCGGATCGGGAGGCAGGTCCACTCCTACTCCCGCGCCGGCCTGATGACCACCACCGAGTGGCAGCTGATCGCCGACTCCTTCCTCGACTACCTCGGAGCCCTCTCCACCACCCGGCCCGACCTGGACTGCGCCGAGGCCAGGGCCGTCCTCAAGGACGCCGCCGAGGCCGCCGTCGGCGCCGTCTCCTTCGCCGCCTACTACCCGCACGACGGCTTCCACGTCTTCCTCGACTACCCGAACTTCGGGATGAGCTACGCCCGCGAGGACGGACAGGACCGCGATCCCCACCACCTGGTCACCGCCCGCGAATGGCTCGACGCCTTCTGCCTGGCGATCGTCGCCGACACGGTGTCCGCCCATGGCGAGGCCTTCTGCTGGGCCCGGCAGTTGATGCCCGACGAGCCGGTCACGCCCACCCTCGAGCTCGTCGACGGCTTCGCGGCCCACTTCTTCGGGGAGGCCGAGCTCCGGGGCGCCGACGCCGGAGCCGAACCGCAGCCCGGGCTGCGCGCGCTGCGCGCCCTCACCGTCGGGGACCGCGAGGCCTTCGACGCCGCTCTGCTCGCGCTTCTCCAGGAGGGCCCGCACGGCACCGGTCCCCGCAGCCTCCTGCCGCTCGTCCCGATCGCCCTCGCGGCCCTCGCGTACCGCACCCACGGCTGGACCGTGGCGGTCGACACCGACTACCTGCCCCGCGCCCTGGTCACCGGCTTCGAGACCCCCGGCCCGCGGGTCCGCGCCCTGGGCCGCGACCCGCGCCCCGACGCCGTGGCCCGGCTCGCCGCCGGGCCCGTCGACGTCGAGCGGCCGGGCCCGCTGCGCTCGCCCGCCCCGGACGACGAGGCGTGGTTCGAGCGGCGCACCCGGGAGGTCCTCACGCCGAAGGAGGGCGAGCCGCTGGACGCGTGGGACCTCACGGCCGCCCTGGGCTACCAGACCCACCTGCTGGCGGCGCGCGCCTCGGCGTCCGCCGACGCCACCGATGCCCTGCTCGGCAACCTGCGGCTCGGCTCCCGGCTGGGCGCCGCCGCGTTCCGGGTCGCCCTCGCCGAGCCGGGCACCGAGGCCGAGGTGACCGTCGACGGCCGGACGCTCCGCCTCCCCGCCTGCCGGGACAGGGCCTTCGGACCGGCCCTCTGGGAGACCGCCCTGTCCTACGCCCTGGTCACCGGCAGTGCCGAAGACCTCGAGCCGCTCGTCGCGGCCGGTCCCACCATCGCCACCGAGGACCCGTCACCGTTCGCCCCGTACCGCACCGCGCTGCACGACCACCTGCGCGGCGCCGACCCGCTCCCGGCCACCGAACGGGCCCTGGAGCAGGTGGAGCGCACGAGGGACAAGGGCTTCCCGCCGCCCCCGGTCGTGCTCTTCTCGCAGCTGCTCCGGGGCGACGAGACCAGCTTCAACCTGGCTCTGCTGGACGCCCTGGAAGCCCACCGCGACCACCACTCCGTCGCCGACCGCGCTGCCGAGCCGGCCGCCGCGCTCAACCTCGGCATCCTCGCCCTCGCCTGCCACGCCCGCCGCAGCCGCGGCTGGGCCGTCCGCATCCGGTCCCCCTACCTCCCGGCGCGCCTGCTCGAAGCGGCCGGGCGGGCCTGACGAGGCGCCGGGAAGCCCGGGGAGGGGGCGCCCCTGCCGCTCCCTCCGCCCGCGGCCCCGCCCGTTCTCGGACGGTCCCGGGCTTCGGCGTCGACGCGGACCGCGACCGGCTGTGCGAGTCGGCCGGCCGCCCCGGGGCACCAGGCGGCCAAGCCGCCGCCGGCACGGACCATCACGCGCCGGGGGTGCGTACCTCCTGGCGGCCCGGCAGCTTCCGGTCGATCGCGATGACGGGGTGGTCGGCGGGGTCGATCCACCGCATCGTCCGGGCCATGAAGGCGGCGGGGACGGCGACGCAGCCGCCGGTGGCGCCGGCCTGGGGGCCGAGGACGTGGAGGAAGATGCCCGCGCCCCGGCCCTTCACCACGGGGGAGGTGTTGAAGTCGATGACCAGCACGTCGTCGTACTGGACGGGGTAGTCGACGAGGTGTTCGCTGCCGAGCGGTCCGTCCGCGGTGAGGTGGAAGCCGCCCTGGATGTCGGTGCGCATGCGGTTGTAGTAGGCGGAGGACGGGTCCTGGACCCACCAGTCGTGCGCGGTGACGTGGTGGTACGGCATCCTCGTGCCCGGGTCCGGGGAGAGGCCGAAGGCCTGGGTGATGCCGTAGGTACCGGTCGGTGTGGTCCCCGTCCCCTGGACGCGGGTGAGGCCGTCGTGCAGGCCGCCGGAGCCGATGCGTGCGTCGGCCGTGGATCCGAGGGATCGCCAGACGCCGTCCCGGCGGTCCCACAGGGTCACGGTGGCGCGGGTGCCGTCCGCCTCGACCGTGATCACCTGGTGGGCGCGGCCGACGGTCACCGGCACCGGGAACGGGCTCTCGTCGGCCCAGGCGTGCGGGGCGACGCCCGGGCCGGTCAGTGCGACGGCGGCGCCGAGCGCGAGGGCCACGCCCGCGCGGCGGAGCGCCGAGCCGGGGCGGTCGGCGAGGGGTGCCCGGGAGACGGCCATGGAGGGGCCCTTCTGGTCTGGGTCGGCAGGGGCGGAGCGGAACGGCACGTGCGGGGAGGGAGGGGTTCCTCGCTGCCACCGGGTGGTGCTCCGGTCGGCCCTTGCCCGCCCGGGGCGGTCCCGGCCACGCCAGGCCATGATCGGGTCGCCGGGGCGACCGCGCCAGCACCGACACCGCCGGGCTGCGGACGCGGTGGAGGACGGGGACGGCACCGCCCGCCGCCGGAGGCGCTGCCCGGGCGACGGCGCGTCGGGCCCGGGTGGCCGGGGCTCCGCGGGCGGGACACAATCGTCGGGGCGGAGCGTGATCCGCCGCGCCGCCGGCTGGGCGGGGTACTCGACCGGGAGGCGACTGTGGCCGGTGTGACCAGTACCGATCTTCTGGTGGACGCGTTCGACAGGATCCGGGACACCGTCGCCGACGTGGTCGACGGCCTGACCCCGGAGCAGCTGTCGTTCCGGGTGCAGCACTCGGCCAACTCGATCGCCTGGCTGGTCTGGCACCTCACCCGGATCCAGGACGACCACCTCGCCGACGCGGCCGACCGGGAACAGGTGTGGACCGCCGACGGCTGGGCGGGGCGGTTCGCCCTGCCGTTCGCCGCGTCGTCCACCGGTTACGGGCACCGGCCCGCACAGGTCGCCAAGGTCACCGCCACCGCCGACCTCCTCGTGGGCTACCACGAGGCCGTCCACGCACGGACCGTCGACTACGTGCGCGGCCTCGACAACCGGTCCCTCGCCAGGATCGTCGACGAGTCGTGGCAGCCCCCGGTCACCCTGGGGGTGCGGCTGATCAGCGTGATCGCCGACGACCTCCAGCACGTCGGCCAAGCGGCCTACGTACGAGGCCTGCTGACCCACCGCTGACGGCCCCCGGCCCCCGGCGGCGGCCCTCGGCCCCGGGCTCTGGGGGCCGAGGGCCGGCGCCTCGGGGACGGGGGTCAGGCGAGGGGCTTGTCGACGACGGCCTTGGTGTGGCTGAAGGTGTCGATCGAGTACTCGCCGTGGTAGCGGCCCATGCCGCTCTCGCCGACGCCGCCGAAGGGCAGTTCGGGCATCGCCAGGTGCGAGACCGGGAAGCCGAAGGTCAGGGCGCCGGAGGAGGTCTCCTCGGTCAGGCGCCGCTTGGTGTCGGCGGACTCCGTGAAGGCGTAGAGGGCGAGTGGCTTGTCGCGCTCGTTGATGAACGCGATCGCCGCGTCGAGGTCCGGGACGGCCAGGACGGGCAGGATCGGGCCGAAGATCTCGGCCTGCATCACCGGGGCGGTGGCCGGGACGTCGGCGAGGACGGTCGGGGCGAGGTAGCGCTCGGTGCGGTCGTGGTCGCCGCCGATGACGGTCCGTCCGCCGTCGAGCAGGGCGGTGAGCCGGTCGAAGTGGCGCTCGTTGACGATCCGTCCGTACTCGGCGCTCTCGGCCGGGTTCTGACCGAACAACTCGGTCACCGCGTCGGCGAGTTCCTTCTCCAGGCCGGCCGCGGTGTCGCCGATCGCGAGGACGTAGTCGGGGGCGACGCAGGTCTGGCCGGCGTTGAGGAACTTGCCGCGTGCGATCCGCCGGGCGGTGACGGCCAGGTCGGCACCGGGTTCGACCACGACGGGGCTCTTGCCGCCGAGCTCCAGGGTGACCGGCGTCAGGTGCTTCGCGGCGGCGGCCATCACGATCCGCCCGACCGTGCCGTTGCCGGTGTAGAAGATGTGGTCGAAGTGCTGCTCGAGCAGGGCGGTGGTCTCCGGGACGGCGCCTTCGACGACCGCGACCGCCTCCTCGCCGAGGTAGCGGGGCAGCAGTTCGGCGATGGCCGCCGAGGTCGCCGGGGCGAGCTCGCTGGGCTTGACGAGGGCGGTGTTCCCGGCGGCCAGGGCGCCCACCACCGGGGCCAGGGCGAGCTGGAGCGGGTAGTTCCAGGGCGCGATGATCAGCACCACGCCCAGCGGGTCGCGGACGACCCGGGCCTCGGCGGGGCGGAAGACCTCCGGCACCGCGGCGGCCCTGGGCTGCAGCCAGTCCGCCAGGTGCGCCACCGTGTGGTCGAGTTCGTTGATCGTGAACCCGGTCTCGGTGCGGTGCACCTCCGCGGCGCTCTTGCCGAGGTCGGCGTGCAGGGCCTGCTGGAACACCTCGGCCTGTTCGGTGAGCAGGGTGCGCAGGGCGGCCAGCTTGTCCAGGCGCCAGGCGAGCGGCCTGGTCCGGCCGGTGCTGAATTCGGCCCGCAGTCGGGCGACCACAGAAGGGATGCTGTCGTGCATGAGGATCTCGCGGTCTTGAGGGGGTGGGGGTGCTTGGCGCATGGAACTTTCACTACCTGAAGCAATTTTCGACTCTAGGGGTGAAAGGTTGAGTTTGTCAATCATTTCTGGCGGCTCCTGCCGGGCGCGGAACGAACGGTCCTCCGGTGTCAGGCCCGCGTGACCAGGTCCAGGTACGTGTCGTGCCAGAGGTCCTCGTCGCCCTCCGGCAGCAGCAGGACGCGGTCCGGGCGCAGCGCCTCGATCGCGCCCGGGTCGTGGGTGACCATCACGATCGCCCCCGGGTAGCTGCCGACCGCGGCCAGCACCTCGGAGCGGGAGACCGGGTCGAGGTTGTTGGTGGGCTCGTCCAGGAGCAGCACGTTGGCGCCGGAGTGCACCAGGGTGGCCAGGGCGAGGCGGGTCTTCTCGCCGCCGGAGAGGACGCCGGCCGGTTTGCCGGCGTCGTCGCCGCGGAAGAGGAACGCGCCGAGCACGTGGCGCAGTTCGCCGTCGGTGAGGTCGGGAGCGGCCGCGGCGAGGTTGCCGAGCACGCTCAGCGCCGGGTCCAGGGTGTCGTGCTCCTGGGCGAAGTAGCCGAGCCGCAGACCCGGACCGGCGACGACGCGGCCGGCGTCCGGGGTCTCGTGGCCGGCCAGCATCCGCAGCAGCGTCGTCTTGCCCGCGCCGTTGGGGCCGAGGACGACGAGCCGGCTGCCGCGGTCGACGGCGAGGTCCACACCGGCCAGCACCGCCCGGCCGCCGTAGGCCTTGGCCAGGCTGATCGCGCCGAGCGGCGTCCGGCCGCAGGGCGCCGGCTCGGGGAGCCGGACGCGGGCGGTGCGCTCGGCCTGCCGGACGGGTTCCAGCCCGGCCAGCATCCGGTCGGCGCGGCGGGCCATGCTGCGGGCGGTGGTCGCGGTCGCCACGTTGGCTCGCATCCGGTCGGCCTGGGCGTGCAGGGCGGCGGCCTTGCGCTCGGCGTTGGCCCGCTCCCGGGCGCGGCGGCGCTCGGCGGCCGCGCGTTGGGCGAGGTAGGACCGCCAGCCGGTGTTGTGGATGTCGAGGGCGGCGCGGGCCGGGTCCAGGTGGAACACCCGGTTGACGGTCTCCTCCACCAGCTCCAGGTCGTGGCTGATCAGTACCAGCCCGCCCTGGTGGGCGGCGAGGAAGCCGCGCAGCCAGGCGACCGAGTCGGCGTCCAGGTGGTTGGTGGGCTCGTCGAGCAGCAGGGTGCCCTGGTCGCCGAACAGGATGCGGGCCAGTTCCACCCGGCGACGCTGTCCGCCGGAGAGCGGTCCGACGGGGGAGTCCATCAGGCCGGAGGGTAGTCCCAGCCCGGCGGCGACCCGGGCGGCCTCGGCCTCGGCGGCGTAGCCGCCCCTGGACTGGAACCGGGCCTCGGCCCGGCTGTAGGCGTCCATCGCCCGGCGTTCCTCCGCCGGGGAGCCGGCCCGCGCCATCGCCTGCTCGGCGGCGCGCAGCGCGCGGACGGCGGTGTCGAGGCCTCGGGCGGACAGGATGCGGTCGGTGACGGTGACCGTCGGGTCGGCGGCGCGGGAGTCCTGCGGGAGGTAGCCGACCGGGCCGGTGCGGGTGACCGTGCCCGCGGCCGGCTGGAGGTGGCCGGCGAGGGTGGCGAGCAGGGTGGTCTTGCCGGCGCCGTTGCGGCCGACCAGGCCGATCCGGTCGCCGGGGGCGACGTGCAGGGTGACGTCGGACAGCAGGAGGCGGGCGCCGACGCGCAGGTCGACACCACGAGTGGTGATCACGGGATAACGCTCCGAAACAGCTGATGGACACACGGGTGGCGTGGAGGCGGGTCCGTCAGCTAGGAAATTCGGGGCGTCGACATGGGGGCCACCCTAGCGACCGGGTGGAACGACCGCACTCGAATTACCGGTGGCGGCGCTCGGTCCTCCGCACCGGACGTGGCGCGAGCGGTGCCGCCCGCGCCGGGCGGGTTCGCGGCGACCGGTGTGCGGTTTCGGTCAGCGTGGCGCGCGGGGTCGTCTTGTCCGGGAGTCCGCGGGGCCGCTTCGATGGCCGCATGAGCAGACGTGACCTCGTTCTCCTGACCGATCACAGCTCGACCGAGGGCAGCCGGGACGTCCTAGCCGCCGCGGTGCGGACACTGACCGGCGGCGAGCCCGTCCACCTCGACGCCCGGCACTTCATGGCGGGCGGGAGCGGGCGGATCGAGGCCGACGGCGAGGGACGGGTCCGGCTCACGGCGGACGGGCGGAGCGTCACCGCCGGGGCGGTGGTCGTGTACGAGATTCCGCCCCACCGCCGCCGTGCCTTCGCCGACTGCCAGCGGAGGCTGCGCGCGCTCGGCGTCCGCTCCCTCGGGGCCGACCCCGAGGCGTGGCGGGCGGCCACCGAGAAGGACCTGACCGTCGCGCGCTTCGCCCGGGACGGCGTCGCGCAGATGCCCAGTGCCGTGCTCTCCGGGGCGAGCCCCGAGACCGCTGCCGCGGCCTTCGAGCGGCTCGGCGGTGACGTCTGGGCGCGGCCCTGCGTCGGCATGGGCGGCGAGGACGTCTTCCACGTGACCACCCCGGGCCAACTCGAGGCCGCCGCCCGCCGCTACGCCGAGGCGGGGGTGGACTGGCTGATCGCCCGCGACGCCGGCAACTTCCTCCCGGACGGCCGGCGCCACCAGTACCGCGTGGTGGTGCTGCGCGGTGAGGTGGTCCGCGCGGTCGAGCACGTCCAGGCGGACCCGGACGCGCCCTGCAACGAGTGCCGGGGAGCCGTCTCGACCCTGCTGAACGTCGCGGAACTCCCGGACGGCCTGGCCGAGTTGGCGATCAGCGCGGCGGGCTCCCTCGGACTGGAGCTGGCGGGCGTCGACCTCGCCGCGGAGAGCGGCGGGGTGGTGTTCGAGGCCAACGTCCACCCGGCCTTCGGGCCGTACGCCCTGGAGCAGATCGCGCTGCCTTACGTCGCCGCGCACCTCGCGGGGTGAGCGGGACGGAAGCCGTCCGCCCCGAAGCCTGATGCCCGACGCCCGGTAACCGGCGGCCGGGAACCGGCGGTTCACGGCCGCCGGTTCCGCTGCCGTCAGCCGTCAGCCGTCAGCCGTCAGCCGTCAGCCGTCAGCCGTCAGCCGCGCAGGACCGAGGCCAGCACCGAGGGCCGGAAGAGCAGGGAGGGCGGCGACACCAGGGAGAGCACCTCGTGGAAGGCCTCGGTGACCTCCGGGTTGCGGGTCGCCGTGGCCAGCACCCGGTCCAGGAAGCGGTGCTGGAGCTTGACGAGCGCACCGGAGGGCCCGCCGGTGGTGGCGGCGAACCGGACGTCCTCGGCGCAGGACATCACCCACGCGTTCTTGGACACCGCCGCGATCTCCCGCCGGGCGTCGCGGGCCGTCGCGTGCCCCACGCCGCCGTGCCGCAGCGCGGTGCGGCGCAGCGCCTGGGCACAGAACAGCGACACCGTCACTCCCTGGCCGTACACCGGGTTGAAGGTGCTCGCGGCGTCGCCGACGACCACCAGGCCCTCCGGGGCGCCGCGCTCGTAGTGCCGGCGCACGCCCGGACCGGGCAGGAAGCCGCGGACCTCGCCCGCCGGTTCGGCGCCCAGCAGCGCGTCGCGCAGGCTCGGGTCTCGCAGTCGGCCCAGGTGCTCGGTGAAACCCTCCTCGCCGGGCCCGGGTTCGGCGCCGCGCATCCCCGCCAGGCTGACGATCCAGCGGTCGCCCTCGACCGGTAGCAGCACGCCCATCCGGGGCTCGTCCGGCGCCTTGGTCTGCAGGTAGACGGCCTGGCAGCCGAGGTCGGCGCCGGGCGGGCGGTGGAACAGCCGGGAGGAGTACGCGACGCCGGCGTCCACCCGCTCCTCGGGCACCGGCCGGCACCCGAGTTCGGCGAGCCACTTCGGGACGGAGGTCGAACGGCCGGACGCGTCGACCACCAACTCGGCCGGAACGTCCCGGACCTCGCCGCGCTCGGAGGACGGCGCCGCGCTGTGTTCGGAGGACGGCGCCGAGCCGCGTTCGCGGATCCTGACCCCGGTCACCGCCCGCGCCGAACCCAGCAGCCCGACGACGTCGGTGCCCTCCAGGAACCGGATCGTGGGCTCGGTGCGGGCCCGGTCCAGGATCGCCTTGTCCAGCACCGGTCGGGTGCAGGAGAGGAAGGCCAGCCGGGCGGGGTAGTCGGCCATCCACCCGGCCGAGCTGAGCCACTTGAGATCGCCCGACGCGGCGACCCGGTGCGCGCCCGCGGCCAGCAGTTCCTGCTTGATCCCGGGCATCAGCTCCTCCATCGCCCGATGCCCGGCCTCCAGCACCAGGTGCGCGTGGCGGCCCTGCGGCACCCCGGCCCGGAACGTCGGCTCCTCCGGATAGCGGTCCCGCTCCACCACGATGATCCGCTCGGCGCAATCCCGCAGCGCCCAGGCCGCCACCACCCCGGCCAGACCGCCGCCGATCACCACCGCAGTGCCCCGCCCGGGGGCCGTCTCCGAAGAAGTCATGGCACGTAGCGTAGTGGTGGTCGCCGGGGTGTCCGCGCCCGATCGTGCGCCGCAGGAAGCGGTCCGTGACCGTTTCGGCCGACTGAACGTCTTTACCGCACCGGCCTGTTGACGGATGGTCGGGGAAGCCTCGTTGCGTGGCTCCCGGTGCCGCCCCCCCTCGGGGGAGGGCGCGGGCGCGGAGGGATCCACGGTGTGCCGGATTGACAAACGCCCTTGCCGTCCTGGCGAATGGCAGCCATGGCCGACGAAGAGTTCGAGAACGTCCTGACCACGGTGGGCCCCCGGCTGCGGGCCCTGCGCCGCGAGCGCGGCACCACGCTCGCCAAGCTGGCGGCCGCGACCGGCATTTCGCTGAGCACGCTGTCCCGGCTGGAGTCCGGGCAGCGCAAGCCGACGCTGGAACTGCTGCTGCCGCTGGCCCGGGAGTACCGGGTGCCGCTGGACGAACTGGTCGGCGCCCCGGCCACCGGCGACCCTCGGATCCACCCGCGCCCGGTCACCAGGAACGGCCAGACCATCGTCCCGCTCACCCGCCACCTCGGCGGACTGCACGCGTTCAAGCAGATCATGCCGCCGGGCCGGAACACGGCCCCGGAGTTGGAACTGAAGGTCCACGAGGGCTACGAGTGGCTGTACGTGCTCTCCGGGAAGCTGAGGCTGGTACTCGGCACGCACGACCTGGTGCTGACGGCCGGTGAGGCCGCCGAGTTCGACACCCGTACCCCGCACGCCTTCGGCAACGCCGGTTCGCAGCCGGTGGAGTTCCTCAGCCTGTTCGGCCCCCAGGGTGAGCGCATCCACGTCAGGGCGCGCCCGGGAACCTCTGTTCGGTAGGTTCGTTCCCTGGCAGGGGGCTTCCACTTCGGGCTCCCGCCAGGCCGTCGGGAGGGGCCGAGGAATGAGTGTGCAGCAGAGCACGGAGTCCGACGACAGCGGTGGGGCGAAGGAGCGGGTGGAGCCGGGCGAACCGGCCGGACCGACCGGGGCTGCCGGCGCTCCAGGGACTCACGAGGCGGACACGGCGGGCGGGGCGGCCGACGTGAACGAGGCGGAGCCGGGTGCGAAGCCCGCGCGGAAGAAGCGTCCGTTCTGGCAGGAGCTGCCGATCCTGCTGGTGATCGCCCTGCTGCTCTCACTCGGCATCAAGACTTTCTTCGTGCAGGCCTTCTCCATCCCCTCCGGTTCGATGGAGAACACCCTCCAGGTCGGCGACCGGGTGCTGGTGGACAAGCTCACCCCGTGGTTCGGCGCCGAGCCGGAGCGCGGCGAGGTGGTGGTCTTCCACGACCCGGGCGGCTGGCTGGAGGGCACGCCGACCCATGACGGCGGGTTCTCGGACACCGTGCAGAAGGTGCTGAGCACCGTCGGGCTGATGCCCTCGGCGGACGAGAAGGACCTGATCAAACGGGTCATCGCGGTCGGCGGGGACACCGTCGAGTGCAACGCGGGCAGCCCGGTGAAGGTGAACGGCGCCGCACTGGACGAGCCCTACCTGTTCCCGGGCGCGACGCCCTGCGACAACGACCCGGTCGGCACCGTCACCGTGCCCAAGGGCAAGCTCTGGGTGATGGGCGACCACCGCAACAACTCACGGGACTCCCGGCCGCACCAGAACCTGACCGGGGACGGCTTCGTCCCGGTGGACGACGTGGTCGGCCGGGCCTTCGTGGTGGCGTGGCCGATCTCCGACTGGTCCGCCCTGCCTGTCCCGGACACCTTCGACAAGGTGCCCTCGGGGGCTGCGGGCGCTCCGGCGGAGGCACCCCCGGCACCGGCCGCGCTCGCGCTCGCCGGCGTCGTCCCGGTCGCGCTGTGGCGCCGTCGCCGGGCCGCGCGCCGGACGGGTTGAGGCGGGGTACGGGCTTCGCCGGAACTCCACCCGCCGTGCTCTACGCGGCTGTAGAGTTCCGGCGACGGGCCGCTACCGGCCGCACCCGGTAGACGGCAGGTGAGCGGCAGGTCCGGGCCCGGGTCGCGACGGGCCGCGCCCGGTACGCGGCGGATCGGACCACATCGGGGCGGGCCGGGGTACGGCCGGAACGGTTCGTACGGGCGGGAGGCGGGATCGTGAGCGAGGGCCGGCACAGCACCGCACCGGCCGTGGACCCGGCCGACACCGACGTCCGGTGGGTCCACCAGCCGGTCGAGGTCGACCTCGGCGACGGCGACTGGGCGCTCGGCCGGATCAGCGGCTGGTGGCAGGACCCGACCGGGCGGCAGTGGTGCCGACTGCGGGTCAGCCGCAGCGGGCAGCCGGCCGGTTGGCGGCCGTTCGATCCCGAGCGGGTGCGGCTGCTGCCGGATTCGGGCCTCTGAGACGGCGGACCGGGGGTCTCCGGACGGCGGACCGGTGGCCTGTGGGACGGCGGACCGGTGGCCTGTGGGGCGGCGGACCGGTGGCCTGTGGGGCGGCGGACCGGGGGTCTTCGGGACGGCGGACCCGGGGCTCCGGGTCGGCGGACCGGCGCCCCGGAGGGCGGACCGGAAAGACCCGGACGGCAGGCGCGATCCTCGGCGGAACCGATCCAGGACCCCTGTCGTCCCTGGGATCGACCGCCGAACAGGCCACACCAGCAACCGGGGACGACGTGAGTTCCGAGATCTACTTCAGCAGCAACTACCGCGACCTCAGCGAGCAGTACGGGACCGGCGCGGGCTTCCAGTTCGAGTTCTACTGCTACCGCTGCTCCGACACCTGGCGCTCGCCGTTCGAGCGGTTCACCACCGGTCAGGTGGCGGGCTGGATCGGCAAGGGCGTCAGCGCGGCCTGGAACCTCATCGGCGGGAACGCCAACACCATCAGCAGCGCCGCCGACGGTCTGGCCGGCCAGACCTGGGGCGGCTCGCGCGACGCGGCCTTCCAGCGCGCGATCGAGAACGCCCGGACGCACTTCAACCGCTGCGCCCGGTGCACCCACTACGTCTGCGGCCGCTGCTTCGACCCGGCCCAGGGCCTGTGCCTCAGCTGCGCCCCGGACACGGCAGCCGAGGCGCTGGCGGCGGAGCGGCGCGGCCTCAACGACATGGTGGCGGACCGCGCCTACCAGGCGGGGCAGCAGTCGGGCGCGGAGTTCGACGTCCGGGCGCCGCGACAACTGGTGTGCCCGCACTGCCAGGCCGAGACGCACGGCACGCCGTTCTGCCCGGGCTGCGGGTCGAGACTGGCGCAGCCCGTGCAGTGCACGCAGTGTCAGAAGGACGTGCCGGAGGGGGCGGCGTTCTGCCCGTCCTGCGGGACCAGGCGCTGAACGCCCTCCGACGGAGACGGCGGGGCGCCCCCTGACCTCGGTCCAGGGGGCGCCCCGCCCTCGTCGTCCACGCGCCCCCCGTGCCCCTCGAGGCGGCCGTGTCCGGGCAGTCGCCGGGCCGGCGGCCGTCGGCTCAGCCGTAGGAGATGTTGGCGCAGGGGTCGTCGTCCGCCGAGCGGGCGGTGCCGCTGACGCTGGTGGGCAGCGGGGCGGGCGAGGCGGGGTTCGTGCCGGGAGCCGAGGACGCGGCGGTGGCCGGGTTGGCGGCGGCGAAGTCGTGGCCGAGCACCACGCTCAGACCCTTGCCGCCGGACTGGAGGGTCGCGCCGGGGAAGAGCTTCGCGATGCCCTCCGCGGCGGTGCGCTCGCCGGCGCCGTACTCGACCACGGTGGTGCTGCGGGCCTTGCCGGTCGCGTTGCCGACGGTGGTCACGGTGTAGCCGGCGCCCTTGACCGTCTCGGCGCCCCTGCCGCCGAGCCCGGACTCGCCGGTGCCGTTGAGCACGGCGACCTTGATGTCGGCGTTCCTGGCGTCGGCGGTGGGGGACGGGGCCGCCGCGCTGGTCGGGCTGCCGGGGGCGGAGGCGTCCGGGGCGTCCGGGCGCTGGGCGCTGGCGTCCTGGCCGTCGATGGTGCGGTCGGCCTTGAGCGCGGCCCAGAGCTGGTCCACGTCCGGGTGGACCAGGGCGACCCGGGGGCCCTCGTACCGCCACGGCGCGGTGATGAACTTGATGTCGTGCAGGTCCACGTCCTTGAGGGACAGGGCGAAGGACATCAGTTGGGCGGCCGAGCCGAGGCCGGGGTCGACGGTCAGCGACTTGGTCGCCGCGTCGGCCAGCGGCAGCAGGGTGGTCGGGTTCATCCCCTGCGACTTGACCTGCTTGATGAGGGAGGAGAGGAAGGCCTGCTGGCGCTTGGTGCGGCCGATGTCGGAGCCGTCGCCGATGCCGTGGCGGATCCGGACGTAGTCCAGCGCGGCCTGCCCCTCGACCTTCTGCTCGCCCTTGGAGAAGATCAGCTTGCCCTTCTTGCCGAGGTTCGGGTTGAGGTCCCCCTCGTGGATGTCGTTGGGCAGGCAGACGTCGACGCCGCCGACGGCCTTGGTCATGGTGGCGAAGCCGTTGAAGTCCACCACGATGGTGTGGTCGACCCGCAGGTTGGTGAGCTTCTCGACGGCGTTCTGGGTGCAGGCCGGATTGCCCTGCTCGGTGTTGCCCACCGAGAAGGCGCTGTTGAACATGACGTTGGTCTGCTCCTTGGTCCACTTGCCGTTCGGGAGCTTGCACGGCGGGATGGTGACCAGGGAGTCGCGGGGGATGGAGATGCCGACGGCGTGCTTGTGGTCGGCGTAGACGTGCAACAGGATCGCGGTGTCGGAGCGGGCGCCGGCGTCCCCGCCGCCGCCCAGGTCGCTGTTGCCGTTGCCGCGGCTGTCGGAGCCGATCATCAGGACGTTCACCGGGGTGCGGCCCTGGGCGTCCGGGGCGGCGGCCTCCGGGCGGTCCTTGCTGAGGGCGTCGCCGTCGAAGGTGGTGATGTTGCCGTTCAGGCGGTAGTAGAGGGCGCCGCCGCCGAGCAGGAGGAGGGCGGTGCAGCCGGCGGTGATCCAGAGCACCTTCTCCTTGGTGCTCCGTCTGCGCTTGGGCTTGGCCCGGCTCGCGCGGCGCTCGTCCGGTATGTCCTTGTTCGGGGTGCCCCTGCGGCCTGCGGCCCGGTGTCCGGAGGGGCGGTTCGGTGAATTCTCGGTTTCGGGGGAACCCCTGCGACCCGACACGGCGTCATCCTCCACAGTTGCCACGAAACCCCCGTTGGAGCGGTGGATTCGCGTGGCCCGGGGTCGAAGCCGATCCGGGCGGGCCCGTCGCTAAACTTTTACACCGCTGTAGAACGTCAGAGGAGCATACTAAGCGCAGATGAGGAAATCACTGGTCAGGCCGCGAGAGTTGGCCGGCCGTGGCTCATCCCGCTGCTCCGGACCCGTACGAGGAGCACGATGACTCACCGGATCGCACCTTCGATAGCCGGCGCCCTCGTGGCACTGCTGGCTGCCGTGGGCCTGAGCGCCGCGGCGTCGAGCGGGACGGCGGTGGCCGCACCCCGGACCGCCGCGGCCGCGACCGCCGCCACCGCGCAGGGCCCGTCCGCGCAGGCCCCGGTCGGGGCGCCGGCCGGGCAGGCCTCCGCCGGGCAGGCCGCGGTGGCGCAGGGCGAGGTGGCGCACGACCCGGCGGCGCACCTCGCGGCCAAGCAGGAGAAGAAGAAGTCGGGCTTCTTCGCCAAGCTCGGCAAGTTCCTGCTGGTGGTGGTCATCCTGATCATCCTGTTCGTGATCCTGCTGATCTGGGCCATCGTCCACCTGGCCAAGCGGATCTTCGGCCGCCGCCGCTGACCGGCCGAGCCGCAGTGGCCCTGGTCCGGGCGCCCACGGGCGTCGGACCAGGGCCACCTCGCTGTGATTGGCCCTTTACGGTCGGCGACGGCCCGGTCCACGATGACCGCATGAGCGACTCCCACCCGAACCCCGGCGTCCTCCGCCCGGAGAGCCGGATCGTCCATCCGCCGATCACCGAGGTCGTCGGCAGCCGCCCGCTCGGCGTCCCGCTGCACCAGGGCCACCTGTTCGCCTTCGACAGCGGTGACGCGCTCGTGGAGGCCTTCAGCGGGCCGAGCGAGGCGTTCTTCTACAACCGCTTCGGCAACCCCACCGTGCGCTCGCTGGAAGCCGCCGTCGCCGACCTCGAAGGCGGCGCCGGCGCGATCGCCACCGCCTCCGGCATGGGGGCGATCAACACGGTGCTGCTCGCCCTGCTGCGCTCCGGCGGCCACGTGATCGCCCAACGCAGCCTGTACGGGGGCACCTTCGCGATGCTGGCCGACCTCGCGGAGCGGTGGGGCGTCGAGGTGACGCACGTCACGGGCGACGACCCGGGCGAGGTCGAAGCGGCTCTGCGACCCAACACCCGGCTGCTGCACCTGGAGACGGTCTCCAACCCCACCACCCGGGTCACGGACCTGCCGGGGCTGATCGCGGCCGCCAAGCGGGCGGGCGTGGTGAGCGTCGTCGACAACACCTTCGCGACCCCGCTGCTGTGCCGACCGATCGAGCACGGCGCGGACGTGGTGATCCACTCGGCCACCAAGTACCTCGCCGGCCACTCGGACGTCCTGGCCGGGATCGCCGTCTTCGCCGACGCCGGACTGCACCGCGAGGTCTGGCAGTACGCGACCGAACTGGGCGCCAGCGCCGACCCGTTCGCCGCCTGGCTGACCCTGCGCGGCCTGCAGACCCTCGCCCTGCGGGTCCGCCGCCACTGCGACACCGCCCTCGACCTGGCCACCCGTCTGGCCGCCCACCCGGCGGTCTCCGCCGTCCACTACCCGGGCCTGCCGACCCACCCCGACCACGACCTCGCCCGCCGCCTCCTGCCGGCCGGCCACGGCGGCGTCCTGGCCTTCGACCTGTCCGGAGGCCGCGAGGCGGCCCGCGCCTTCACCGAGTCGGTACGGCTGGCCTCGCTGGCCCCCTCGCTCGGGGGCGTCCACACCCTGGTGCTGCACCCGGCCAGCACCTCGCACCGGCAGCTCTCCGACGCCGGATTGGCGGCGGCGGGCATCGGTCCGGGGACGGTCCGGGTCTCGGTGGGCATCGAACACCCGGAGGATCTGTGGACGGACCTGCGGCAGGCGCTCGCGAAGCTGTAGCGGCTGTCGGCCGTCCGGGCGGCGGCCCCGGCGACCGCCCCGGCGGCCCTCCGGCCCGGCGTGATCAGCGTGCCCGGGGGCGGGCGGCGAGCAGGGCGATGTCGTCCTCGGCGGCGGGCGCCGGGGGCGGGGCGAGGGCGTGCAGGACGGCGTCGAGCAGGTCGTCGAGTTCGCCGGTGACGGGGAGGCGGAGGGCGGCCAGGCGCTCCAGGGAGGTGTCGATGTCCTCGCCGCGGCGCTCGACCAGGCCGTCGGTGTAGAGCAGCAGCGTCTGCCCGGGGACGAGCGGGTGGCTGGACTGCTCGTAGCCGCCGAGGCCGGTGCCGAGCGGCGGGCCGGTGGGGGTGCGCAGCAGTTCGGTGGGGTGGTCCGGGGTGATCAGCGCGGGCGGCAGGTGGCCGGCGCTGGAGAGGGTCCAGCGGCTGCGGCCGGGATCGGCGAGGACCAGCAGGCAGGTCGCCGGGCGGGCGGAATCGTCGGCGGAGATGACGTGGTCCAGCTGGCGCAGGATGCGGTGCGGGGGCAGGTCCATGCCGGCGATGTCGCGCAGCGCGGAGCGGTAGTGGCTCATGTCCACGGCCGCCTCGACGCCGTGCCCCATGACGTCGCCCATCGCGAGCAGGGTGCGCCCGAACGGCAGTCGGACCGTCTCGTACCAGTCGCCGCCGACGACCGTGGCGCTGCCGGAGGGCAGGTAGCGGGAGGCGAGCGAGAGGTTCTGGTGCGGGTTGCCGGGTTCGCTCAGCAGGGCGCGCTGCAGGGCCAGGGCGATTCCCTGGGAGTGGGCGTAGCGGCGGGCGTTGTCGATGCCGGTCGCGGCCCGCGCGGCGAGGTCGCCGAGCAGGGCGGCGTCGTCGGGGGTGAAGGCCGCGGTGGCGGCGGTCCGGCCGAGGGTGAGCAGTCCGACCAGGCGCCCCCGGGCGACGAGCGGGAGGACGAGCAGCGAGGCGGTGCCGGCGGGGCAGGCGTCCTCGGCGCCGGGCTCGGCGAGCACGGCGGTGCCGGTCGCCAGACCGCGGGCGGCCGCGGATCCCTCGCGGTGGCGGACGGACTCACCGGGGCGGGCCAGTTCCGCGACCGCGTCGGACAGCGCGGGCACGGCCCGTACGGCGGCGCGGTGCAGCCGCCGGCCGTGGTCCTGGCCGGGGCGGGCGGGTTCCGCCTCGGCCGGCACCACGTCGACGGTGGCGACGTCGGCGAATTCGGGCACGGCGAAGGCGGCGAGTTCGGCACAGGTGGTGTCGACGTCGAGGGTGGTGCCGATGCGCTCCGCGGCGGCGTCGAGCAGGGCGAGCCGGGCCCGGGCCCGGTCGAGTTCGCGCAGCCGCGGGTGGGCCGGGTCCGGCTCGGGGGCGGCCAGGACGGCGACGATCACGCCGGTGGTACGTCCGGCGCGGCGCAGCGGGCGGTAGCGCAACCGGAGGCCGGGCGGGACGGGGGCGCCGGCGCCCTCGGGGCCTCCGGTGACCTGTTCGCGGTCCTGCCCCTCGGCGAGCACGCGGTGCAGGGTCGCGGTGGCTCCGGCGAAGGCGGTGGTCCCGGCGGTGCGACCGAGCAGGTCGGTGCGGTGCAGTCCGGTGGCGGCCGTGAAGGCGGGGTTGAGGTACTGCCACCGCAGCGTCCGGTCGAGCAGGGCGAGGCCGACCGGGGCGGCGTCGAGCAGCTCGCCCGGCAGGTCCGGATCGTCATCGGCGCGGTCACCCTCGGCGGCGGCGTCGGGACCAGGGGCGGCCCCCGCGGCTGCCGCCGCGGGAAACCGGGCGTCCGGGGCTGCGGGAGGAGGGTCCTCGGCTCGCTTGTCGTGCCGGAAGTGCATACGGCCATGATCACGCCTCGGCGCGCGGCACGCCCGGGAGTGGGTGAAATCGTGACCGGCGGGCAGGCGGGCAGGCGGGCAGGCGGGCAGGCGGGCAGGCGGTGCGGTGCGGAGGGGGGCCGGTCCGTGAGTCCGGGAGCAGTTGCGTGCATGCGCACACACTTGTAGGGTGCGTGTGCGCACACACAAATTTTTTCCGGGCCCGGGGCGGCCGCCCGGACAGCAGAAGGAGAGCTCCCCATGGACAGCAGCACCAGGATCGTTCTGATCACCGGCACCTCCTCCGGGATCGGCCTCGCCACCGCCGTGGCCGCCGCCCGCGCCGGGAGCCGGGTGGTCGCCACCATGCGGGACACCGGACGGGCCGGGACCCTGCTGCGCGCGGCGGAGCAGGCGGGCGTGGCCGAGCGGATCGAGGTCGAGCGGCTGGACGTCACCGACCCGTCCTCCGTCGCCGACTGCCTGGCGACCGTCCTCGACCGGCACGGGCGGCTGGACGCGGTGGTCAACAACGCCGGGGCGGGCGTCGTCGGCACCATCGAGCAGGACGGCCTGGCGCCGGTGCGTGCCGCCATGGAGGTCAACTACTTCGGCGTGGTCGAGGTGACCAGGGCCGCGATGCCCCACCTGCGCGCCAGCGGCGGCCGGCTGGTCACCGTGACCAGCGTCGGCGGTGTGGTCGGGCAGCCCTTCAACGAGGCCTACTGCGCAGCCAAGTTCGCCGTCGAGGGCTTCATGGAGTCGCTGGCGCCGGTCGCGGCCAGCGTGGGCGTCACCGTCACCGTCGTCGAACCGGGCGCGGTGGCCAGCGAGTTCGTCGGCAACCAGGGCATCGACGTGCCCGCGCTGATCGCCGCCGCCGGGCCGTACGGCCCGGCGCTGAACGCGTACATCGACCGCGCGCGGAAGGCCTTCGGCAGCGCCCAGACCTCCGAGGAGGCGGCCGAGCCGATCGTCGCGGCGCTCACCGCCGACAAGCCGCCGTTCCGGGTGCAGACCTCCGAGACGGCCCGGGCCTTCGTCGCCACCAAGCTGGCGGACCTGGACGGTTCGGCGGTGCAGGGCGTGACGGCCGGCTGGATCGGGGCGGAGGGCGCCTGACGCCGGGTCGGCCGGGGTGGGGTCACCCTGCCGCCGGGCCGGCCGGACTCCGGGCCGGCCGGACTCCGGCCCGGGCGACGGCCGGTGCGGGCGGTGGTCCGGGGCGGGGTGCGGGCCGTCGTCGGGTGGGATCCGTGGTCGGCGGGGGTGGGGTCGGCCGGCGCGGGATGATCACCGGTCATACTGGGGCGGCGGCGCCCGACACCGGGCGCCGCGGGTCGTGCCAGGCCCGCCGACCGACACCCGCGGGCGCCGGACGGTCCGCAGCGGACCCAGCAGCGGACCGCCGGCGCCGGACCGCCCGCACCCCGACCGGAGGGAACCGATGAGCCGCCACCAGCCGACCAGTCACCCGGCGGCGGGCGCCCCCGGGGTGCCGTGGAACCGGCAGCGGCTGCGCAGCAACAACGAGTGGCTGCTCCTGGAGCTGCTGCGCACCGGCGGCGGTTCCTCCCGGGCCCAACTGGCCCGGGACACCGGGCTCTCCAAGCCCACCGTCTCCGCCGCGCTGGCCGAGCTGGAGCGGGCCGGGCTGGTCCGCGAGGCCGGGCGGCTGGCGCCCGAGCGGGGCCGCACCGCCGTGCTGTACGAGGCCGATCCGACGGCCGGGTACGTGCTCGGGGTGGACATCGGCCGGGCCCGGCTCCGGGTGGCGGTCGCGGACCTCGGCGGTGCGGTCGTCGCCCGCCGGGACGTGGCCAACCGCGGCCGCAGTGCCGACGCCGTCGCGGACGCCGTGGTGGCCGCAGCGCGCGAGGCGATCGCCGAGGCGGGTCTGGCGGCCTCCGACATCGTGCACGCGGTGATCGGCACCCCGGGCGTGTGGGACGAGGAACTGCGCGGCGTCCGGTACGCCACCAGCCTGCCCGACTGGGGCCGGCCCGGGCTGTTCGACCGGATCGGGGAGGGGCTGGGCGCGGCCGTCACGGTGGCCAACGACGCCAACCTCGCCGCCCTCGGCGAGTTCACCCTCGGCGCCGGGCGCGGCAGCCGGATGTTCGCCTACCTGCTGGTCGGCACCGGGCTCGGGGTCGGCGTGGTCAAGGACGGCGAACTGCTGCTCGGTGCGCACGGGGCGCTGGGCGAGATCGGCCTGGTGCCGCTGCCCGACCGCGCCGGCGAGCCGGCCGCGACGATCGAACAGGAGGCCGCTGCCGAGGCCGTGGTGCGCGCCGCCCGGGACTTCGGGCTGTCCGGCACCGGCGGGCGGCGGTTGACCGCCAAGCAGGTCTTCGGCCGGGCCCGGGCCGGGGAGGAGGCGGCCGTCCGGGCGGTGGAGCAGGAGGCGGAGCGACTCGCCTACGCCGTCGCCGTGCTGTCGGCGGTCCTCGATCCGGACCTGGTGGTGCTCGGCGGGGGCATCGGCAGCAGTGCGGACCTGCTGCTGGCGCCGCTGGAGCGGGCCCTGCACCGGCTCGCTCCGATGCGTCCGACGCTGGCGCCGAGCCTCCTCGGGGAGGAGGCGGTGCTCCTCGGGGCGGTCTCCACCGCCTTGGAGACCGCCCGGCCGGAGGTGTTCGAGCGCCGGACGGCCGGGCTGGGCTGACGGGGCCGGGCTGGGCTGACGGGCGGGGGCTGACGGCCGGGCCGGATCGTCGGCCGAACCGGGTTGACGGCGGGTCAGGGTGACGGGGGGTCGGGCTGGACGACCGAAGTGGGGCCCGTGAGGGGTTTCCGGCGGCGGTGCGGTTTTTCCGCGGTGCTCGGAGAAATCCGGTAATATCGGCGCATTTACCACTCGTTCGGGTGGTGCTAATGGGTGACGCGTGTGCGCACCGCGGCATCGGGAATCAACCGTGCGGTTCGTCAGGATCATGAAGATCCTGTACGAACCATCCTGCTCCCGGAAGAAGACGGCGGGAAAGCGATGCAGCCCAACACGCTCGACGACATCGTCAATTCCATCAAGAAGGGCGAGCCGGTCATCCTCGTCCACAAGGCCACCGGTGGCTACGCCAGGCGCGACGGGGACCTGCAGATCGTCGCCACCCCCATCAGCGGCAGCGACGGCCTGGTCAAGGCCCACGCCCACTACCTGCGCATGGACCTGGGTGCGCAGCACAACGGAAACAACCTGTACACGTTCCAGAGCCTCCAGGTGGACGCCCAGGGGCACCCGGTGGACAGTAATCCGGTCATGCTGAGCGCCAATCCCGGCGACATCAGCGGGGGAATCGTCTGGGCCCGCCAGAAGAAGATCGAGGACGACCCGGCCGACAGGGAAGCCAAGGCCCAGTACTGGTACGTCATCCCGCAGGAATGCGGCGGCTACGCCATTCTCTCCTACCTCGACCCGGTGTGGGCGCTGGGGCTGATGGACAAGTCCGACAAGCTTCCGTCCTGCGGGCGTCCGGTCCAGACGATCTACGCGGTGATCCCCGTGCTCTGCCGCTGGGACATCGTCGCCCCCAAGCCGGACAAGGAATGCATCCGCAACGACAAGATCCCCCAGGTCTGACCCGCCAGGACGCCCCGGCCTCCGGGTCGGGGGGGTGAAGGCCCGCGCCGTGTCCCGCACGCTCCTCCCGGAAGCGTGCGGGACACGCGCGTTGCGGGCACCTGCGGGACACGGGCCCACCCCTGGCCGTGTCGCGAGGGCCGCCGCCGGCCGGTCTCGGCGACCGGAGCGCCCCTCGGGGGCCGGTGAACGTCGCTCTCGGTGGGCGGAAGGTCTCGATCCGCCAACGAGTGGGGGAACCGTGGGCGCGGTGTGTCCGGGGTCTGCTTGAATCGCACGCCTCATCCAAACGGAACGGAGCGTGCTCCCCCCATGCCCTCACGGATACCCGGTCGGCGCCGGGCGGCCGGCCTGGCCGGATTCGCCGGACTCGTCCTCACCATCGGCCTGGCGCTGACCGGTTGCGACCCGTCGGCTGACGGCGGTACCAAGACCTCGTCCTCGCCGACCGTCGCCGCCCCCACCACGACGGTCGCGTCGGTCACGGCTGCGCCGGCGGCTCCGACCCAGCCGGCGGCCACCACGGAGGCCGCGCCCGCAGCCGCGCCGACCGCGACCGCCCCGGCGGCGGCCCCGCCCAGCCACCCGCAGTCGGCTCCGCCCAAGGCGCCGCAGCCGAAGGCGACCACCGCCCAGCCGCCGGCCGACACGGATCCGCAGCACACCGCGGCGGCGGGCGGCTCGCAGTGCGAGATCCGGTCCAACGCCGGCAACTGCTACGCGGCCGGCCAGTTCTGCCGCAACGACGACCTGGGGAAGAGCACCCACGACGCCAACGGCCGGGTGATCTACTGCCGGATGGTCAGCGGCAAACCGCACTGGCAGGCCTGAGCCGGCCTACCGCCGTCCGGGCCCGGCTCAACCGGCTCAACCGGGCAGGGTGTCCCAGAACAGGTGCTCGTAGGCCTGGAGCAGCAGACCGTACTCGCGGGCCGTGGACAGGGTCCGTCCGTCCAGCGGGTCGGGCCCGAGGGCGTCGGCGGCCTGCTGCTCCAGTGCGGTCGCGGGCTGGGCGAAGAAGTCGAAGAACGCGCAGGCCTCGTCGGTGAGGCCGTAGTGGTGGCGCAGGGCGTGTGCGACGGTGGCGCAGTAGCCGCCCCACGCCGCGAAGTTGGCCACCAGGGCGGCGGCTCCGGCGGCCGGGGCGCTGTTCAGGGCGAGCCACGCCAGGTACGCGGGGTAGGCCTGGCAGCCGGGCAGCGGCGGCCGGGCCGCCGCCGACGGCTCGTCCAGGCCGCAGGCCGCGGCCAGGGCGGGCAGGGTGCGCAGTGCGGCGCTCTCACCCTCGGCCATGGTGGCGAACCAGGCGCCGAGCGGCCGGTCGGCGCAGCGGGTGGCGAGCAGCAGGAGGCTGCGCCGGTCGGAGGTGATGATCCGGCGCTGCTGGGCGGCGAGTTCGCCCACCGCCGTGAGCGGGGCCGCACCCTCGGCGAGTGCCGTGACCAGCGCGGGCGTGGTGTCGCCGGGTGCCAGGTCTGCGCGCAGCCGCTGGATCTGGTCGAGGATCGGGTGGTTCACCGGTGCCTCCGGGGTGCGGTTCGGTCCGGTGCCCATTCCTACCGCCTGGCGGCGCCCGGGCGGCGGCGACAGGCCGGGCGTGGTTCCGGGGCCCTGGCGGCGCGAGGCCACGTCCGCTCGTTCGGAAGCGCTTCCGGTCAGCGCCGGGCACTGTCGCCGAGCTGCTCCACGCAGACCGCCCAGGCGGCCTCGGGCAGCAAGTGCCGGACGCGGGAGAAGAGTTCGTAGAGACCCGGCTCGTAGCGGTCGGCCAACTCGGCGTTGTGGGCGAGCACGTCCAGTTCGTTGGCGGCCGTGATGGCCAGGAAGGCGCGCAGGTCCTCCTCCGGGGGGAGGTGGTCGTTCCCGGTGAACCGGTCGTGGAACAGCGGCCGTTCGTCCCGGCCCAGGCGCGGGTAGACGGCGGTCCGGTCGCAGCTGGCGTACAGGTAGACGAGCGCCTCGGCGCGGTCACCGACGAGTTCGGCCAGGGCCGCCCGCTCGTCCAGGCCGAGCAGGGCGCCGTCGAACCCGTCGGTCCCGTACGCGGCGTGGCAGAGTCCGGCGGCCTGGACGGCGGAGTCGGTGCCCCACTGCGCCAACAGGGCCGCCACCCGGGCGAGGTGCGCCAGCAGCGTACCGCCCGGGTGCGGGATCCGGTCGGCGTCGTGGGCGCGCAGGAAGTCCTCGATGTGGCTCCATGCCGGAGCGTTGCTGGGGTGGTCGGCTGACGTCACCCCAGGAGTTCTACCCGTGGGGTCAGCCGACCCGCAACCCGGATGCGGACATCGAGCCGGAGGACCCGCTCAGGCCAGTTCGCGCACCAGCCGGGCGATGGTCGGGGTGCGGACGCCGTGCGTTTCGGCGGCTCGCAGTACGGCGCCACCGATCGCGTCGAGCTCGGTCGGGCGGCCGGCCTCCACGTCGCGCTGCATCGAGGACTTCATCGTCGCGGGGAGGCGGTCGAAGGCGGCGAGCAGGGCCGCCGTCCCGGCAGGGGCGCCGACCGCCTTCGTGACGGCGGTGATCTCCTCCAGCACCGCCAGGAGTTCGTCCCGGTGCTCGGTGCGGACGACGCCGATCCCGTCGGCGTGCCGGGTGGTCAGCAGGGCGAAGGGGGCGAGGAAGGAGAGCTTGCTCCAGAGCATCGCCGTCTCGTCCTCCCGCACGGCGACGTCCAGCCCGGCGTGCCGCAGCTGCTCCGCGAACTCGTGGACCCTCTCGGCGAACTCCTCGACCGACGCCGTGGATGCGGCCCCGCCGGCCGGCGCGGCGAGTTCGACGACGGCGAAGGGACTGGTGTGCTCGATCCGTCCGGGTGCCGTCCGGGTGGCCTCCACCCGGATCGTCCCCGCGACGACGCGGGCGGCGGGGTAGCGCTCGCGCAGCAGCGCCACGTGGTCGAGGCCGTTGAGCAGCGGGACGACGATCGCGCCGTCGACGGCCTGGGGCGCGATCCTGCCGAGCGCGTCGGTCAGCGCCGTCTCCTTCACCGTCACGAAGACGGCGTCGACCGGCTCGCGCAGCTCCCCTGCCGCCTCCACCCGGGCGGTGAACCGGCCGAACGCGGTGCTGTCGACGTGCAGGCCGTCCCGGTCGAGGACGGCGGCCGTCTCCTCCCCGGCCAGGCAGATGACCCGGTGGCCGTCACGGGCCAGCAGCCCGCCGATCAGGCCGCCGACGCCGCCGGGGCCGAGGACGGCGACGGTGAGGGGGGTGGTGGGCATCGTGACTCCCTGTGCTGAGACGTCGGTCGGGGCGTGGGACGGAGCGTGGGTAAAACGTGGGTCGGGGCGTCGGTTGGGGCGTCGGTTGGGGCGTCGGTTGGGGCGTCTGATGACCGAACGTCCGGGAGCGCAGCGGCATTCCGGGACGCCCGGCCCGGCCGGCCTGTCATGCGTCGGGCCAGGAGGCGGCGCCGCGGCGGCGCTCGCGGGTGGCGCCGTGGAGGGAGACGTAGTCGAAGTGGAAGGGCGGCTGGTGGCGAGGCTTCCGGCCGGGGGACGACCGGGAAGGGCGGCGGTGGGGACGCCGGGAGAGGTGTAGCGGGCCGATCCTCAGGCTGCCGCCCGCGTCCGGGTCGGGCACGGCCAGGCCCTGGGCGCGCAGTGCCTCCACCAACTCGTGCGCGGGCCAGCCCAACAGGTCGATCCCCCGGTAGCCGACCGGGCAGGCGGGGCGGTCGTCGCTCGGGTTCCGGCCGATCGTGACACCCTGCAGACCGTTGCTGTCGCCGTCGCCGTCGCCGCCGCCGTCGCCGCCGTCCGAGGTCAGCGTCACGGACACCCCGGGCAGTTCGAAGCACAGCGACCAGGGGGAGCCGCAGACAAAGGTCGGGCGCACGCCGCCGGGCAGCAGCGCGTGGTGCAGCTCCAGCAGGTCGCGCACCGCCTCCTGGGTGAGCCCGAAGCACAGCTCGGGGAGCGGCGCGGGCAGGCGGACGCCGTGGCCGGGCAGCAGGTCGATGGTCACCGGAACATGGTCCCTCCTCGGGCGGGTGAGGCGCAGCCGATTGTCGAGGCCGGCCGGACCACGGGGGCCGACCCCCCCGTCGACGGCAAGCGGCCGGCCAGGGCACGGGAGACGTGGGTACACCTGCGGGGTTCGGTTTTCCGAACCCCGGATACGGGTGCCAGCACAATCGATCGGCCGGGCGCGGACGCCCAGGATGGGGGCATGGACGGGATGACGGCAGCCGCGGCCACGGCGGCGCGGGACACGGTGGCGGGGATGGGCACGGGGATGGGCACGGGCGAGGGGGCGGTGCCGGGGGCGGCGCTCACCGGCGAGGGCTTGCACCGCGAGTACGGGCGCGGCGCGGCCGTCGTCCGGGCACTGCGCGGAGTGTCCGTGGCCTTCGCGCCGGGGACGTTCACGGCGGTGATGGGGCCCTCCGGTTCGGGGAAGACCACGCTGCTCCACTGCCTCGCGGGGATGGACCGGCCCACCCGGGGCAGCGTCCGCTGGGGCGAGACGGAGGTGTCCCGGCTGCCCGAGCGGCGGCTGGCCGAGCTGCGGCGCCGGCGGGTGGGGTTCGTGTTCCAGTCCTTCAACCTGATGCCCGCGATGACCGCCGCGCAGAACGTGGCACTGCCCGGCCGACTGGCCGGGTGTCCGCCGGAGCGCGCCAGGATCCAGGAGGCGCTCGCCCGGGTCGGCCTGGCCGGGCGGGAGCGGCACCGGCCCGGTGAGCTGTCGGGCGGACAGCAGCAGCGGGTGGCGATCGCCCGCGCCCTGGTCGCCCGGCCGGAGGTGCTCTTCGCCGACGAGCCCACCGGAGCGCTCGACCGCTCGACCGGACACCACATCCTCGGCCTGCTGCGCGCCGGGGTGGACGAGGACGGCCAGACCTGCGTGATGGTGACGCACGATCCGGTGGCCGCCGGCTACGCGGACCGGGTCCTGCTGCTGGCCGACGGCGTGCTGGTGGACGAACTGGTACGGCCGACGGCCGCGCAGGTCGGCGAGCGACTGAGCCGGCTGGGAGGGTGAGGGCGATGAGCGGCTCCGTACCGATGCTGGCTGTCGGTCAGATCCGGCGCCGACCGGCGGCGTTCGCCGGCCTGGCGGCGGCGCTGTTCCTGGCGGTCGCGGCGGTGACGCTGTTCGGCGCGCTGGTCGCCGCCCAGCTCACCGCACCGGCGGCCGTCAGCAGGGCGCCGGTGGCCGGGCCGGGTCTGGTGGTGATAGCCGGGGCGTTCGGCGAGATCGCCGTGCTGGTCGCGCTGTTCGTCGTGGTCAACGCCCTGGGCTTCACCCTCCGCCAGCAGCACCGGGAGCTGGCGCTGCTGCGGACGGTCGCGGCGACGCCCCGGCAGGTCCGGCGGCTGGTGCGGGCCGAGGTCACGGCGACGGTCGTGCTGGCCGCCGTTCCCGGCGCCGCGGCCGGCTCGCTCGGCGCTCGCGCCTTCCTCGCCGCGCTCCAGCGGCGCGGGATGGCGGCGCCGGGCCTGCGGATTCCCGGAACACCGGTGCCGATGCTGATCGCGCTCGCGGTGGCCCTGCTGGTGGGCCTGGCGGCCAGCGCCGTCGCGGCCCGGCGCGTCACCCGTCCCACCCCGGCCGCCGCGCTGACCGACAGCTCGGCCGGACAGGGCCGGACGGGCGTGCTGCGGCTGCTGGCCGGCGCGGCGGTGCTGGCGGGCGGTGTCCTGCTGCTGCGGCTCGCAGCGACCCGACCGGCCGGCGAACTGGACAAGGCCGGGCAGGCGGCCCTGCTGAGCTCGCTGGTGCTCCTGATCGCGACCGCCCTGCTGGGGCCGGCGGCGGCCCGGCTGCTGGCCGCGGTGCTCGCAGCCCCCGTCCGGGCGCTGCTGCCGCGGGCGGGCTGGCTCGCGGACGCCAACCTGCGCGGCTACGCGGCCCGGCTGTCCTCGGCGGTGGTTCCGGTCGCGCTGCTGGTCGGGCTCTCCGCGACGATGCTGATCATGACCAGCACCGCCGAACACGCCGCTCGGTCGACCGGTGTCACGACCAGCGTCACCAAGGCCAGCGACGTCTGGTTGCGCCAGGCGGAACTCGGTCTGCTGGTCTGCTTCGCGGCGGTCTCGACGGTCAACACCCTGGTCGCGCTGACCGCCGACCGGCGTCGGGAGTTCGCGCTGCTGCGGCTGGTCGGGGCGACGCGCAGGCAGGTGCTGTACATGCTCTCCGTGGAGGCGCTCCTGACGACGGCGGTGGGCGTGCTGCTGGGCGGCGCGGTCGCGGGGGCGGCGACGGGCGCGTTCAGCCGGGCGGTCTCGGGGTCGGTGCTCCCGGTCGTGCCGGGCGCGGCCTGTGCCTGGGTGGTGGTGGGAGCGGCGGTGCTCACCGTGCCGGGGATCGTGGGGACGGGCCTGTGGGCGGTCGGCGGGCGTGCGGTGGAGGAGGTGGGCGGGGAACGGGGGTGAGGTGGTCTGGTGCGCCGAGGCGTTGACGGCCGGTCGGCCGGTCGGTCGGGGGGCGCTCGAGGACGCGGGGGTGATCGGGCCGGTCGGCGGGGAGGCCCGCGGAGGCGGGGCGCGGTGATTGGTGGGGTCAGAGACGGCTGGGGGATGCTGGGGCCGGTTGACGAGTGAGTGGTGAGGTGCGCGGTGGCCGGGTGGCGGCGGGTTCTGGCGGTGCGGGGCGGCGACGTGGCGTTCGCCGTTCTCGGGCTGCCGCTCGGGGTACTGGGCGGGGTCTACGCCGTCGCCGTCCTCTACGGGGGAGCGCTGCTCTCGCTCACCGTCCTCGGGCTGCCGTTCCTGGTGGCCGCGCTGCTCGGGGCCCGCGGGATCGGCGGGTTGCACCGCCGGCTGGTGGGGCGGCTGTTGGACGAGCCGGTGGCGCCGCCACCGCCGCGCGACCGGCCCGCCGGGCTGTTCGCCCGGGGCCGGGTGGTGCTGACCGACCCGGTGGCCTGGCGGTCGCTGCTCTACCTCCTCCTCCGGCTCCCGCTGGGCACGCTCGGCTTCCTGGTCGCGGTCGGACTGCCGCTCGCCTGCGGGTGGCTCGCGGGCTTCCCGCTGTGGGTGCGGCTGCTGGAACCCGGGCCGCGGCCGGTGGGCTGGCTGGACGTCCTCGGGCCGCCGGCCGGCCTCACGGTGCTCGCTGCCGTACCGGTCGCGTTGCGGGGCCTGAGCCGGGCCAACCGCGCGCTCGCCCGGGCGCTGCTCGGGCCGGTGCGCTCGCAACAGCGCGTCCGCCACCTGGAGAGCGCGCGGGCCACGCTCCTCGCGGAGAACACCGACCGGCTGCGGCAGCTGGAACGCGACCTGCACGACGGCACCCAGGCGCAACTCGTCGCGCTCGCCATCACCCTCTCGCTGGCCGACGACGCCCTCGCCGAACTCGCCGAACGCGCCGAACCCGCCGACGCCGCCGGCCTCGCCCCGGCGGAGTCCGGCCCGGGCAGCGCCCCCGGTGTCGGGCGACTGCGCACGCTGGTCGACCGGGCCCGCGGGCAGACCGACGACACCATCGCCGGGCTGCGCCGCCTCACCCGGGGCATCCACCCGGTGGCACTGGACGCCGGCCTGGCCGAGGCGCTGCCCGCCCTCACCGCCACCTCGCCCGTCCCGGTGACGGTCCGGCTGGACCTGCGGGAGCGCCCGGAGGAGGTGATCGAACGTGCCGTCTACTTCTGTGCGGCCGAGCTGCTCACCAACGTCGCCAAGCACAGCGGCGCCCGGAGCGTCGAGCTGTCCGCGAGCGCCGGCGACGGAAAGGTGCGGCTGACGGTCCGTGACGACGGCCGTGGGGGCGCCGTGGTCGGCGCGGGCAGCGGGCTCGCGGGCCTGGCCGAACGGCTCGCGGCGGTGGACGGGGTGCTGCGGGTGGAGAGCCCACCCGGCGGACCGACGACCGTCGCGGCGGAGCTGCCGTGCAGGCTGTGACGAAGCTGCTGCCGGGAGCCGGTGAGGGCCGGCGCTCAGCCCGGCGGTGCGGACACGAGCTGGGTCAGGAACCGGTCTCGGCGAGGTAGGCCAGGACTGCCTTGACCCGCCGGTTGTCGGCATCCGTCGCGGGCAGGTCGAACTTGGTGAACACCGCCGCCACGTGTTTCTCCACCGCCCGCTCCGAGACCGTGAGGAGCCCGGCGATCGAGCGGTTGGAACGGCCCTGCGCCATCAGCTCCAGCACCTCCCGTTCGCGGGCGGTGAGCGAGTCCACGCGTCCGCGCCGCCCTCCGTGCATCAGCCCGTTGACGATCTCCGGGTCGAGCGCCGTGCCGCCGTCGGCGACGCGGTGCAGGGCGTCGACGAACTCGGCGGTGCGGGCCACCCGTTCCTTGAGCAGATAGCCGATGCCGGCCGCGCCGTCGGCGAGCAGCCGGGCCGCCCAGGCGGTCTCCACGTGCTGCGAGAAGACCAGGATCCCGATCCCCGGTGATGCCGCCCGGATCTCCACCGCTGCCCGGATGCCCTCGTCGGTGTGGGTGGGCGGCATCGGGATGTCCACCACGGCCACGTCGGGCCGGTGCTCCGCCACGGCGGCCACCAGCTCGGGGCCCGTACCGGCGGTGGCGACCACCGTGCAGCCGCGGGCGGTCAGGAGCTCGACCATGCCGTCCCGGAGGATCACCGAATCCTCGGCGAGGACGATGCGGAGCTGCTTGTCGATCATCACGCCATTATCGCCGGGCGCGGGGCTCCTCCTGGCGCGTCGGTGGGGGAACCAGGGCTTCGGATAAAAATATACAGCAAGACTGGACAGGCTGGCCTGATGAAATTAGCGTGGAACGGTGACCGAGAAGCGAGCCGTTCCACCCGCGCCCGAATCCGTAGCCGACCCGACCGAGTCGGCCTCGGTGGCCGCCCGGGAGCTGCGCGCCGTCTTCAGCCGGCTGCGGCGCACCCTCCTGGAGAAGATCCAGGCCGGCAGTGAACTCACCCCCTCCCAGACCGCCGTGCTCAGCCGACTGATCGGCGAGGGCCCGGCTTCCCCCAGCGCGCTGGCCGCCGCCGAGCGGGTCCGCCCGCAGTCGATGGCCGCCACCCTGGCGGCGTTGGAGGAGCACGGCCTGGTCGGGCGCCGGCCCGACCCCGACGACGGCCGCCGGCAACTGGTCAGCCTGACCGAGGCGGGGCTCGCGTGGATCGCGGACAGCCGCCGGGCGCGCGAGGAGTGGTTGGCCCGGGCCCTGCGGGAGGAGTTCTCCGAGGACGAGCGCGCCACCATGCTGGCGGCGCTGCCGCTGATCGATCGGCTGAACCGGCGATGAGCGGCCCCGCGATGAGCGGCTCCGCGACGTTACTGGCCCGGCTCCGCGCCCGCCGCCGGCCGCCGGGCGGCCAGCGCTTCGGGCGCCGCCCCGAACGACCCGCGCCGGCCGGGGAGTTCAACCGCCGGCTGCTCGCCCCGATGGTGCTCGGTTCGGTGCTCAACCCGATCAACTCCTCGATGATCGCGGTCGCCCTCGTCCCCGTCGGCATCGCCTTCGGCGCGCCGCCCGCCGAGACCGCCTGGCTGGTCACCGCGCTCTACCTCGCCACCGCCGTCGGCCAACCGGTACTCGGCCGGCTGGTGGACGACCACGGGCCGCGCCGGCTCTACCTGGCCGGAACGGCCCTGGTCGGCCTGGCCGGACTGCTCGGCGCGCTGGCGCCCTCGCTCGGGCTGCTGGTCGCCGCCCGGGTGCTGCTCGGCCTCGGCACCTCGGCCGCCTACCCGGCCGCGATGCACCTGACCCGCAGCGAAGCCGAACGGACCGGCCGGAGCAGCCCCACCGGCGTCCTCACCGCGCTCGCCGTCGCGGGCCAGACCGTCGCCGTGATCGGGCCGACCTTCGGCGGGCTGCTGATCGGTCTCGGCGGCTGGCGGACGGTCTTCGCCGTCAACGTCCCGCTGTCGCTGACGTGCCTGGCCCTCGGGCTCTCCCGGCTGCCCGCTGCCGCGCCGCGCCGCGACCGCGGGGACCGGCTCGACCACACCGGCATCGCCCTGTTCGCGGCCCTCCTGCTGACGCTGATGCTCTTCGTGATGAAGCCCGGCACCGCGCGCTGGTACCTGCCGGTGCTCACCGTGCTGGCCGCGGCCGGCTTCGCCGTCCGCGAGACGCGGACCCGCACCCCCTTCATCGACCTGCGGGCGCTCGCCCGCAACCGTCCGCTGGTCGCGACGTACCTGCGCCAAGTCCTGGGCAACACCGGCACCTACGCCTTCCTGTACGGCTACACCCAGTGGCTGGAGGAGGGACGCGGCCTGGGTGCGGCCACCGCCGGACTGGTCCTGCTGCCGCTCTCGCTCACCGGCCTCGCGGTCTCCGCCGTCACCGGCCGCAGCCCGGCGGTGCGCGGCAAGCTGGTGGCCGGATCGGTCTTCCAGATGGCGGCCGCCGCCGCCCTGTTGCTGCTGGACCCGGCGAGCCCGGTGGTGCTGCTGGTCGCCGTCGGGCTGCTGGCCGGGGTCCCCCAGGGGCTGACCGGGCTCGGCAACCAGGCCGCGCTGTACCACCAGGCCGATCCCGCGGCCATCGCCTCCGCCGCCGGGCTGCTGCGCACCTTCATGTACCTCGGCGCGATGGCGGCCTCGGCGGCGAACGCGGCGTACTTCCCGCACGGCGCCACCACGGGCGGTCTGCACCACCTCGCGCTGTTCATGCTCGGCGGCGCCGGCCTGCTCTTCCTCGTCGTCCTCCCCGACCGCTCCCTCGGCCGGGTGGGAGCGGCCGCCAGGCGGAGGAATTGACTCGACAACGGATCTGGGGCTCAGGACAGGGGCCGGGGCCGCGTACGGGTGCCGTGGTCCGCGCTGCCGCTCCGCCGACCGCAGGACCGGCGCGCGGCGTACGGATCTCAGTCCTCCGCGCCGCCGCCCTCGGTGCGCGGGCCGGCGCCCTGGTCCGGGTCCAGGTCCGGGTCCAGGTCGACGCCGAGGTCGGCGCGCATGACGCCGCGCATCTCCTCCCACCGCTCCCAGAGCCACGTGAGGTACTCGCGGATCTCGTCGAACGAACCGTCCGGCACGGGGTTGCCCTCGTGGAGGCACATCGCTGTGGTACGCCTCGGACAACGCCTGGGTGACGGCGTCCAGTTGCGCCAGGACCGGCCGCGTGGCGATCATCTGCGCCTCCGCGAAGGCCGCGTGGTGTGCGTGGCGGGCCTGTTCGAGCGCCTCCCGCTCCTGGTCGGTCACGGCGCCCTGGTGCGAGTACCAGAGGAGGTTCATGATCGCGACCCGGTAGCGGCGGTAGGCCGCGTTGGTGGCCATGTAGCACGCGCGCCGTTGGGCCAGATCCTCCTTCCGCAGCTCGCGGTCCCACTGCGCCTGAGCCGCCGCCTGCTGGCGTTCGAAGTCCTGCTGCGCCGCCCCGGCCTGAGCCCGTTGGGCCAGCCACGGTGCCAACAGGGTGCCCGTGACGCCGAAGACCGCCACCAGCAGCGTGACCACCGCGCTCGTCATTCCCCGCCCCTCCCCGTGATGTTCCCGAGGAACTGTTGCATCCCCCGGGGAGCGGGGGAACACCGGCGACGGGCCCGAGGCGGGGAGGAGGCGGGGGCAGGGACCGCCCTGCCGCTCACCCCTCGAGCGGCAGGACAGGAGGCCCGGCGCGCGAGCCGGGGAGGGTCCGGCGGTCGGCCTCCCTTGACACCATGATTGTTAGCGTTAACCATTGTTGTGAGCGCTCACATTGACGCTTCCACCCTCCGCCGGCTGGGCCCCTGCATCCCGCTTCCGCATGCCCGGCCGACGGCTGACCGTTCCGTCCTCCAGAGGGAGACGCGGCGGAACGACGCCTGTCGCCGGTGCTCTCCACCCCTGCCCCGGTCGAGGACCGCATCGGCGGCAGGCGGCAACCCGCGCCTGCCGTACGGAGGGTGAGGACCGGCCCCCTGCCGCTGCGGAACTGCGCCGGAACCAGGACGAGCGCTACCTCGCGGACAGGTAGGCGTCGAGTCGTGCCGCCGCCGTCAGCATCGCCCGGGCGCGGGCCGTCAGCCGGTCCTGCCAGCCTTCGAGGGCCTCGGCCAGGCCGCCCGTGCCGCCCGCCGTGCGGACCTGGCGGATGACGGTGGCGATGTGGGCCAGGGGATAGCCGCCGCGGCGCAGCAGGTGGGTCAGTTCGGCGTCGCGGAGGTCCTCGGGGTGGTAGGTCCGGTGCCCGCCCGGGCGGTCACGGGTGGGGGTGAGGATGCCGGCCGCCTCCCAGGTGCGCAGGGTGGCGGGGGTGAGGCCGAGCCGGTGGGCGAGTTCGCCGATGCTGAGCGGGCCGGGGACGGCCGGACGGTCCTCGGGGGCCGGCTGGGCCGTCAGGTGGTCGACGGCCCGGCGGACGGTGGCCAGGGTCTCCCGGTCGCGCAGCAGTTGGGCGTGGCCGCGATCGACGGCGGTCAGCGCCTCGTCCAGCCGGTCGGCGTTCACCGAGGCCATGATCACGCCGCCGGTCGCGTGCCCGTACGCGGCCACCAGGGCGAGGTAGGCGCGCAGGGCGGCGGCGTGCCGCTCGGTGTAGATGCGGTAGCCGCCGGCGGTGCGCTCGGCGGGCGGCAGGAAACCGTCCCGCTCGTAGTTGCGGACGGCCTGGGTCGACAGGCCGTGCTCGCGCGCGAGGTCGGCGGGCCGCATGACGTTGACCTCCGTTTGAGGCTTTCCCCGGTGGTTGAGCGAGAACAGCAGGAAAAGTCTCAACCGATCCTTCAAGGATACGCTTGAGGTTCATGAGTCAGGACATCCGAGACTTCCTCACCCCCTCCTGCGAACTGCTCGCGCTCGGCGAGCCGACCCACCAGGAACCGGCCTTCGGGCTGGTCCGCAACCAGCTCTTCGCCCAACTGGTCGAGCGGGGCTACCGCTCGATCGCCCTGGAGACCGACCGGGTGGCGGCGCTCCTCGTGGACGACTACGTCCAGGGCGGTGCGGGCACCCTCGACGAGGTGCTGGCCGACGGCTTCAGCCACGGCTTCGGCGGCCAGGCCGGCAACCGCCGACTCGTCGCCTGGATGCGCGAGTTCAACCGCGACCGGGCGCCGGGGGAGCGGCTGGCCCTCCACGGCTTCGACGCCCCGACCGAGAACACCATGGCCCCCAGCCCGCGCCGCTACCTCGAACACGCCCGCGACTACCTCGGGCTCGACCTCGACATCGCCGCACTGGCGGGCGAGGACGAACGCTGGAGCAGCGAGCAGGCGGTGCTGGACGCGGCGAGCTCACCCGGAGCCACGCCCGAGGCCGCACAGCTGCGCCGCGTCGCCGACGACCTGCTGGTCCAGCTGTACGTACGGGCACCGGAGTTGATCGAAGCAGGCTCCCGAGCCGCGTGGCTCCGGGCCGGAACGCACCTGCGGGCCGGGCTCGGGCTGCTGCGGTACCACGCGCAGGCGGCGATCCAGGGGCTCGGGCCGGACGAGCGGGTTTCCGGCCTGCTCGGGCTGCGGGACGCGCTGATGGCCGAGAACCTGCTCGACATCCGCACCGCCGAGGCCGAGCGCGGACCCACGGTGGTGTTCGCCCACAACGCGCACCTCCAGCAGGCCGTGAGCGCCTGGTCGGGAGAGCTACACTGCCGCTGGAACGGCGCGGGCCGCATCCTCCGCCCGCTGCTGGGCGGGCGGTACCTGTTCGTGGCCGGCAGCCTCGGGCGCAGCGGTGCGCTGGGACTCGCCGAGCCGGCCCCGGGGACGTACGAGGCCATGCTGCAACGGCCCGGCACCGCATGGGAGTTGGTGGGAGCGCCGGAACTCGGGGACGCCCGCCCCCGCACGGACACGGCGCCGCAGCAGGGCTACTCCTTCGACCGGTCGAGCTTCGAGGGGGCGGTCGCGGTGCTCCACATCGGCGACGGTGCGGCAGTGACCGGGTAGCCGGTCGGCCGACAGGGCCCCCGCCGCTCCTCCGGGCTGCGGTCGGCCGGTCGTCAGGCGCGGGACACGCGGTCGTCGGGCCCCGGGTAGGCGGCCCGCAGATGGTCCAGCAGGGCGGCGGTCGGCGCCGGCGGCCGCCGCCCCGCCGGCCAGGCCAGGGCGATCCGTACGCGCGGCACGGGATCGCTCAGCTGCCGGACCCGCAACCCGGCGACGGGCCCCGGGTCCGGCAGCAGCGCGACGCCCAGCCCGTGGGCGACGAGTTCGGCCAACTGGGGTGGGGCGGCCGCCTCGACGGCCACCATCGGGGTCGTGCCCGCCTCGGCGAGGGCGACCTCCAGGGCGGTCCGCAGGCCGGTGCCGCGCGGGGTGCCCACCAGGGCGTGCCCGGCGAGCGCGGCGACGGGCAGCGGGCCGTCGGACGCGGTGGACAGCGGGTGGTCCTCGGCGCAGACCGCGACCAGCGGGACGTCCAGCACGGTGTGCAGGGCGAGACCGGTCAGTGCCGTCCAGCCGTCGTCGCCCTCGCGGCCGCTCGCGGTGGTGGGCAGGCCGATCACGGCGAGGTCCAGCTGCCCCTCGCGCAGCGCGGCCAGCATCCGCCCGGTGGTGTCCTCGGCGAGCGAGAAGTCGATGCCGGGGTGCTCCTGGCGGAAGGCGGCGAGGGTGGTGGCGAGCCCGGGGAAGGAGCCCAGGGCGGACGGCGGGGTGAGCGCCGCCCCGGCGACCATGCCCAGCCGGACGTGCCCGCGCCGCAGCCCGCCGAACTCCCGCGCCGTCTGCCGGGCCGCCGACGCGGCGGCGAGCGCGGCCTGCGCGTGCGGCAGTACCGCCTCGCCGACCTGGGTCAGCCGGACGGCCCGTCCTGAGCGGTCCAGCAGCGGATGGCCCAGTTCCCGCTCCAGCCGGCGGATCTGGGCGCTCACGCCGGGCTGGCTCAGGTGCAGCAGCTCGGCCGCCCGGGTGAAGCTGCCGTGCTGGGCGACGGTGACGAAGTACTGGAGCTGCCGGAGTTCCATAACCGCTGATCATAGGTGGCAGAACCAGCCGGTCTTGGACGGGCGGGCGGCCCCGGCCGCAGGCTGGAGCCATGGAGAACGCGCAGCTTGAACAGGGTGTGGAGTGGGTCCGCGAGCAGATCGCGGCGGAACGCCGGGAACTCGCCGCGCTGTTCGGCGGGTTCACCGCCGAGCAGTGGAACGCCCCGTCGCTGTGCGGGGGTTGGCGGGTGCGCGAGGTGGCGGCCCACCTGAGCACCGGGTTCCGCTACTCGACGGCGCGGACGGCCTGGGAACTGGCCCGCTCCGGAGGCAACCTGCACCGGATGGCGGACCGGGTCGCCCGCCGCGACGCCGCCGCGCTGGGGGACCGGGAACTCGCGGCGGCGATGGCCGACCACGCCGACCATCCCTGGCGGCCCCCGGTGGGTGGCCGGATCGCGGCCCTCGCCCACGATGCCGTCCACGGCCTCGACATCACGGTGGCCCTCCGGCTGCCCGCCCGGCTGCCGACGGCCCGCGCGGCCGCCCTGCTGGGCACGGTCTCGGCGCGCAGCGTCCGCTTCTTCGGCGCCCGGCTGGACGGCGTGCGGCTGCGGGCGACGGACGCGGAGTGGTCGTACGGGCAGGGAGGGCTGCTGGTGGAGGGCCGGGCCGAGCACCTGCTGCTGGTCGCGTACGGCCGGCGGCTGCCGCCCGGGCTGCTGGCGGGGGACGGGGCGGAGCGGTTCGTACGGGCCGGGTGAGGCGCCCGGCGGGGCGGCCCGGCGGCCGTCGCCCCGGCCCGCCCGGTGCTGCCGCCCCTTGCGCCGCCGGACCGGACCCTCGCCGCCGCCGGACCTGGGCCCTCGCCGCCGGCGGACCTGCGCCGCCGGCACCGCCGTGCCTACGATCGGAAAGGAATCCCATCCGGGTGCGTGGCGAGACGGGAGCCAGGTCGCCGATGGCCCCGAGGTCCGTGCAGTGGCCGCTGTACGTGCGGGTCGCGCCGTGGTTGGTGGTCGCCGGCGGGCTGTTGTGGAACTCGCTGGACACGGCCGACTACTGGGGCGATCCGCTGCTGGCGGCTGCCGCCGTGCTCGCCGGCGCGCTGCTGACGCTGCGGGACACGGTGGCGGTCGGGATCGCGAACGTGGTGGGCATCATCGTGCTGTCCTCGCAGGACGGGACGATCGGGACCACGGCCGGCTACCTGGAGCTGGGCAACACGGTGTTCACGGCGCTCCTCGGCGTCGGGGTGAACCGGGTGCTGGCGCGGCACGGGCGGCGGCTGGCGCGGGTGCGGTCGGTGGCGGAGGCGGCGCAGCGGGCGGTGCTGCCGGAGCCGCCGGGGCGGGTGGGGGAGCTGGAGGTCGCGGCCTGCTACCGGGCCGCCCAGGACGAGGCGCTGATCGGCGGGGACGCGTACGCGCTGCAGACGACTCCGTTCGGGGTGCGGGTGCTGATCGCCGATGTGCGGGGCAAGGGGCTGCACGCGGTGGGAGCGGTGTCGGTGCTGCTGGGGGCGTTCCGGGAGGAGTCGCACCGCGCTCCGGACCTCGGCGAGCTCGCGGATGCGCTGGAGCGCTCGCTGACCAGGGAGAGCGCCCAGCTGAGCGAGGAACTGCAACTGGAGGGCTTCATCACGGCGCTGCTGGTCGAGTTCCCGCCGGGGGAGGCGGCGGCGCGCACCCTGGACTGCGGCCACCCCGGGCCGTACCTGTTGGACGGGGAGCAGCCGGTGCGCCGGTGGGACGCGGCCGACCCGGGGCTGCCGCTCGGGATGGGCGTGCTGGGTGTGGCGCGGCCGCGGCCGCAGACCCGGGCCTTCCCGCCCGACTGCACGCTGCTGCTGGTGACGGACGGGGTGACCGAGGCGCGGAACGCGGCCGGGGAGTTCTACGACCCGGTGCCGGGGCTGACGCCGCTCGGGCCCTTCGCGGGGCCGCGGGAGGTGCTGGACGCGCTGGTGGCGGACGTCGCGCGGTGGACCGGCGGGCCCCGGGACGACGACATGGCACTGCTCGCGGTGACCCGTCGCCGCGCCGGGTAGCGCCCGGGCGGGACACTCCGGGCCGGCGGCGGACCAGGGCCGTACCGGGGCGGTGGGCGGGCGGTGCGCGACGCGGCTCGACCACGCCCGATATCACGGCGAGGTTGCGGCAGGTGGGTGCTCCACGGAATCCGGCCAAGTTGACCCGCGCCCTCCGTTGGCCGGAAACCGGACGTCCGGATATCGGACGGTGAAATGGACAGTCGACGCCGTCGGCGACGGGAATCCCCTGTTGAGCCGGGCGTCCCTGGCCGACGAGCGGGCGCGGTGCCGCGGGAGATCGCCGCCGGGGCGCGCGGGGGCGCGGGGGAGGGGCGCGCCGGGGTCACGACAATGGCGGGATCCGGCCGACCCGGGGTTCGTCCGGAAACGAACCCAGCGGTTGCCGCGTGTCGAAGAGGTGACCGAGAGTCGCACCGATGAACGAGACGCTTCGCCCCCGCCCGGCCGGTCTGCTCGGCCACCGTGACTTCCGGCTCCTGCTGACCGGAGCCGCGGCGGCCCAGACGGGCAGTCAGGTCACCCTGGTCGCCCTGCCGCTGGTGGCGGTGGTGGTGCTCGACGCCTCACCCTTCGAGGTCGGCCTGCTGACCGCCGCCGAGACCGCGGCCTTCCTGCTGGTCGGCCTGCCGGCCGGCGCCTGGCTGGACCGGATGCGCAAGCTGCCGGTGCTGATCCGCGCCGACGTGGTGCGCTGCATCGCCGTCGGCTCGATCCCGCCGGCGGCGGTGCTCGGCGTGCTGACCATGCCGCAGCTGTACCTGGTCGCGCTGGTCACCGGGGTGGCCACGGTCTTCTTCGACGTCGCCCACCAGTCGTTCCTGCCCGCCGTCCTGCCGCGCGAGCAGCTGGTCGGCGGCAACGGTGCGCTGGAGACGATCCGATCCTCGGCGCAGATCGCCGGGCCGGGCCTCGGCGGCGGGCTGGTGCAGCTGCTCGGTGCGCCGCTCGCCATCGTCGCGGACGCCTGCGGCTACCTCGCCTCCGCCCTGCTGCTCGCCCGGATCCGGGTCGAGGAGGCGCGGCCGGAGCCCGAACCCGGGCGCTCGCTGCGCGCCGAGGTCGCCGAGGGCGTGCGCTTCGTCCTCGGCCACCCGCTGCTGCGGGCGATCGCCGCGGCCACCGCCACCTCGAACCTGTTCGCCGCCGTGCTGATGGCCGTCCAGACGGTCTTCTGGGTGCGGGTGCTCGACCTGTCGCCCGGTGCCATCGGCGCCCTGCTGTCGGCCTCGGCCGTCGGCGGGCTGGCGGGCGCGCTGTGCGCGGGGCGGCTGGCCCGCTGGGTCGGCCAGGCCCGGCTGATCTGGCTGTCCGCGCTGGTGACCGCGCCGTTCGCGGTGCTGTGGCCGCTGTCCGAGGGCGGCGCGGGCGGGTGGCTGTTCGGCCTCGGCGCGGGCGTGGTGCTGTTCGGCGCGGTGGCCTACAACGTCGCGCAGGTCAGCTTCCGGCAGAGCGTCTGCCCGCCCGAGCTGCTCGGCCGGATGAACGCCACCATGCGCTTCCTGGTGTGGGGCACGATGCCGCTCGGCGCCCTCGGCGGCGGGTTCGTCGCGGACCGGTTCGGGCCGCGCGAGGCGCTGTGGCTCTGCGCGGTGGGCTTCCTGCTGGTGCCGGTGCCGCTGCTGCTGTCACCGCTGCGCCGGATGCGCGACCTCCCGACGACGCAGCCCCAGGACCAGGACCAGGACCAGGCCCAGGACCGGGCCCAGGGCCAGGACGCGGGGCAGGCCGCCGCCACGGCGCCCGCCGGGGACGGCCTCGACCCGACGACCCCCGACGCCGACTCTCGGCGGCAGTCCGCCGCGAGCCCGACCACCTCCTGACGCGGCCGCGTTCCGGCCACGAGCCCCGAGCACCCGAGCCCCGAGCACTCGAACACCCGAACCGAAACCGGAGACCGGAGACCGTTCCGTGCACGCCAGCATCACCGCCGCCTACCTCGCCCGGTACCGTTCCGCCGCCGCCGACTCCCCGGTGGAGCTGCTCCCGCTGACCGGTGCCCAGCGACGGTTCCTGATCACCCGCCGACTCGCCCCGCTGACCCGCTCCGACATCGTCCCGTTGTTCTTCGCCTTCCCCCGCGGCACCGTGGACGCGGCCCGGCTGGGCCGTGCGGCCGCCGCCGTCGCCGCCCGCCACCCCGCGCTGTGCGGCGGCTTCGCGACCGTCCGGGGCACCCCCGTGCTGCGGGCCGGCGGACCCTCCGTCGAGGCCGCCCGGATCCCGGTCGCCGACCACGGCGGCGCCGCGCCGGCGCTGCGCGCGGCCCTGCTGGACTGGCCCCTCGACGGGCCCGCCCTGCGCCTGCTGGTCGCCCAGGACCCGGACGCCCCGGAGGAGTTGCTCGCCCTCGCGCTGGACCACGCGGCCTGCGACGAGCAGTCCCTCGGGGCGCTCATCGGCGAGCTCACCGCGGCCTACGAGCGCGACGAACCGCCCGCGCCCGGCCCGGACCGGCAGGCCACGGCCGACTTCCGGGAGGCCGTCGAACTCCAGCTGGCCGCCGAGGAGGCCGCCGCGGGCCCCGCCGCCCAGGCCCACTGGGGCCGCCGCCTCGGCACCCTGGTCGGGACGGGCGGCGGCGCGGCGACGGCCACCGGCATGCTCACCGAACGGCTGCCCGGCGCCCAGGGCGCCGCCCGCAGCGCCGTCTTCCCCGCCCTGCTGGACGCCGTCGGCGCGGCCGCCCGGCGGCTGCACCGCGCGGACGGCCCGCTCGCGCTCGGCTACCCCTGGGGCGGCCGCCCGCCCGGTGCGCCCGCCGCGCTCGGCTGCTTCCTCAACACCCTGGTGCACCCCGTCCCGCCGCGCCCCGCCGCCGACCTGGAGGAGCTCTGCGACGCCTGGTGGGACGACCTCGACCACGCCGGCACCCCCTTCGACGAGGTCGTCCGCGCTGCCCGTACCGCGGGCTCGCCCTGGTCGGGCGCGCTCGACGCGATGCTCACCCTCGAGGACATGCGCCGCCGCCCGCCGCTGGTGCTCGGCGGCGTTGCCGGCCGGGAGGTCCACCTCGCCGGACGGCCGCTCGCCGCGCCGCTCGCCGTCGCCGCCGAGCACGGCCAGGACCTGCTGGTCCGCCTGGCCTGGGACAGCGACCGCTTCCCGGCCGCCGACGCCGAGGCCGCCTTCGAAGGGCTCCTCGCCGTCCTGCGCCGCCACCTGGCGTAGACCGCCCGTCCGCCGCCCGCCCCCAGGCCCTCGCGCCCCGCGTCGCGGGTCCCCAGCCCCCGAGCCCCAGCCCCCCCGAGCCCCGGCCGCACCCCCACCCCGCTGCGACCGGACCCCAACCCGACCGTGCCGGGACCACCCCACGCCCGCGCCCGGCCACCCCGGTGCCAACCCGTCCACCACACAAGGGAATCACCCATGTTCGCACTCTCTCCCTCGCAGGAGATCGTCTGGCTGCACGAGCAGATGCTGCCCGGCAGTCGCGCCTACAACTTCACCGCCGTCCTCGACCTGTGGGGCACCCTCGACCGGGACGCGCTGTACGCGGGCCTCGCAGCCGTCCTCGACCACCACCCGGGCCTGCGGCTGGAGCTGGTGGCCCGCCCGGAGGGCCTGCCCGGCCAGCGGGTCGCCGCGGACTGCCGCCCCGAGCTGCGGCAGAGCGACTACACCGCCGACGCCGACCCGGAGGCCGCCTTCCGCCGCCTGCTCGCCGCCGAGGCCGAGGAGCCGCTGGACACCTTCCGCGCGCCGGTGCTGCGCTGGCACCTGGTCCGGCTCGGCGAGGACCACCACCGGCTGATCCATGTCGAGCACCACCTCGTCCACGACGGCCACTCCTTCGCGATCCTGCTGCGCGACCTGTTCACCGTCTACCGCGCCCACGTCCTCGGCCAGCCGTACGAGCTGCCCACCGCGCCCTCGTACGAGCAGCACGCCCGCCGCGCCGTCGACCCGGCGGCCCGCGAGCGCGCCCTCGCCTTCTGGACCCGGGAACTGGCCGACGCCCCGCGCGAGGTCACCCTGCCCGGACTGGCCAAGCTCGGTGTCGAGCGGCGCCACCGCGGCGGGCAGCTGCGCCAGTCGATCGGCGCCGACCTCGCCGGGCCGCTGCGCGAACGCAGCAAGGCCGACGGCCACACGCCGTTCAGCACCCTGCTCACCCTGTTCACCGAACTGCTGCGCCGGCACAGCGGCCACCGGGAGATCGTCGTCGGCACGGCCGTCGGCAACCGGCCCGAAGGCTTCGAGGGCACCGTCGGCATGTTCGTCAACACCGTGCCGCTGCGCCTGAGGCTCGACCCGGCCGCGCCCGGCACCGAGGCCGTGGACGAGACCACCGACGTCCTGCTGCGGGCCCTGCCGCACCAGGACCTGCCGGTGCAGGAGCTGACCCGCCGCCTCGGGCTGCACACCGGCGGCGCCGACAACCCGCTGTTCAACGTGATGTTCAGCGCGCACGACGCCGCGCTGCCCGACGTCCAGGCGCCCGGCCTGGAGGTCTCGCTCTACGAGGGCTTCAACACCGGCACCACCCGCTTCGACCTCGACCTGGTGCTGCTGCCCGACGACCGCCGGGTCGTCGGCGAGAAGCACGGCGCCGCCGGGATGACCCTGGTCTGGGACTACGACGCCGACCTCTTCGGCGAGGCCGAGGCCATGCTGCTGGCCGACCGGCTGCTGGAGCTGCTGCGCGACTACCTCGACCGCCCGCAGGTGCCGCTCGCCGATCTCGTCCCCGCGCCCGAGGCCGCGCCGGCCGTGCCGGTCACCCCGGTCGGGCTCGACCCGGCCGCCGCCCACGACCCCGCCGCGCTCGCCCTGCTGGCCGGCACCGAGCGGATCAGCTACGGCGAACTGAACCGCAGGGTCGGAGAGTTGGTCGACCGGCTGCGCGCCGCCGGGGTCACCGCCGGGCAGCCGGTGGCCACCGTGCTGCCGCGCGGCGCCGACAGCGTGGTCGCCCTGCTCGCCTGCCTGCGCCTGGGGGCCGTCTACGCGCCGCTGTCCACCGAGGACCCGGCCGCCCGGCTCGGCCTGCTGCTGGAGCGGCTCGCCCCCGCCCTCGTCCTGGCCACCCGGCAGAGCGCGCTCGCCCTGCCCGCCGAGGGCGTCACCCCGGCGCTGCTGGACGGCCCCGCCTTCCCGGAGGCCCGCCCCGCCGCCGTGCTGGAGGGCGCCGCCTACGTCATCCACACCTCGGGCTCCACCGGCGTGCCCAAGCCCGTCCTGGTCGGCCGCGAGGCGCTGGCCGGGTACGTCGCCGCGATTGCCGCGCGCTACGAACTCACCTCCGCCGACCGGGTGCTGCTGTTCGCCCGGCCGTCCTTCGACGTGGCGCTCGAGGAGGTGCTGCCCGCGCTCGCGGTCGGCGCCGCGCTGGTGGTGCCGCAGCGCGAGGTGCCCACCGGCCCGGAACTGGTGGCGGTCCTCGCCGCCCGCGGCGTCACCGTCGCCAACCTGCCGACCAGCTACCTGCTCGGCGTGCGCGAGGACCTGCGCGAGGCGCTGAAGGACGGCCGCTGGTCGCCCCGGCTGCTCGTCCTCGGCGGCGAGCGGCTGCCCGCCCGCGCCCTGGCCGACCTCACCGAGGCCACCACCGTGCTCAACGCCTACGGCGTCACCGAGGCCACCGTGACCTCCACCGTCCACCAGGTCACCGCCGCCGACGTCGCCGAGGACGGCGAGATCCCGCTCGGCACCGAGATCGACGGCGCCCGGATCCACGTGCTCGACGAGACGCTGCGCCCGCTCCCGGCCGGGTGCGTCGGCGAACTCGTCGTCAGCGGAGCCCTGTTGGCCGAAGGGTACGTCGGCCTGCCGGAGCCCACCGCCGCCCGCTTCACCACCGTCCCGGCGCTCGGCGGCGCCCGGGTCTACCGCACCGGCGACCGCGGCTACCGCGACACCGAGGGGCGCCTGCGGTTCCTCGGCCGCGCCGACAACCAGGTCAAGCTGCGCGGCCACCGGATCGAGCTGGAGGAGATCGAGGCCGCCGCCTCCGCGGAACTCGGCGGCCGCTCCTGCGCCGTCCTGCTGCACACCGACCCGCGGACCGGCCCCCGCCTGGTCGGCTTCCTGGAGGGCACCGACCGCCCCGACCAGGCCGCCCTGCACGCGGCACTGGCACGCCGGCTGCCCGGCGGACTCGTCCCGGCCAGCTGGACGGCCGTCCCCGAGATGCCCACGCTGCCCGGAGGCAAGCCCGACCGCGCCGCCCTGGCCCGACTCGCCGACGAGACGCCCGCGCCGCAGGCCAGCGCCGCGCCGACCGCCTTCACCGACCCCGGCCAGGAGCTGATCGCCGCCGCCTGGCGCGAAGTGCTCGGCCACGACCGCTTCACCCCCGACTCGCACTTCTTCGAGGTCGGCGGCCACTCCCTGCTCGCCGCCCAGCTCGCCGCCTACCTGGAACCGCACCTCGGCAGCCGGCCGCCGCTGCGCACGCTGTTCCGGCACGCCGTCCTCGCCGACCAGGCCCGCGTCCTCACCGGAGGGGCGAAGTGAGCGCCCCCTCCAGCGTCCTGGAAGCCGGCCACCGCGAACTCGTCGACGCCTTCGAGAGCTTCGTGCGCCGCGAGCTCGTGCCGCTCGCCGCCGAGTTGCCCGAGACCGCCGACCAGGTCCCGGCCGACCTGCGCGCCTACGTGCGCAAGCGCTCCGCCGCCCTCGGCTTCTACGCCGGGGACTACCCCGAGGAACTCGGCGGCGCCGGCATGCCGTTCACGGCCGTCGTGCTGCTGCACCACGCCGCCGGACGCAGCGGCTGCGTGCTCGCCCCCTACGCGCTGGCCGGCTCCGACGGCCCCAGCCCGCTGCTGCGGCACGGCACCCCGGAGCAGATCGAGCGGCACCTCGTCCCGCTGGTGCGCGGCGAGCAGACCCGCTGCCTGGCGCTCACCGAACCGCAGGCCGGCTCGGACGCCTTCCGGCTGACCACCACCGCCGTGCGCACCGGCGACGCCTGGGTGCTCGACGGGCGCAAGACCTTCGTCAGCAACGCCGAACACGCCGGGATCGCGCTGGTCGTCGCGGCCACCGACCTCGGTGACGGCGCCGGGCCGACCGCCGGCGCCACCGCCTTCGTGCTGCCCATGGACCAGCCCGGTCTGCGGATCGGCCAGCGGTACGAGGGCATGTCCGGCGAGCCGCTGTTCGAGCTGCTGCTCGACCGGGTCACCGTCGGCCCGGAGGCCGTCATCGGCGGCGAGGAGGGCATCGGGGCGGCCACCGCCCTCGCCATGGACAGCCTCTCCCGCGGCCGCCTGGTCGTCGCCGCGATGTGCAACGGCATCGCCGAGTACGCGCTGCGCGTCGGCGTCGAGTACGCCCGGGAGCGGCGCGCCTTCGGCCGGGTGATCGGCGAGTACCAGCACGTCCAGGAGCACCTGGTGACCACCCGTGCCGAGGTGGAGGCCTCCAAGCTGCTCACCCTGGCCTGCGCCCGGCTGGTGGACGAGGGCACCGAGTCCGCCGAGAACGCGGCGCTCGCCAAGCTCACCGCCTCCGAGACCGCCGTGCGGGCGGTCGACCGCTCGCTCCAGGTGCACGGCGCCACCGGCTGGGTGCGCGGCCACCCGCTGGAGTACCTGTACCGCTACGTCCGGATGACCACGATCATCGAGGGGACCTCCGAGGTCCAGAAGGTGATCATCGCCCGTTCCATGGGCCTGAACTGACGGCCAGTCACCTGTCTGGAGCCAAGAGACAATGATGGAATCCCTGAGCATCGGATACGGCCGTCCGCACCAGGACGGCGCGGTCCTCGACCTCTTCACCGGCTGGGTGCAGCGCACCCCCGACGCGCCCGCCCTGATCGACGGCGAGCGCAGCTACAGCTACGCCGAGCTCGACCGCCTCGCCGACGGCGTCGCCGAGGCCCTGCGCGGCAGGGTCGGCAAGGGCGACCTGCTCGGCGTCTGCCTCGGCCAGTCGGCGGCGCTGGTCGCCGTCACCCTGGCCGCCGCCAAGCTGGGCGCCGTCCACCTGCCGCTCGGCCCGCGCCCGGGCGAGCGGCGACTGCAGGCCGTCGCCGAGCAGCTGCGGCCCGCCTGCCTGGTCGGCGAACCCGACGTGCTGCCGCCGGGCGGCGAGCGGCTGGCGCTCGACCTGCCCGCCGCGGGGGAGGTGCTCGCCGCACTGACCCCCGGCGAGCAGGCCCAGGTGCCGACCGGCACCCACTACGCGGTGCTGACCTCCGGCTCCACCGGCACCCCCAAGGCCGTCGCCGTCACCGAGCCGGCGCTCGGGGCGCTGCTGCACTGGTACCGGGAGCTGACCGGCCTGGGCCCGGGTGCCCGGCACAGCCTGCTGATCGGGGTCGCCTTCGACCCCCACCTGATGGAGCTGTGGGCCGGCCTCACCTCCGGTGGGACGCTCGTCGTCGCCCCCGAGGCCGTCCGCTGGGACGCCGCCGCGCTCACCGACTGGTTCCGCGACGCCGCGATCACCGTCTCCGTACTGCCCACCCCGCTCGCCGAACCCCTCCTCGCCCGGCCCTGGCCGACCGGGCTGGCGCTGCGCCACCTGATGATCGGCGGCGACCGGCTGCGCCGCACCCCGGGCCCGGACGTCACCGCGACCGTCCACAACGCCTACGGGCCCGCCGAGGCCACCGTCGCCACCACCGTGCACACCATGGCCCCCGGCGGCGGCCACGGCGACGGCGCGCCGCCGATCGGCCTGCCGATCCCGGGCGCGGTGGTCCTGGTCACCGACGAGCAGGGCCGCCCGGTGCCCCGGGGAGAGGCCGGCGAGCTGCGGATCGGCGGCCGGGGCCTGGCCGCCGGGTACCTCGACCCCGAGCTGACCGCCCGCCGCTTCGTCGGGGTGCCGCCCGGCGTGGACGGCATCGACCGGGTCTACCGCAGCGGCGACCGGGTGGTGATGCGCGCCGACGGCGTGCTGGAGTTCCACGGACGCCTCGACGACCAGGTCAAGGTCAGCGGGGTGCGGATCGAGCCCGCCGAGGTGGAGGCCGCCTTCGAGCGCGACCCGCGGGTGCGCCGGGCCGTGGTCGCCGCCCAGCCCGTGGCCTCGGGCGGCGTCCGGCTGGTCGCCTTCGTGGAGGCCGAGGACGGCGCCGAGGCCGGAGCCGCGGCCGCCCCCGAGCCCGCGAGCCTGCTGGAGGCGGTCCGGCCCTGGCTGCCCGAGCAGGCCGTGCCCTCGGCCCTGCGGCTGGTGGACCGCTACCCGCTGGACGCCAACGGCAAGGTGGACCGCGCGGCGCTGCTCGCCGCCGAGGCGGCGGCCACCGCGGACCCGGCGGACCCCGGCGACCCGGCGGTCGAGGAGGGTGCCACCCCGGTCGAGCGCACGGTGCTGAAGCTCTGCCGCGAGCTGATCGGCAGCGCCGACCTCGGCCTGGAGGACAACTTCCTCGCCTCGGGCGGCAACTCGCTCGCCGCCGCCCGGCTGCTGGAGTCCCTGGAGGACGAGTACGGCGTCCGGCTGCGGGCCGCGCCGCTGCTGCGCCAGCCCGACCTGCGGGCGATCGCGCGGCTGGTCGAGGAGCGGATGCCCAGCGCCTCGCTCGCCTGACCGTTCACCGCGCCTCCCCGGGGCGTGTCCTGCGGAGCCGGCACGCCGCCCCGCCGGCGCGCCGCTCGCGGGGCACGCCGTACCGCGGGGCACGCCCCGAACCCTGACCCCTCCTGACCGCGGGCGCCCCGGCCCTACCGCCGGGGCGCCCGGAAGGGAACCAGCCATGACGCCCACCACCCTGAGCGCCTCGTCCGCCCCGGCGACCGGCCGCGACCTGACGACGCTTCCCGCCCTGATCGCCCGGCAGGCCGAGGACCACCCCGACGCACTCGCCGTGACCGACGGCACCACCGTCCTCACCTACCGCGAACTCCTCGAAGCAGCGGGCCGGTTGGCCGCCGTCCTGGCCGCCCGCGGGATCGGCCCCGGCAGCGCCGTCGGCCTGCTCTGCGCCCGCTCCACCCGCCTCGTCGTCGCCCAGCTCGCCGTCTGGCGGGCCGGCGGCCACGTCCTTCCGCTCGATCCGGCCTACCCGCGCCCGCGCATCGCCGAGATGACCGCCGACGCGGACGTGCGGCTCGTCCTCGGGGACAAGGCGCTGCTCGCCGAGGCCGGACTGCCCGAGGAGCGCACCCTGGTGCTGACCGAGCGCGGCACCGAGACCACCCCGGCGGAGCCGGTGCCCGACGCCGCCGAGGCGGCGGCGCCCGCCCTGCTCTACTACACCTCCGGCTCCACCGGCCGGCCCAAGGGCGTGATCGTCCCGCACGGCGCCGTCACCGACCTGGTCACCGCCCCCGACGCGCTCGCCATCGGCCCGCGCGACCGGGTGCTCCTCCACTCCACCGTCTCCTTCGACGCCGCCACCTTCGAGGTGTGGGCCCCGCTCGCCCGGGGCGCCGCCGTCGCCGTCGCCCCGGCCGACCGGCCCTCCACCGAGGAACTCGTCCGCGACGTCGAGCGGTTCGGCGTCACCACCCTCTTCCTCACCACCGCGCTCTTCCACCACCTGGCCGCCAAGCAGTCCCGGATCTTCGGCGTGCTCCGCACCCTGGCCGTCGGCGGCGAGGCGATGTCCGCCGAGCACGCCGGCGCGGTGCTGCGGGCCTTCCCCTGGCTGGAGCTCTACAACGTGTACGGGCCCACCGAGGCCACCACCTTCACCACGCTGCACCGGGTCACCCTCGCGGACTGCGACCGCGGCGCCGTCCCGATCGGCCGGCCCTTCGGCGGTGCCCGCACGCTCGTCCTCGACGAGGGGCTCGCTCCGGTGGAGCCCGGCACGGTCGGCGAACTCTGGATCACCGGCGGGCGCCTCGCCCAGGGCTACCTGAACCGGCCGGAACTGACCGCCGAGCGCTTCCGCGAGCTCCCGGGTCACGGCCGGGCCTACCGCAGCGGCGACCTGGTGCGCCAACGGCCCGACGGCGCCCTGGAGTTCCAGGGCCGCACCGACGACCAGGTGAAGGTCCGGGGCTTCCGGATCGAGCCCGGCGAGGTCGAGCACGCCCTGCTGCAGTTCCCCGAGGTCGCCGAGGCGGCCGTGGTGGTCCGCCGGGCCGGGCAGGCCGACGCCGCGCTCACCGCCTGCCTGGTCCTCACCGAGGGGGCCCGACCGGCCGTCGAGACCCTGCGCGGCCGGCTCGCCGACCGGCTGCCCGCCCACCTGGTGCCCACCGCCTGGACCGTACTCGACGCGCTGCCGCTCACCGGCAGCGGCAAGGTCGACCGGCGGGCGCTCGCCACCGCCGCGGACCCGACCGCCGACCCCCGGCCGGCCGGAGCGGCCGCGCTCACCCCGATCCAGCAGGTCGTCGCCGAGGCCTGGAGCCGCGCCCTGGAGCGCCCGATCACCGACCCGGCCGCCGACTTCCTCGCCGAGGGCGGCCACTCGCTGCTCGCCATGTGGGTCGTCGACGACCTGCGCGAGGACCTGGGCGTCGAGCTCTCCCTCGCCGACTTCCTCGGCCACCCCACCGTGGCCGGACAGGCCGAACTGCTGGAGCGCGCCCTGCTGGCCGCCGACGACACCCCCGGAGCCGACCGATGAGCACCACCGACCAGAGCGACCTACTGCGCCGCGCCCGCGACCGCCGCGCCGCCACCGCGCCGGAGCGCCCGACCGCACCGCAGAGCGGCCCGGCCCCGCTCTCCCACGCCCAGCAGCGCATGTGGCTGATGGACCGCCTCGGCCAGGGCGGCGCCCTCTACAACGTCCCGATCGCCACCCGGCTGCGCGGCCCGCTCGACCCGGCGGCCCTGGCCACCGCGCTGACCGCCCTCACCGAGCGGCACGCCGTCCTGCGCACCCGCTACCCGCGCCTGGGCGAGCAGCCGTACCAGCGGATCGAGCCGGCCGCCCCGGTGCCGCTGCCCGTCATCGACGCGGCCGACGCCGATGCCGACGGCGGTGCCGGTGCCGGTGCCGACGGCGGTGCCGGTGACGGTGCCGACCGGGACCGGACCGACCGGACCGACTGGACCGACCGGATCGCCGCCGAAGCCGCCCGGCCGTTCGACCTCGCCGCCGGCCCGGTGCTGCGGGCACTGCTGCTGCGGCACGGACCCGAGGACCACACCCTGCTGCTGACGATCCACCACATCGCGGTGGACGGCGGCTCCCTGCCCGTCCTCGCGGCCGACCTCGCCGCCCTCTACGCCGCCGCCCGCGACGGCGTGGAGCCCCAACTCCCGCCGCCGGGGCTGCCCTACGCCGAGTACGCCCGCCAGGAGCGCGCCCGCGACGCCGAACTCACCGCCGCCGCCGACGCCCGCGCCGCCCACCTGGCCGGCGCCCGGCCGCTGCCGCTGCTGCGGCCCGTACCGCCCGGCGCCCGCGAACGCCGTGCCACCCTGCACGCCGCACCGATCGACGCCGCCACCGTCGACGGCCTGCGCCGGCTCGGCACGCGGCACGGCGCCACGCTGTTCGCCGTCGTCCTCGCCGCCGCCTTCGCCACCCTGCGCACCGCCTCCGGGCAGGACGACCTCACCCTCGGGTGCGCCAGCGGCCACCGCGCCCGGCCCGAGCTCCGCCGCACCGTCGGCCTCGGCGTCAACACCCTCGCCGTGCGGGCCGAGCTGGGAGACCACGACACCTTCGGCGAGGCGCTCGCCGTGGTCCGCGACGCGCTGCTCGACGCCCAGCAGCACCACCAGGTGCCCTTCGACCTGGTGGTCGAGCGCCTCGGCGCCGCCGCCCGCGGCGCCGACGGCACTCCGCTGCTCTCCGTCAGCTGCGACCTCGTCCAGCCCGTCACCGCGCTGGCCCTGCCCGGGCTCGAGGCCGAGAACGTCGACCTCGACCTCGGACTGGCCAAGTTCGACCTCGCCCTGCTGCTGGAGGACGGGCCGCAGCCGCGCTGCCTGGTCCAGCACGACCGGGACGCGCTGGACGAGACCACCGCGGCGCGGCTGCTGGAGGCCTTCGCCGCCGTGCTCGGCGCGGTGGCCGACGACGCGGACCTGCCCCTGTCCCAGCTGCCCGGCGGGCGCCTGGTCGCCGCCCGGCACCCCGTCGTCGAGGCGCTCTCGGCCGACCCGCGGGTCGCCGAGGCGGCCGTGGTCGAGGGCGTCGACGGCCCGCCGCTCGCCTACGCGGTCGTGCGCGGCCCGGTCGCCCCCAGTGGCAGCGAGCTGCGTGCAGCCCTCCGGCGCAGCCTCCCCGCCGCCGAACTGCCGCTCGCCGTCACGCTGGTGGACCGCATCCCGCGCGACGCGACCGGCGCCGCCGACCGCGACCGGCTGCCCGGCGCCGCCCCGACCACCGCCCCCGACACCGCTGCCGACCGGCCCGGCCCGCTCGACCTGGTCCGCACGGCCTTCGGTGAACTGCTCGGCAGCGTCCCGCCCGCCGACGGCGACTTCTTCGCCCTCGGCGGCCACTCACTGATCGCCGTCCAGCTGGCCGAACGGCTGCGCACCCGCCTCGGACTTCCGCTCACCGGCCTCGACATCCTGGAACGGCGCACCCCGCGCGCCCTCGCCGCCCTGCTCGCCACCCGCGCGGACGAGCGCCGCGCCGCCCTCGCCCGCACCGGGGCCCGGCCCGGCGCCGAAGCCCGCGCCGAGGCCCGCACCGGCACCGTGCTGCTCACCGGCGCCACCGGCGGCGTCGGCGCAGCCGTGCTCCAGGAGCTGATGGCCCAGGGCCGCCCGGTCCGCGTGCTGGTCCGGCCCGAGTCGGCGCACCTGCCGGCCCTCAACGGCGCCGAGATCGCCGAAGGGGACCTGTCCGACCCGGACAGCCTGCGCCGTGCCGTCAAGGGCGTGGACGCCGTCGTCCACGCCGCCTGCACCTTCACCGAGCACGCCGTCGACGTCGCCGCCATGCGCGCCCTGCTGGACGGCTGGTCCGGCGGGCCGTTCGTCTTCGTCAGCAGCGTGGACGCCTACGGACGGCCGCCCGGTACGGAGGTCGCCGAGGGCGCCCCGAGCTGCGCGCCGGTCACCCCGTACGGGCAGGCCAAGCTGGACTGCGAACGGCTGCTCCTCGAAGCGGCCGAGGCGCACGGGCGCGGCCCGGTCACCGCCGTGCGCGCCCCGATCGTCTGGGGTCCGCACCAGCGGCTGCGCGACCAGCTCCGCTGGGGTGCCACCGGTGAGCTCTACCAGGCCGCCCTGGCCGGCCGCCCCGTCGTCCTGCCCGCCCCGGCCCCCGGCGACCGGTCCACCTGGAACGGCGCCGCCTGGGTGCATTCGGCGGCCCTCGCCCGGGCCGTCGCCGCCTGTCTCCAGCCCGACCACCCGGCCGCCGGGCGGGTCGTCAACGCGATCAGCGGGCACGTCTCCTGGACGGACTTCGCCGCCGAGCTGATCCGCCTGCTCGGTTCGCAGAGCACGCCGGACCTGCGCCCGGACGCCGACCCGGACCTGTGCCGCCCCTGGCACTACCGGGCCGACACCCTGGCGGCCGCCCTGGAGCCGGAGCCGGGGGAGGACTGGCGCAGCGTGCTCGCGGCCATGGTCGGCTGAGCCCCGCGCACGGGGCGGAGGGGGCCCGCCACCGGCCCCCTCCGCCCGGCGTCAGGCCTCCGCCCGGGTGGCCCGCGGCGCGGGAGCACACGCAGGGCTCAACCCCCCCTGCGACTGGCCGGTTCCGTCCCCTTTCGACCCGGGCGGGTCGCGGCCCCGGTCCGGTCGGGCGCAGAATGCTCGACATCCGGGAGTTCCGAACCGCAGGGGGCTGGTATGGCCGTACGACCCTTCAGGCGCAGGGCAGTTGGAAGGGCCCGGGCCGCGATCGGCGCCCTCGCCGTCACGCTCGTGGCGGGTGCGGCGGTCGCCGTGCCGGCCGCACCCGCGGAGGCGGCCGGCGGCAAGGTCGTCTACCTGACCTTCGACGACGGCCCGAGCCCGGTGTACACCCCCCGGATCCTGTCGATCCTCAACCGCTACGGCGCGCGCGCGACCTTCTTCGAACTCGGTGAGAACGTCGCCGCCCACCCCTCGGTCACCCGGCAGGTCGCCCGCCAGGGCCACAGCGTGCAGAACCACTCCTGGTCGCACCCCGACCTGCGCCGGCTCTCGGCCGCCACCTTCAACTCCCAGGTGGGCAACACCGATCGGGCGATCCGCGCGCAGACCGGCCGCACCCCGACCTGCCTGCGTCCGCCGTACGGCGCGGTCAACGGCACGGTGCGCTCCCGGGCGGCGGGGCTGGGCAAGCAGGTGGTGCTCTGGTCGGTCGACCCGGCCGACTGGTCCCGCCCCGGGTCCGGTGCGATCCAGTCCAGGGTCCTGGGCGCCGTCCGCCCCGGTTCGGTGATCCTGCTGCACGACGGCGGCGGTGACCGCAGCCAGACCGCCGCCGCGCTGCCGGCGATCCTGTCCGGCCTCAAGGCGCGCGGGTACGGCTTCGGTCTGCTCTGCTGATCCGGCCCTCCCGAGCCGCCGTTCGCATGCCGGGTCCAACTCGGCTGTGCAACAGCCGGGTTCGTCCAGTCGCATGCGCGGCGCTCGAGTGCTCCCGGGCAGCCGACGGCGGGCCGTCGGGCTGACCGCAGGGCAGTACCTGGTCGATCAGCGGCTCGCCCCTCGGTGAGCCGCGCGACCGCATCCTCGGTCATCCTCGCCGAACTTCCGCGGCTCCGGGCCGGGGTGAGGTGCGGTCGCCTGACACCGTCCGGCCGCCTCGTGCCGCCCGCTCCCGGCCGGGAGCGGGCGGCACGAGGGCTGCGTGGCTCAGCCCGGCTTCGTCGGGGGTTACTTGAGGGCGGTGAGGGCGGCTTCGTAGTTCGGCTCGTCGGCGATCTCGGGGACGAGTTCGGTGTGGAGGACGGTGTCGTTCT